>CAYWNP010000055.1:2064-15830 GCA_964459675.1 uncultured Akkermansia sp. | reverse complement strand
TGGGAAACAATTGTGCCCATAAAGCCCAAATTGCGGCGATCCCCCAAGGGGAGCTCCTTCATAGACAACGGGCCAGTCAGCTTTTCAACCGCCTCGGATTCTCCTGTCAACGCCGCTTCTTGCACCTGCAGATTGACCGCCTCAAGCAGGCGAACATCCGCAGGAATTACGTTACCTGTTTCGAGCAGCAGAATGTCGCCCGGGACCAGTTCGTGAGCGGAACATTCAACCCATTTTCCATTACGCAGAACCCGGACGTTCGGCACCGATAATTTTTTCAATGCGGCAATTGCCTTCTCGGCTCGGTATTCCTGTACAAAACCTAGCAGGCCGTATAACACCACAATTGAGAGAATCGCGACAAGGTTCTTTGTATCCCCCAGAAAGCCTGCGATCACGGCCGCAGCAATCAGAATGAGAACCATCGTAGCGGTAAACTGTTCCCAAAGGATTTGCCAAGGCTTACGGCCCGCTTTTTCGATTAATTCGTTGGGACCGTGTGTAGCCAGACGCTCAGCCACTTGGGCGGGTGTGAGACCCAAGGCGGAGTCAACGTGTAACGTCTTAAGGGCTGAATCCACATCCAGAGTATGCCAGTTGTTCATGCGTGTATTATCCCTGTTCGTGATTGCTGAATCAAGGGGAAATGAACGAGGCGAAGCAAAACTTGGCAGGCAAACACATGCAATGGCCCACAGAATATTTCAGACCCGCATTCAGCCCAACTACGCGCGTTGCAGTCGCACGGGCAATACATTATCCAAAAGTCCAAAAAACCATAAGATTGTCACCAGCACGATGAGGATAATAATTAGAATTAATCTGTTTCTCGCAACATTGTCATCAGCAAACGGATCGTTCAACTGACGTTCAGCATGGGCCGGCAAAGTAGCTTCTGTAGTAAAGATTCGCCCCAGCTTGAGCGTGAGGCGCAGATTACGGTTGACTGCCCAGCCGCATGCATTGAGAATGGGAGCCACATTACGTGCCCGAAGCTTGAACCAAGTCAAGATCATGGAGGGGCCCGAAATAATGAGCAGAAGCACAACGAGCCCCAATGCCGTCTTCCATAAGGGCATACGGGAGAGGGCGCTGACAAACCCCGCCACAGCCGTGCTGATCAAACCAACCGCGATGCCCATCGCAGCCGCTGTCGACGCAAGAGCAGCCCCCTCCACTTTCTTCGGGGCTTCTAATGGTCCAAGCGTCGTCGTGCTCTCAATCTTTTTGGCAGCGTTCAACAACGTCGCATCCTGTTTTGCAGCCATCACCTTGCGAACCTGAGCACCAATCATCCCCGCCATCTTATTCCAAGGATCCCAAAAGGCCTCCTTGAGACTAATCGAGTGATCAATAACCTTGATGATCGTCGCATCCCAATCTCGCCCGTCGCGATCATAGAAGATCCCATTACGCCCAACCCATAATGTCTTCGCAAAACCAGCCGTGAAGGTCGCACAAATGGTTCGCGTCTCCTTCGTCCCCTGACGCGTCAACGTGCAATAGGCAAGGCAGCACTTACTCGTGGCAGCATGGACAGCATGTGCCGTTGCATCATCAACATGAAAACAGAGCGACGTTGCACGTGCATCCATGTAAAGCGTACCGACTTGAAAGATGGCCGTGGCTTTTGGATCATAGAGATGGGCCATATTCACAAAATTGCGAAGCAAGGTATAGAAAAAGGCGTTCAGTCTAAGCACCTTTTCGACTTCGGCGATCTGAGCATTCTCGCTCGCCAATGCCGAGTCCTTGGCAATCAGCGAATCAACCGATGACTTCACATCGCTTGTGAGCAAATCAGAAAGACGCTGCGTTCCTAAGGACTCCACCTCGGCACCTGCTTTAGAGGCAAGCCAGATCTCATAGGGCACAAAAATTTCTTTCAAGCGTTGCCACTGCACATCTGAAAGTTTTGTGCATTCCTCCCCGAGCAACGGTATAACAACCTCCTGCTCGAAAACAGCCAATGCCTTGGCCCAGTATGGATTGACCTCCTCCGTGAGGTTCAGCTCACGAGCAGGTCCAATCGCTGAAAGTGGAAAATCAGCGATGGCAGGAAGGGTCTCGGTCAGGTCTTGGTTTGCGAGAGCCACAAAATCGCACTCCGCACGATTCAATACCGCAGTGGCCCGTGCATCGAAGGCCGCGAGACGACACCGTGTAAAATAGTCGTCAAGTTTCGTGCGAAGCACGCTCAGTGCAGCATAAGCAGAGGAAGTCTTATCCCCGAGGGTCAGAACCGAGGTATCAGCACGTTGCGTCCACGCCAGATAGGCTATTGCAGCCCCAAAGAACGCACCGGCCTTCGCTTGGTTCACGCCAGGCTTACCGCTACGATCCAATTCTGGGCCGAACGTCGCGATAATTTCGGTGATAACCTGTCGTGTTGCCACATCATCTGCTGCATCGGCCGGAACAATACCATCACCATTGAAACGGGTCTCGGAGAAAATCTTGGAGGTGTCCGTCACATTTTCGAGTGAAATCGTCTCCGATGATGCCTTGCCAAGGTTAGAGAGAATGCGTTTTGCGCTGGCCAGGAGAGCCACGCCCTCGGGCGTCTGAGTACTAAACGCAGCGAGAGGTAACGTTTCCGAGCCTGCCATCAAGGTATCGAGTGAGACGAGTCGAGCAGTGAGCCACTGAATAGCAGCTAACAGTTCAGGCACGCGAATGCGTCCATCGCCATCGGTGTCAAGCAGTTCAAGGGTCTTCGGATCAAAACGGATTCCCTTAGTTGGACAACTTAAGACCGTCCAAAGTTTTTGATCCAACTCCTTTAAATGTGCAATATCCTTCCCGTCACGAATAAGCACCTGATCCAAACCACCTGTCCGATAGAATTTCCATGTATGCATAAGCACTTCCTTTAAAGCATGTTAATTAAATGTGCAGTCCCTCACAGAGACACAGAGGGCACAGAGAACTATGTATTCCGAAAGAATGATAAAGACTTTTGATGCTGCCTTGTTCCATAAATGATTATTACTTCAACTGGATTCCTCCGTGAGCTCTGTGGGCTCTGTGAGAAAAAAACCGGCTACACTTCTTAAGAAAATGCTCTAAAACGACCAGCCGATGCCCAAGGTGTATCGCAGATCTTTCTTTTCACGATTATCCGAAGGCTCCGAGTTATACGCCAATTGCGCTTTAGCTTCGAGAAAGATACGTTCGGTTAAGTCGGCACGGATTCCGACATCGGCAGAGATGAGAAACGCCTCATACTCTTCTACATTGGGAATAATCTCGAAGTTATGAAAACCATTCACATATTCGTTAAGAACGTAGTCCAGATGGTAGGCAAAACGAGCCGCCATATAGTCGCGCGTGTCATCAGGATTTGTGTAAACCTCATGCGCATAGGTCAAGCCCGCTTCAGTGAAGAAGTTCAAGTCTGCTCGTTCGACCCACTGATACCCCAGACCAACACCTGGTGTAACACGCATATCAAGATAGGCAATACGATCCTTCTCGTACTTTATGTTGGCATAACCAAAGAATTGTTTGGTAAAGAAGTAGTCGTACTTGCCCTTCAAAAACCAGTTGTCAGCACTTGTACTATTCTCCCTTGTATTATTGTCACGCTGATTCGCGAAGTAATAACCAGCCCCTAAATAAATGCGTGTATCCTCTGATCGACGGCTGGCCTCCGCACCAACGCTGGCCGTCGAACTCTCTGTGTTGCCGCGCGTCAAGACCGCACCTGCAACGACTGAACCGACCCATTTGACCTTCTCGGGGTTAATTGTGGAAATATCCGCCAATGCTAAAGCCTGAGGTTTTTGACTCGTTTCAGGCTGAACTGTCACTACGCCTTCTGGTCCGGCAACAACTTTTTGCACGACGACCGTCCCGTTCGTCTGGACGATCTCAATGGGATTATCAGTAGAAAATGTTTTGATGGAATCCATCTTCAAGGTGAGCGGTCCTGCTACGGCGGAATCGAAAACCATCTTACCGCCTGCCACTGATTTTACCGTACCCGAGAGGCGATCCCCAGACTTAAATTCAACCTGGTCAGCCGAAACTAAAAAAGCGGATACACAACCAATGACGATCCAGCACTTTTTCATGAGTTACTCCTTGGTTTAAAACCTAGCTTACTAGGCAAAAGTTTACACACTCTCTAAAATACATTCAAGTATAAAAATCCCGCTAGTCAACGGTGAGTGTGTCGCCCACATGGAGTGAGGAAAGAGGAAGAAGTCCTGCCTCGGACTCGATGACGCGACGTGCTCTCCAGCCCCCAGAGACCCAGAGACGTCCTGGTCTAACCTGTGGCACCAGTGCCGTGATTGTGTTCTTTGAATCCAGGAAGATGACATCAATTGAAAAGCGCATCCCTATTGTATGAATAGAAGAACAGGGATCTATGATCATAGCTGTATCCGGACCTAATGATTTTCGTCCCAAAAGGCCTTTCATACGTGCAAAAATGTTTTTGGCAATGATCACCTTCGTTGCATAGACCAAACTTCCGTGAGCAATCATAGGGTGTCCTTTAAAGAATCAGCATGCAATCACCATAGCTGAAAAAACGGTACTGCTGTTTGATTGCCTCTTGGTAGGCTTTCATAATTTTTTCGCGGCCAGCCAAAGCGCTCACCATCATGATCAACGTGGACTGTGGTAGATGAAAATTGGTGAGCATCACATCCACCACCCTGAACGAGTATGGCGGATAGATAAAGATCGAACTTGCTCCCATTGCTGGGACAACCTTACCGTTGTTCGCACACGCCACCGTCTCTAGCGTCCGAACTGTCGTACTCCCAACGGCGACGACGCGTCCACCCTTAGCTTTGCAACATTCAACAGCCTCGGCTGTTTCCTTTGACACTGCATAGCGTTCAGGATCCATCTTGTGATTTTCCACCGTATCGCATTTAACCGGCTTGAAGGTACCGGGCCCCACATGTAAGGTCACCGTAGCACACTTAACACCCTTTGCCGCTAACGCATCAAAGATCGCGTCATTAAAGTGGAGCCCGGCAGTGGGTGCTGCAACAGCTCCGAGTTCGCGGGCATAGATCGTCTGATAACGTTCACGATCCGCTTTCTCCTGCGCAAGCTCTCCCTTGCGTCGGATATAGGGAGGAACTGGGGTCTGGCCAAACTGATGGAGAAGCTCCATGAGGGGACGCTCAACATGGAAAAGAACCGTACAGACTCCCTCTCCTGTGCGCTCAAGGATCTCAGCTTTAATCTGGCCCTCTGCAAAGTGCGCCACAAGTCCAGCGCGTACCCCACGGCCTGAACCGCTGATACAGGACCAGCAGGTGCTTTCGGGGTGGTGTGCTGAAATGGTGTGATTCGGCAACGGCAAGGGATCAGTCAAAAGCAACTCGATAGCGCCACCTGTATCCGCCCATACACCTTGTAGCCGAGCAGGAAAGACCTTGGTATCATTGAGAACAAGAAGATCCTTGGCGGTCAGATACTCGGGCAAGTCCCTCACCAGCCGATGTTCAATCTCTCCCGTCACGCGATGAAGCACCATCATACGCGACATCCCTCTCATTGGAAGAGGTTCCTGCGCGATCAATTCCTGAGGGAGATCATAATAAAAATCAGCGGTTAGCATACTATCACTTATTGGGAGGCAATGTCTCGATCCACCCCCGTTGCCCCTTCGCATCCACCCGTTTCCAAGAACCCGCGGTTTCCAAAGGGACAACCGTGGTGCCAGGCTGAAGCACAAAGAGTGTCTTTGCATGAGTCGAGGGTGCAAAGCGTACCATGGTTCGCTCCTGGATTTCAAGCGTTTGATGAACAGATGAGCGACGGGCATAAGCCCCCAACCCGATTGCAAAGCCCATCACGATAAGAGCGAGAATAATGCCAAGTCGGGTATGGGGCCCCTTCAACTGGAAGAAGAGGAAGCATGCCAATAATAAGCCAGCCGCTGGAATCAGCAGATACAGATAGTCCTGGACTCCTTTATTCACCTGCTCCAGAAGCACACCCTGGCCTGGCGTGGTTAGCCTGCGAGCAACAGGAGAGACGGTTTCGATCACGCGCACTCCCGCAGCAAAAGGCTGGTGCGACTTTTCAACAAATCTAATTTTAAAGGGGCCTGCCTTTGCAACCTCAAAGGTTCGCGTCTCTGGATTAAAGTACGAAAAACAAACCTCGCCGATCTCGACTGCATTCGTGGCCAGTGGAATAAAGATCTGTTCCGTGCGCAAAAGAGCCATCTCCCGCGTCAGTTCTTTGAGCGGATAGATTTTAAAACCAGTCGCGTTCCGGGGAACAGGGGCCATGGCAGGGCGTAAATCCCCTTCACCTTGGACCGTGGTGGTGAGGGTCAAAATATCCCCGGGTTGGGCTGTCAGCGAGGAGAGTTGCGCCGAGAGGGTAAACTTGCCAACGGCACCACTGAAATCGTTGGGTTTTCCTGCCTCGGGGAGCGCTTGGATCCGAAGGAGAAAGGGCTTGACCGCGAACTGGACCCCGCGCGAGGAAAAAGAGGAGAAGAAGGCGCCACCCGTGCGTTCAAGAAGTTGACACTGTAAACGTGCCTGAATAGGATGATCCCCTGCTCCAGTGGCTTGTCCGACAGCCTTAAACCGAAGCACATCGACGGTTGTCTTTCCGCCCTCCACGCGACGTTGAATCTTGGGAAGCGCCTCGAAACTGCCAAGGCGAAAGAGATCCTCATTCAGTATGAAGTTCGAAAATTGCAACTCTTGAATCTCAGCACCGACTGAGAGTTCAAGTTCAAAATAGAGATCAAAGGATTGATTAACGAAAATATGCGCCGGCTGTGTCACAAACGTCGCGGAACGAATTTCTGCTGCCCGAGCAATACCTGTCCATGCGAGGAGGACCGCGAGCAGGTGAAAACGTGACCTACAGAAAAGACTCATTTTCATAAGACCTCCTGTAATAGGGTAACAATCACAGAGGCTGTAAAGATCACGGTGGCAACCCCACCCACAAACATCCCTGTTTCCGAAAGACTGGCGACGGTGTGCACATCATGATGGCGCAACAGAAGACGCAGGAAGAGTCCGCCCCAAAAGAGTGTCCAGGCAAACCCTGCGATCCAGAACCGCATCTGACATGGCAACGAGTAGTGCCAAAAGAGGGCTGTACGCATCCACGGCAACTCCTTGCGCTGCTGTCCGCTCTGTTTAGAGAGTGCGGCTAAAAGACCCTGTCTGATCTCAGGCGTACTTCCCGCATACCTCTCAGCCCTCAGAAAAGTAGCCATCGCCTTTGAGGACTCTCCCGCCATCACGTAGGACGCGCCGAGATTCGTTAGCAAGGGCACAACGATTACACCCTCTGCACACAATCGTTCATACGTGGATGCGGCTTTTGCAAACTCCTCAGGCTTGCTTGCAGAACTTGCCTGAGCATTCGCCTGCTCCCAAAGGAACTGTCGTGTCGACGATTCAGCCTGCAGGGGGGAGACAGACAAAAAGCTAATGCAAAGAAGGAGATGTGGGAGCAGTGTCTTTATTTGCATTTCGCCACCTCCTGATCCACGTGCGCCAACGTTTTGACTAATTTTTTTGCGCTGTCAGCTAGGGAGAGAGAGGCCTCTGGACGATACAATGCCTCCTCCAGCTGAACCCAAAGCGTTTGGAGCTCCAGTGTAAGTTCCATTGGAATCCCCTGTGCTGCCAAGGCCGCAGTGGCATCGCCAGGGGTCAAGGCACTGCCTGAACTCAGGCCCAGCCGTTCAGCAAGATAACAGCGTGTGGCTTGAAGCAAATGGGCGGGTGTTTTTGCCTGCTGACAGGCTCGCTGTGCACGCCGAAGTGCGCCCGTGGTTCGATGATACGCTCGCAGATTCAAGAGAAACCGTTCAAAGGGGTTTTTCAAAAACACCAACAGGCAAGCGAGTGGCCCCGAGAGCCCGAGCAGCAGCATCGTCTGCAAGGAAGGCCACAAGGTATCGTTCGTCTTTGCAAGAGGAACCACAGTGATGCCACTGGGCAGACTCGCTTGGCTCTCCTGTAAACCCTTCTCATCGGTTAACGGACCACTTGCCGTGGCAATCTGCGTGGTCGGCTTAGCCTGAAGAGGAAGGGGCTGCGTCGTCAGGATTTCATACGCACGGTGCTCAGAATTGTAGTAACCGATCTTTACAGGAGGAAACTCAAGCGTACCTTCCCGCAGGGGACGAACCTGATAGGTAAATCGCTTACCGTTCGACAAGGTCTCAGACTTCACATTCTCATCATAAACTCTGAAGTCACGTGTCAGCTCGGGCTGAAGTCCAATAATCGGCGTACGCATATTCGAGATACTGACACCCCCGGTCACCTCAAGTGTCAACGTAAGTGGATCACCAACCTTGCACAAACTCGCATCGAGTACAGCCGTTGCCTGGGCATTGCGTCCTACGGCACCAATGAAACAGTCAGGACGCCCTTCATCCGGTGGAGGCGTCACACGGACCGTAACCGCAGGACCGATCGTATAGATCTCTTGAGGAATCGCCTGTTGCGATGCATTGACTCCCGCAATGATTTTTCCTTTAAACGTCAAGGGGCCAAAGGTGTAATCACCCTCCTTGCTGGCAACATAGTTTAGCGTCAACGTATATTCCCGGTAGGATTTGCCATTTATTTTTTTTCGGGTGACTGGCAAACGAAAACGAATCGGACGTGGCTGGAAGGGATCCCCGTCAAAAAACGCACCAACATTCATCATGTCGCGACTCTGATAGTTATTCAGTGCAAAACTTGGCTGTCGGCCAGTCTGATCAATCAGACCATTCAAAAGCTGATTCAGGTCAGGTCCTTTTAGGCCAGGATCCTGCTGACGGTTAAGCTCAAGAAAATCAACATTCAGCTGAGGAAGCTGATTCGCAAAGAGTGGCTCATTGTCCTTTGCATAAGGCTCTGGCAAGTCAGCCACAGCCACAGTGAGCGTCACCGTAAAAGGCTCTTCAACAAGGATCGCAGGTGAAGAGGCCGAAACTTTTGCAAGTACAAAGTCTTGTTGTTCAATCCCCGTCACCTCTAGGGAAACCCCTGGGTGTTGATAGGTTTTTCCATTGACCATGACACGTATAGACCCCACGTGAAACCGTCCTTTAGCCAAGGGCTTGATCTGATAGGCAAAAATACGACCTTGATAGATCTCGCGCTTCACGCGCCCATTGATGACCGAGATACTCGAACGGCTATTACTGTGGGCACCGAGAAACTGAATCTCAGCACGTGAGAGTGCTGAGAGATCTGGAGTCGAGACGCCTTGGTCTGCACCCTCTACGGAAATATTGAGATTGACGCTCTCCCCTAGGTAAATTGCTTGACGAGAGAGCTGAATATTCAGCGACACCTCAGCTGCGAAAAGAGAGGTGAAGGAAAAGCAGAAAAGCAGAGAGGCAAAAGCCAGTCTCTGCAAAAGCACGCTACATGTTTTATATCGCTTTTTCACATTTTTGTCTGATACACCTACTGCTTCGCTTGTTCCTGGGTATTAACTGCCAACTGCTACTGCCCACTGCCAATGTACCCCTACCAATCTCGTTCCGAGGGGGACATCGGAAGTCGGCTCATGCGTTCGCGCTTCTCATTCTCACGCTCTTTTTCACGCTCAAGCGCACGACGCAACAGTTCTTGGACATCCTTAGGAGCTTCATCCTTCTTTTTCTCTTGTTGTTCCTGTTGCTGCTCTTGCTGCTGTTGCTGATCTTGTTGCTTCTGTTCTTGCTGTTGCTGATCCTGTTGTTGCTTCTGCTCTTTTTGTTGTTGTTCTTGCTGTTGATCCTGCTGTTGCTGATTCTGGGAACTACTCGGATTCTTCGGAAGGAGCTCGCGGATCTCGAGAAGGTTCTTCAACGCCTGTTTCTTCAACCCTGGACGGTCAATCGCTGCTGTCTTTGGGGCAAGAATCTCCTCTTGCAACTTTTCGGTATGTGTGGCCAGCACTCTAATTTTTGCTTGATCCTCGGCCTTAAAGGGGGGCATATTCGTATTGGACTTCGCCTGTTCGACGTATTGCTTGGCCCACTCAGGGAAGCGTTGTGAAAATAGCTTTGTTACCTGCAAGGCTTCAGGTTGCGTATCGCGTTCCTGCAGATAACGCGGCGCTAACTTTTTGATTGCATTACTTTGACAGACTATATCCTCGTCCACCAGATTGGGTGGCGCTGCGACAGCCTTCCACAACTGATAGATCGAGGGTTCGGATTGAGCGACCTCCCCCACAGACTCCGGAAGCAGATCCGACAACGCCTCCGAAGCGCCCTTCATCATGTCCCGTGTCAGTTCAACCTGTTGAAGAACCTGTGCTTGTTGTTGCTGATTGGTAACCGCCTGTATCACATGCTGCTTTAAGGGTATCCAGAGATCAGACTGCTTCTCCTGGCGAGCGCCTAAGGCATCGGCAAGGCGGACCATCTCAGGGGCTTCGTTTGTAAAGAGGCTGCAGGACTCGTCCATCAGTTTCCGCTGTTCTTTCAACATCGTCCCGAGCAGTTGATCCGGAGACGTCTTTTCATGCTCCTTTAAAACTTTTGCAATATGCGCAGACTCCCTCGCCTCTGGGATCGGCCAAGCTGCGCGAGAGAAATTCTGATTGCAACGTTCATCCTTAGGCGTCTCACGCAAGGCAAGTTGGAAGCCTACCGCAGCCTCTTTCAAGGCTTCATACTTAGCAAGCGGATCTTCTGCGCCTTTGACCTTCACCTGCTCCATTTGGAGCTTCGCCTGCAATTCCCCCGCACGCGCCACAAATTTCTTGGAGGAGAGAAGCGGACGCAACGTCTCCAAACATTTATCGTTGTTTTTGGCTTGGTAATACGAGTAGGCTGCATTGTAGCGATAGCGGTCGGCTTCATCCCTATCGGCCCCCCGAGCAGCAGAGAGGAAGCCTTCAGCTGCCTCACGATATTTCCCCTGCTTGAGCCAGCCTTGAGCGATACGTGCGCCCTCCCTTCCTGGTGCAACAACCATCGGAGGTGGCTCATTAGTGCTCCCCTGCCCCATAGTCGGCGTCAGTAGGTTTGTGGACTGCGCCTGTGCGAAGCTCACAACGAAAACAAGCAGGGCAGCGGACGCCAGAGGTTGTGCACGGCGAATCGCACCACTCAGTCGGCCTCGACTGAACCATGCCGCAATGAGCAAGGCCAAAAGGGCTGGGAACAAAAACCATTGATAACGGTCTTGTATACGATTTTGCATCGTCTCCTGTTGTTGCTGGGTTGCGATCCTCGCTAGATGATTTCGATAAATGGAGCCCAAGGTGGTATGTGCCGTACCTGCTGTACGCAAGGGAATATAAAAACCGTTTGAAGCCTTGGCAACCGCCGCCAGGGTCTCATCCATAAGTTTTGTGGTGACCGGGGAGCCTCTAAATTGGAGCGATCCTTTTTTGGCCTCATCTGGAATGGTCGCGCCTGCAATATCACCAATGCCGACAGTGAAGATCGGGATGTTACGTGTTGCGGCTTCGCGGGCCGCCTCTAAGGCGCCCCCTTTTAAATCTTCACCATCTGAAATGAGCAGAATCGCATTAAACTCATCGACGGCGGGGTCTAAGGCTTCAAGACTCTTGCGAATTGCATCCCCGAGATCTGTCTCGCCCCGCGGAGCAGACTCTGGCCCTGTTCCGTCCAATGCTTGACGTAAAAAGGAGTAGTCCGTGGTCAGGGGACAGAGCAGGGAACCCTTATTACGGAAGGCCAATAATGCGGCCCGGTCCCCCTTTAACTCATCGATCAAGTCCATGAGATCAGCCTTAGCACGGCCGAGACGATTGGGGTGTACATCCTGGGCCAGCATGGAACGCGAGACATCCAAGGCGATCACCAGATTCCGTCCACGGGTAAAGACTTTTTCATCCTTCATGCCCCATTGAGGACGAGCTGCAGCAAAAATAAGGGTTGTCAGTCCCAACATGACGAGGACAAACTGCACCATGAAGCGTCCTTGCGATTGAGCAGGCATCAGTTTGGCTTGAAGCGCAGGCGCGATCAGGCGCGAGAGTCCAGCGCGTGCGCGTCTGAAAAGCCAGACCCACAAGATCCCGACAAGCGGAACCAGCGAGAGGAGCAAGAGCAGATATGGATATGCGAATCTCATAATAATCTTAACGAAATAAGCGTCAAAGCAAGCGACGTGTCAAAGCCATGTGCAACGTGATTGCGAGAACAATCAACCCTGCACCCCATAATAAATAGTCCACAAAGTGTTCGTTGTAGCGTTCATAGATATCACGCTTAATCTGAGTCGTCTCCAACTTGGAGATTTCCTCAAGCGCACGCTTTAAACCTTCATTGTCACGGACATTGAAGTAACGTGCCTGGGTCTTTTCGGAAATGGACTTAAGTTGCGGCTCGTTAAAGGCAAGGTTCATATAGCCGACACTCTGACGACCAAAGATGTCGCGGGTGCGGAAGGGCGTACGGTTGTTATGACTCCCAACGCCGATCGTATAGACCCGTATCCCCAGCTTCGCAGCTGCCGCAGCGGCTTGGTCTGGCTGAATAATGCCGGTATTGGATTCGCCATCCGAGAGGAGAATCACAATGCGCGTCTTGGGTTCCGCATCTTGGAGACGGGCAAGACCTGTCGAGAGGCCATCGCCAATCGCAGTCATCGTCTCCTCCTGGTCAACAGGCCGTCCTTGCTCATCGAGTCGATTCTTCGGGATCTCCACGCCCGTCAAAACATGCGCCAGCGCACGATGATCCGGCGTCAGGGGTGCACGCGTAGAGGCATACCCACCAAAGGTCACGAGTCCAATCAGGTCGTCAGGGCGTTTGCGGATAAAGGTGGAAAACATATCCTTCACAACATCGAGACGGGTCTTATCCAGTCCAGGAGAAAGGTCGAGCGCCTCCATCGAGCCAGAGACGTCGACGATCATCTCGATTGCAATCGCATTGACTGAGCGCTGTTCACGCGTAAGTGTTGTGCGTGGACGTGCGACGGCGATGATGAGGAGAAGCGCGGCCAACAGGAAGAGCGCGGGCAAAAGTCTCGCAATCGCCACACGCCATCCCGCGGTATTGGCTGGAAGCCGTGCTGCAGGGGCAAACAACACACCTGACTTGTTTCCTGTGCGATAGAGCCGCCACGCGGCAATCGCCCACGGAATCAGAAGTATAAAAGCAAGTGGTGTAGAAAAATTAAACATAGCGATTAACTCTTGGAAGGTGCTGAGGAGGGGGTGGCCATCTGGCGAGAATCATCCTCAATATAACGTTTTGCCTTCACTGTTGCATCTTCGGCCATGACAGGAGTCGCCTCTTGACCTGCAAACTTGACCAGATCCGCAGACTCGAGGAAGGTTTTCAACTGAACAAGGACCTCGTGTTTAAAAAGTGGATGCTGTGAAGCAGCCAAGAGAAACTCCTGCGTTGTTTGTTCAGGAGCATGAATGCCATGGGTGCGTTCAATATAACGGCGGACCACCATGGTCAGTTCAATATAGAAATCCTTATAGAGTCCTTTCGCGGGAAGGTTGCGACTGAGTAGCCGTTGAAGCTCAACCAGAGCACGCTCAATGGGCGACATTTTATACTCCTTGACTCGGCGAGAAATCTGCATCAAGCCATAAACCATCCCGACAAAGAGTAAGCAACCCAGAATGACTAAAACCACCCAGAGCGTCACTGTTTTTGCCGTAGGAGGAATCCACTCCGGTTTCAACGTCACCTCTGGATCGCCTGTTACAGAAGGACGAGCCCCCTCTCCTGGAAAACGTACCGACTTGGTAACAAAGGTTTGGCGTCGTGGGGGCGCAACGCGTTGATCCAAGATTTCAACAGCGAAAGGGGCAAGCCGATACTTGGG
>CAYWNP010000055.1:0-1964 GCA_964459675.1 uncultured Akkermansia sp. | reverse complement strand
GAGGAGGAGAGCGCAAAGTAAGAGGGAATGGTGGAATATCGGCTTCATTTTCTAGCCCTCCTTCTAAACAGGGCACGCACATCATCAATATAGGGGCGCCCTGTTGAGAGGGAAATCGTATCAATTCCCGTCCGTTTAAAAAACTTCATCAACTTCTCATTTTCTTCACTGGCACGGCTTGCAAAGGCTTTACGCACGGTGGCTGATCCCGTATCCACCAGCAACAACTCGCCGGACTCGGGATCCTGCATCTCGATCAGACCGACATCCGGGAGTTCAAATTCGCAGGGATCCGAGATAGGACAGGCGATGACATCATGACGCCGGGCAGTCACTCGCAACTCTTTTTCATAACCCGAATCCTGAAAATCGGAGACGAGAAAAACAACGGCCTTCCGCTTCTGGACATTATTTAAGAAGCGCAAAGCAGCTGTAATATCCGTCCCCTCGCGGGTCTCATCGGCTGCCAACACTTCACGGACAAGCCGCATGACCGACGTGCGACCTTTACGTGGGGGGATCGACTTCACAATACGATCGGTAAAGAGCATCAGGCCGATCTTATCCTGATTCCGGATAGCAGTCAGTGCAAGCAGGCAAGTGATCTCTGCGGCGAGTTCCGACTTTGAGCGCGTCTTAGAACCAAAGACTTGAGAGCCGGAAACATCAACGAGAAAGATCACGGTGAGCTCACGCTCCTCTGAAAAGCGTTTGACATGTGGCTCACCTGTCCGTGCGGTCACATTCCAATCAATCGAGCGGATGTCATCCCCTGCCACATAGGGCCGCACTTCATCAAACTCAACCCCCTGCCCTTTAAACATAGAGTGATAATCACCGGTCAACTGGTCGTCGATCAGGTGTGAGGTGAGGATTTTGATCTTCCCCACTTGCTTCATCAACTCTGTGGTATTTATGGCCATTATGGGACCGAGATGGTGTTGAGGATGGTCGTAATGACGGCATCTGGCGTCAGTTCTTCGGCTTCAGCCTCGTAGGTGAGCATAATGCGATGGCGCAGGACATCGTGTGCGATCTCCTTGACATCCTGAGGAGTCGCATAGGCGCGTCCGTGAATCATGGCATTGGCCCGTGCGGCAAGGTTCAAGCAAAGCGTCGCACGCGGTGACGCCCCCATCTGAATCTGTCCCGCAAGAGAGTCCAACTTATAAGCCTTGGGGTCACGCGTTGCAAAGACGATATCGAGGATATAGTCGCCAACCTTCTCATCGCAATAGACTTGTTCGAGAGTCTCGCGCAGATCTTTTAAGTGATCCGCTGTGATAACAGGTTGAATGGTTGCCGTCTGCTTGTGAGTGAAACGAGTCATGATGCGGCGTTCATCATCGCGTGAAGGATAGGTGATCACGCATTTCAACATGAAGCGGTCAACCTGGGCTTCTGGCAAAGGATAGGTCCCCTCCTGCTCGATCGGATTCTGGGTTGCCATCACGAGGAAGGGCTCCGGCAATTGGTAGGTGTTGTCCCCGAGGGTCACCTGATGCTCCTGCATGGCTTCGAGGAGGGCCGACTGAACCTTGGCCGGGGCGCGATTAATTTCATCCGCCAGGAGCAGGTTGGTGAAGACAGGTCCCTTCTTCGGAGCGAAGGTGGCATCCTTAGGATTGTAAATCATAGTTCCAATCACATCCGCAGGGAGCAGATCTGGGGTAAAGGAGATTCGGTGAAAGAGAAGGCCAAGAGCATCAGCCAGAGTCTTTACCGCGGTCGTCTTTGCTAACCCAGGGACGCCTTCCAGCAAGATATGCCCCCCAGTAATCAAGCCGATGATCAGACGGTCGATAAGTTTCTCTTGCCCCACAATCACCTTGTTGACCTCTTGGCGGATCTTTGCGAGTGTCTCCGCCTGCGCCGCGATCTGATTCGTTGTCTTTTGCAAGTCCATAATCACATTCCTTTTAGTCATTAGAAAACAGACTGAATTTTAGCACGTTCTATGCCAT
>CAYWNP010000054.1:0-15904 GCA_964459675.1 uncultured Akkermansia sp. | reverse complement strand
TGGATTACATGACCATTGACACCTCGCGTCCCCTGGACGCCGTACTCAGTGAGTTCTTCTTCAATCGGGAATCTACGTTGTCAGGAACGTCCGTGGGTGCGAGATTATGAAAAAGGTTAAAGGGTTCAGGGTTCAGGGTTCAGGAAGCAGAAGAAAAACTTCTGTTCTGAGGACTAGCATTGTGTTTAGAGGAGGGCATTCATAATGTCTTTTCTGAACCCACTTCTGCTTTTAGCTGGACTGGGGCTCGCGTTGCCGATCCTGGCACACTTGCTCAACCGGTATCAGGTCAAGCATACGGACTGGGCTGCGATGCAGTTCCTGAACAGGAGTATAAGGGTCCGTTCGCGTCAGCTGAGACTGCGCGACCTTCTTCTTCTGCTGCTGCGCTGTCTGGCGGTTCTGTTTTTGGTTTTCGCGGTGGCAAAGCCGGCCACGGACAGAGCCGAGGGCCTGGCTGCCAAATTAGGTGAGCGCAGGGCAGGGGTGATAATCGCCCTTGATGCATCTTACAGTATGCAGCACAGCGACGGCACGTCGACCCGGTTCCAGCGGGCCCTGGACAAGATCGATGAGCTCGTTGCGACTATTTCGCCCGGCTCTCCAGTCTCTCTCATACTGCTTGCCGACGAACACAAGGTCGTCGTCAGAAATATGGCCTTTGAAGAGAAGCGCTTTGCCGAGATTCTGCATGAACAGAAAGCTCTGCCGACGGCACTCAAGCTCGAGACCGTCACGGCGAAGCTCATGAAGCTGGTAGCGGACATGCATGCCATACAGAAGGAAGTCTACATAGTCACCGATATGCAGGCAAGAGACTGGGAGAATCCGGCGTCCTGGCTGGTGGACGGTTTGACTGAGCTGGACAAGGCGGCAGATACATTCATTGTTCCTGTTCAGGGTGCCCCGGACAATCTGGTTGTGACAGAATTTGAACTCTTCTCAGGTCTTCTACGCAAGGGCACGATGGCACGCTACCATGCGACTGTACGGAACGCCGGTCTTGTGGCGACGAACAATGTCCGAATCAGCTGCCTGATGGATGACATCATCGTTGACAGCAAAGTGATTCCGGTCATTGGTCCGAGATCATCTGAGACTGTCTCGTTATTTGTTCCCTTCCAGAATGCCGGCTCTGTAAAGCTTGTTGCCAAGCTTGAGAATGACGCATTGCCTCTTGACGATGTTCGAAGGGCCATCGCAAATGTGCGGGGTCGTGTATCCATATTGTGCGTTGAAGGCAAATCTTACGGTAACAGCCTGGAGGGTTTCATCAGCAAGGCTCTTCGTGCAAGGGGTGACTCGTCCACGGAGGAAGAGTTTAAGGTGCAGTCGGTCTCATGGTTGTCGCTGCCGTCTCAGGACATCAAGAACTTCGATATCGTAATCCTGTCAGATGTTCCCGAGATAACGGAAGAGCAGGCAAAGGAGTTGAGGAATTATGTCAGGGCCGGGAATGGTCTCATCTGGTTCGGTGGTGAGAATATGAAGGCGGAGGTGTGGAACAAGAGATCCGGTATGAAGGGTGGCGCGTTGCTTCCCGGCACTATTGACAGAGTCGAGAAGGTGAGTGATGAAATGGGCGCCGGTCGCCCGCTGGATCCTATTCTTTCCAAGCATCCCATCTGTCGGCCCCTGCAATCGCTGCCAAAGGACCTGCTCAGTGAGACGCAGTTTTACAGCCTTCTTGTGGTCAAGCCTCTGCCGGGGAGCACTACAGTCCTAAATCTCTCAGGAAACGCTACGCCAATTCTTCTTGAGCACAGTATTGGAAGAGGCTCCGTCTTCATGTTTACGACATCATCCAATCCGTCATGGAACAACATGGCGCTGACCCCGGTCTTCCCCATGTTGCTGCAGCAGATTGTCACTTATCTGACAGGTCGTGAATTCGAGAAGTCTCAGGTTGTTGGTGATTCGCTATCTCTGTCCTATCCTGACCGCCCCGATGCCAACGATGGGGTATTTGATACTCCTTCCGGCGAGACGATCACTGTGCCTGTGCGGGAGCACGCCGGCCAATACGTGGCGTTTCTAGATCATGCACGTGAGGCGGGCTTCTACATGGCGCGCGTTAGTGTGCAGGCGCTGGGCATGCCGATTGCAGTGAATATCGATACGCAGGAGTCGGACGTCAGGTGCCTGGATGTTGCTCAGGCGCAGGCTGCTCTCGAGCCGACAGGTATTACCATTACGGATTCGCCAGCATCGATCGTGGAGAGTATTCGTAACGGTTATGAGTATTGGAGGGCTTTGCTGATGGCGTGCCTGGGCATTCTCATTCTGGAGAGTGTGGTTGCTTCAGGCGTATTCGGCAGGAAGGGACAGCGGGGCTTTTCTGAGAAGGTGTCTAAACAGGCAGGGGGAGCAGCATGATGTCGCTATTCTTTAAGAATACCGAAGTGGAGCAGTTCCTCTTTGTCAGGACGCTGCCCGTTTCTCTCTGTCTTCTGGTAATTATCGGGGTAGTTGCAGCGACGTTCCTCCTCTATCGTCGCGAGCGTGGATTGAAGCTGGGGCTGCGGATATGCCTGATGACGATACGTGTGACGATTCTGCTGCTTGTTGTTGCGGCATTGTTTGAGCCAACCGTGGCATTGAAGGAGACTCACGAGGGGAAAAGGTCTCTGGCCGTTCTTGTAGACAAGTCGCAGAGCATGACTATCCGCGACCAGAGAAAGACACCGGAGGATATCGAGGATGCCGCGGTTGCACTCGGCTTTCTGCCCCTGGCTGGTACGGGTGAAGCCAGGCCGGATCTCAATACGAAGCAGCTCAACGCTATCGCGGCGGCATCCCGTATGGATCTGGCTCGCAGTCTTCTTTCGAAGACCGCCGCGCCGATCTTCGATTCTCTGAGCGAGGATCTCGATATACGCTATTATGCTTTCGGGGAATCACTTGCCGTGCTGGGCGATGATGGGAGTGATGCCAGAGAGAAGATTGCGGCTATCGAGGCGCAGGATAGGGGCACATCGTTGGCTGAGGCTATGAGGGAGGCGGCCAGTGCGAATCGAGGCAATTCGCTCGCAGGGATTATTGTGCTGACGGACGGCATCGAGACGGGTGACCGTCAGCCTGAGGCTGTAGCTTATGATCTAGGCGTCAGGGGGCTTCCGGTGTTCACTCTGCCCATCGGGATTTCGGAGCCGGATGATGTCTCGATTAGGAATGTTATCGTCCAGGATGTTGCGTTCGTGGGCGATACGGTACCTGTGCGTGTCCAGATTCGTTCGAAAGGCTATGAAAAGCGGAGTACAGATGTGGTTGTCAAGTTCGATGAGAAGGAGGTGGCAAGACAAACCGTTTTGCTCGAGGGTGGCCTTCAGTATGTGGACATGGCTTTTGATGCCCGCGTGAAAGCCAAGGGCGCAGTTGTTCTTGAGGTGATAGCCGAGGCGTTCGCAGACGAAGCCACGCCGCAGAATAACAGGACCGCAAAGAGCATCCGGGTCGTGAACGAGAAGATACACGTACTCTGTATTGAAGGCAGTGCGCGCTGGGAATTCCGCTACCTGCGCGCTATCCTGAAACGCGATCCAAGAATCAATGCGAAGTTCATAGCAACGAGTGCGGATAATGACATCGCTATGCAGTCTTCGGACTATATTGCCCGTTTTCCTGAGGATGCTGAAGCTGCTTTCAAGTACGATCTGGTCATTCTCGGTGATGTCGAGTCGAGCTTCTTTACGGAAGGCGAGCTCGCAAGACTCGAGGAGCTTGTCAAGGAAAGAGGCGGATCGCTTCTCATGCTTGCCGGGCCGAAGTTTTCGCCGAGCAGCTATGAAGGTACGGCGGTCGAGAGAATGCTGCCTGTCAAGTTCAATGGAAAAGACAAGTGGCTGGATATTGGCAAGAGCGTGCATCCGGTTCTCACGCCCGAAGGTCGCAGCAGTCTGGTTCTGACGCTTGAGATGAATAGAGACAGGAACGACAGGCTCTGGACGCATGTGGCGCCGCTGGATCGTTTGCCGCCGTTGCTTGAGACCCGCCCGGGCGCATCTGTTCTGGCCACACTGTCGGACTCCGGCTCGCGAGTTACGCCGTATCCTCTCATCTCCTGGCAACGTTATGGTACCGGCAAGTGTATGCTTATGGCTACCGACAGGCTCTGGCGTCTTCGGTTCAGGACTGGTGACAAATATCACTGGCGGGTATGGTCGCAGTGCATTCAGTTCCTCACCCTCTCCCGTCTTATGGGCGAGCATAAGCAGATTCGTATGGAAACCGACCGTGTCAGCTATCCGGAGGGTGATCAGGTCAGGATATATGCTGAGGTCCTCGATGATGGATATGAGCCGGTGCTTCAGTCGAGGTATGATGTATTCGTCAGGGCGGTGAGTGAGAATGATGAGGAGAGCAATCCCCGCACTGTCAGTCTGTCCCCTGATTCCAGCAGGCCCGGGCTGTATGTTGGCTACTTTGCCCCCCCGGGGAAGGGGCGCTACCGTATGCAGGCGAAAGAAGAGGATCTTGACTTTGCCAATACAATCGAATTTCAGGTGGCTGATATCAGCGCCGAGATGGCCTCTACGGATATGGAGTTGGAGCGTCTCAAGAGAATCGCAGAGCTCTCGAACGGCAAGTGTCTACGACTCTCTGAGGTCGGGTCTTTATCAAGTTCGATCGACCGCAGCAGAACGGAGACAACAAGTCGCACGGAGCAGTCGCTCTGGGATAATTGGTTGTTCGCTCTGATACTTATAGCGTTGACCGGTTGTGAGTGGATCGTGCGAAGGAGGTATGATCTGTTGTGAGAGAAGCGACTAAACCGGCGAAACTTTACGCGCGCCTGCAGGTTGTTCATGGCCGCAGCCAGCTGTTGAACATGTTGATGGGGCTGATGACCCTTTCTTCCTGGCTGATACTCCTTTTCCTCCTGGCTCTGGCTGTCGACTGGGTGATCCACCTGCACGCGGCTCTGCGCGGCATCGTTCTCCCGGCCCTGCTTGCATATCCAGTCTACAGGGCCTGGGCCGGAGGATGGCGGAATCTCAAGGCCTTCAGCGGCGCGGAGAACGCTTTGAAGGTGGAGAAGCATTACGAGAATATGGAAAGTCTGCTCGTTACAGGCGTTCAGCTGTCGGAGCAGACGGAAATGATTGGTACATCTGAAGCGATGTCTGACCTGACGGTGAAGAAGGCTGACGCCGCATCCGGCAGTTTTGATCCGGCGGAGGTCGTGCCATTCGGCATTATGAAGAGGCCCCTGGTGCGGTCAGTGTTTCTCTCCCTCGTGATTCTGGCGATCGCGCTCATGAATATGCCGCTCCTCAAGACAGGGTTGACGCGTGTCTTTACTCCGTGGCGATCAGCGCACTACCCAACACGAACAGGAATTGAGTTGGCCGGTGCCGGCATCGTCGTCAAAGAGGGCGATGCGGTGGTGATCTCCGCAAGGATTTCCGGCGAAATGCCGACTCAGGCGAAGCTTGCGCTGAAGACGGGCAAGGGCAGGCCCCACAGCCGCAATCTGGATATTGCCGAGGGTGTTTGTGAATACAAGATCGCATCGGCTTTCCGCAGCTTCGATTACTGCATCAGTGCCGGCGATGCCGAAACTGACTGGCAGAGGGTCAGGGTTATTTCCGCGCCGCGACCGGCGACTACTCGCATTCGTCTCGTCTATCCGGAATACATGGGCAGGAAGCCTGAGGTAATGGAGTCTATGACGCTTACGGTTCCTGAGGGAGTGCGCGTTGAATGGGCTCTCACGCTTGACTCGGCCGTCAGTAGCGCCGCCTTCATCGCAGATGACAGCCAGCCGGTGCAGCTTAAGGTGAGCGATAATGGGTTTGTCGTTACGCATGCAATGGATGCCAAGGCCTCAGGAACATACGCGTTCTCCTGGGTCGAGAAGGAACACAACTTCAGCTTCGCAACTGCTAAGCACTACCTTCAGGTTGCGCCAGATCAGGCGCCGCAGGTCGAGCTTACAAGGCCTAAGGATGACCTGTTCGCCACGATAGGGCGTGAACTGCATCTGGCTTATCGTGTCCGGGATGATCATGGGATAGGGGCTGCCCGGGTTGTTTATAGGCGAGGAATGGCCGAGGAGAAGTCTGTGCCGTTTGTGGCGAAAATATCAGATGGGCGTGCGACACAGGTTGTCGACTGGGACTATCGCAAAGCGATAAAGAATATCGAGATCGGCGAAGACATAACCTTCGCGCTTGAGGTCAGCGACAAATATCCTCCGCCCGGAGGCCCGCATCTGGCCCGCTCCGAATTCAGGCGAATATCGTTTCTCTCGAAAGAAGACTACCTGGCGAAAGTCCGTGAGCAGAAGGGGCGTTTGCTTGATCAGCTTCGTGCCGTATACCGGCAGGAACGGGCAGCATATGATGTGATCAGGGCGCTGGACCCCAGGGATGCCTCTTTTGAGCAGACTTGCTTCCTTGAGTCGGCCCGGCAGGACATACTTATGGAGCGCATCGCTCTGCTCGGTGAAGGAATCGTTGAGATTATTGATGACCTCAAGGCTAACAATATCGATGAGAAGTCCGAATTTGAGGGACTGAATGAATTGCGGGCAAGGCTGGGTGATGTCTCCACGAAGCATATAGGGGCTGCCGCCGCAAAACTTCGGGATCTCGGTCCAAATGTGCGCCGCGATCGTCAAGATGTCTTGGATGCTGCGAACACCATCAATGCTGCTGCGCGCGCGATGAGCAGCCTTGTCCTGCAGTTGGGCGTCCGCGAGGCAATGGAAGTGTTCGCGTCGGAGCTCCATGTGATCGCTCAGGAACAGAGCGCTCTGCGCGCCGAGACACTTGAGCTGGCGGGCAAAGACGCCGCTCTCTCGGCAAGGCAGAGGGAGCTCGCATCGTGGATTGATGCTCTCCTGACCGAGCTCGCCGGGCGGCGTGATTACACGAAGGATCCGCTGATGATCGTAAGATTGGTACGCATGGTCAAGCATCTGCGTTCCGCCGGCATCGAGAAGTGTATGACTGAGGGATCGGCTCTTCTGGCCGGCGGGAAGATTTCAGAGGCAGTGGATTTGCAGAGCACTATCATAAGAAATATCTTTGAGCTGGAGTGTGGTGTGCGGGTTGGGTCGGAATATGAGGCGCTTCTGAACGGGGAGGAGATCTTCTCTAAAGCGATAACCCAACTCGGGCAGTTAGGCCTGCCGAACAGCGGGATGACTGCTGCGGAAAACGCGCACGCTTTGCGGACCCTCCGCAGAGCTGTGCGTCTCCTTATTCTGCCTTCCATACCGGCGACAGGCGAGGAGCTGCTTGATAAGAAGCCCAATGAGATTCCTCCTGCGGATGCTCTCGTGTCCGCTGCGCAGGATGCGCTCGAGGCAGCCGCGAAGGCTGTCGAGACAGGCAAACAGGATCTTTTCAAGAGTAAGATCGATGAGGCCGCTGGGGTTTTTGGAAAGCTTGATGGAATCACGGGTGTCCGTATTCGTGAGATAAGCAAGGTCGCCCGTTACGCGGGGCAATCCGGCATGTCCGTGGAGTGGGCCGGTATGATTCGAGAGCTGTTCACAGGTCAGCTGCGACTGAGTGAGAAGGCCGAGGACGCTAACTATAAAAAGACGAGTGGGGCATATCTGGCGCCGTCGCAGCTTCAATTGAGCGCTGATGTGCTTAAGATGAGGGATCGTCTGCAAAGGAAGAGCAGAGGGACTGGCTACAGCAGGATGGTGCCACCCATGCTGGCTTTGCTGGAAAGGGCGTCGTCCGCTATGGCGAAGGCCGCGCCTGCTTTGAAGGAAGATAAGCTTCCTGCCGCTAAAGTGCATCAGGACGACGCGCTCGATGCGCTTCAGACTGCTACTGGCTTTGCCGATCACGAAGCCGCGGGTTGGCTCGCATTGGCCAACCTGATCATGAGTGCCGAGGGCATTGCGCTGCCAGCTAAGTATGTGCGTGACATCGTTGCCGAACAAAGGGACCTCATAGCGGCAACCAAAGCCAGCATGCCGGAAAGCAGGAAAGAGCTGCTTGCCATACAGAAGAATCTATCTGCAGCTCTTCTTGAAATTCGCTCTATTCTCGCGGATCCAGTAGCAGCGTTGGATTTCGAGCAGACCATTCTGAGCGCGGCATCGGATATGGATTCCTCAGTACGCCAGATCGAGAGTGGGAGTTTGCCTGCGGCTATGAAGGCGCAGGAGATCGCAGTGGCGTCAGTCTTTGCTCTAAGCCGTCAGCTCGATAGATCGAAAAACCAATACTACTACTTTGTTATCGCTCTCGAGTTCCTGCAGGACAGACATACGGATGGGGTTGTTCTTCTCGACGAGTTCAGCAGGGTGATCAGCTCGATTAAGGCGTCGGATGGCAAGAAGAATCAGGGCAGTTCAGGTGCCCTGAGCAGTCTGGCGGAAGGCATTGGTAAGTTCTGCGCCGCCCTGGATGAGGCAACCGCCATGCCGGTCTATGGGAAGGCTCTGGGTCCGGTGAAGAATGCCCTAGCGAAATACGAGGCTGGTCAGAGCAAAGAGTGTCTTGACGAGCTGACGGTCACAGAGAGCTCGCTCAAGGAGAGCATGGCGGAGCTGCGCGGGCTGGCCTCGAAGATTGCCTTCATACCCAGTGTTAAACCTGACGAAGCCCCGCGTGAGTATTACACCATGATGGAGATGGTTGACCTTCTTTTGCGGCAGAAGGCCGTGTCTGTTGCCGCCTACCGTGCGGACGCGAAGGATCTGCCCAAGCTGGTTCCCGAAGTGCGGGGTATTGTGGCCGCGGCAAGCAATCTTCTTGTGACCACAAAACAGCATGCATCAATTGTCGCAGCCGGCAGCTTGACGGAGGCGGCGATCGCCCCGCTGGACAAAGGTGATGGCAAGAACGCTTATGCAAAGCTTGATGCATCGGAGGATAAACTGCGGCAGTGTATTCTGGAATACGCGCTCCGCTGTGTCGAAATTCCGGAACCGGGTCGGGTCAGGCACAGAAAGAAGGTCAAGCCCCCCGTCATCGTTACGATGTTCAAGATGTCCAACAAGCTTATTCCTGAATATGACAAGAATTGGGGCGGCGTGGGGGGCGAGGATCCGAAGGGCGGCAGATCTGAATGGGAGGTCCTCGGTCGACGTGACAGGGCAGCGTTGAATGAGAACTTTGTGAGAGAGTTGCCGCTCGAGTACCGCGAATTTCTTAAGGACTATTACGAAAGGCTGGCGAAATGAAAAACCACGAATGGACACAAATGGCAGCGAATAGCGGTGCCGGTAAACGCGGCATCGCGATCCTCGTTGCAATTGTTCTTTCCTGCCCGCTTTTCGCACAGGAGAAGGTCGCACGGGAGAAAGGCGCTGAGGCGAAGGTTGCGGCACGTGCTGCTGCTAAGGCGCCGCTGGCTCAATCGAAGACTGAAGATGGAGCCCCTGAGCTGACCGAGGAGGCATCGAAAGCGATCGATGACGGCCTCAAGTTTCTTCTAAAGACTCAGGGCGCGGATGGTTCCTGGAGTGCCGACAGGTTTCAGATGGCCTGCACTTCGCTGGCATTAATGTCCTTTATGGTCAAAGGCGAGTTTCCCGGGTACGGCCCCAATGCCAAAGCACTGGATAAGGCCAAGGACTGGATGCTGAAGAAGGCAAAGTCGGTCTCCGACGGCTATCTGGGGCAGAGCATGTATGAACATGGGCTGGCCACATTGGCTCTCTCGGAAATGTGGGGTATGACGAAGGGCGAGAAGGACGACGAGGAGCTGCTTAAGGCGCTGGATGCGGCGGTCAAGGTGATTCTCCGTTCGCAGAACATTGCTGGTGGGTGGCGCTACCAGCCGTCACCCGATGCGGGGCAGGATACATCTGTAACAGTTATGGTCTTCATCGGACTGGCCTCCGCGCGACAGGCTGGCATCATGGTGCCCGATGAGGCTATCAAGCGTCTCGTGAAATATCTCGAGGGCGCTCAGGTACAGGGCACGGGCGGCTTCAGTTACATGGGGGGGGGGGTTGTGTCCATCGCATGCAGCGGCGGAGGGCTCTATGCGGCCCAGCTTTGCGGCGAGCGAGACTCGCAGATGGTGAATGCAGGCATTAACTATGTCAGCAATCTGCCTGACGGTGTCTTCGCGAACACAGGATATTTCTATTACACGCATTACTATGCGATCCAGTCCATGGTTCAGGCGGGTGACGACCACTATGCCCGGTGGTATCCGAAAATCCGTGATGCCCTGGTTGAAAAGCAGACGAAGGACGGATCATGGCCTCCTGATGCGGGCGGAAATATCCAGTCCACGACAATGTCGATTCTCATTCTAGGCACTCCGCACAGGTTTATTCCTGTGTATCAGAGGTAAATAGAGAGGTGTGATCTATGTTTGGTATTCAGTTTTCAGCCGTGGAGATCTTTATAGGGCGGCGCGCCTGCTTGACGGTCGCTCTTCTGCTGGCACTGCCGGTGTTCTCCGGCTCGGCTGCGCCGGTACAGCCGAAAGAAATTCCTGAGAACGTCATTGTCAGGCTCCAGGATGAGTTGTCTGCAGCCACGGAGATTGAATCTACCACGCGCCGTCGTCTGGTTCTCAAGCGCGTTGCTCACAGCGCCTTGTCCCTCGTAGAGGAGGAAGCCAAGGCCCCCAACAGGTTCAAGGTGCTGGGCGTTGCCTTTCAGGTGCAGAAAGAGCTCATGGTGCTGAAAAACGATGAGCCCAACCGCACGGATCTACTGAAAACAGCGAAGCTCCTCCTCGATGCGCCATACGAGTATGCTGCCGAGCGACTGGAGGCAGATGTTCTCCTTCTTCAGCTGGACTTTGATAGAAAGGGCGCCACCGAGCATGAGCAGGCTGTCGCAATTGCTGAAATGGCGGACAGGTATCGGGGGACACCGGCAGAAATAGAGAGTCTCATTATGGCCTCCGAGCTGGCCTTCAATCTTGGGCAGGCGGGTCTGCAGAAGGCGATGCGCGATACTCTAGGCAGTAAGTTTAAGGAGAGCCTGAAGGCTTTAGGATTTCTCAAGAACCGTTTCAATTCGACGAGTTCCAGTCTTGTGTTCCGTGGAAGCTTCAAGCGGGTAGATGGTCAGACAATAGTCTTTCCCGTGGATCGCGCGGGTCATGTCTATCTGTCCTGCTTCTGGTCTCAGGATGCTCTGGATCGTAAGGAGCGTTTCACTGAGATCAAGGATCTGCAGAAGAAGTATTCCGGAAGATTCGAGGTGTTCAGCTTCAATCTGGACGAACTGCCTGACGCAGGAAAGAGTACTCTGGATGCGATGGGTCTCGACTGGCATGCCATGCATCTGCCGGGCGGCAGCAGTAATGAGATGTTTCGATTATGCAACACCGATCCGCAGTTCCTGATCAGGATAATAAACGGGCACGGCTATATGATTCTTACCCCGACTGATCCTGAGCCCGATGAACACGGACGTCGTTTTGGCGTCGAGGAATATCTAAAGCTCACATTCGACAAGGAGGAATACCTGTCCGTGATGCAGAGCCACAGAATTGGTGATTTCCTTGTCAATGTCGATCACTTCGGGCGCGATAAAGGCCCCATGACAGATGAGATGCGGGAGATCACGAAGTGTTTCGTTCCGCCGCCGGCACGTTACAGGCTCACGAAAGCTGCGGCGCTGGCCAATTACAGGAGAGCGTATGATATCGGCGGCAAGATGCTTGCGAGACAGGCCAAGGGAAATGAACTTGCCTTTGTGCACAATCACAGGACTATTGCTCTTCTCGGGCTCTGGAACCTGACGGGCGAGCCGAAATATCTCGAACTGGCTGTCCTTGAGGCGAATGCCTCCATCAATCTGCAGCGGACCTCGGAGGCTAAGGTTGTGCCCCTTTTTGCGCTGGCAAAGAGTGCTCTCCGCCATGAGGGTGCTGACGTTGACAATCTGCTGGAAGAGTTCATCAAGGCCACGGGCGGGGTTGATGCCTCCGGGATGGCAATAGCGGCTGCTGCTATTCTGAGTCTTGACGCCGGATCTTCAGCGCTCTTTCACACTTATCATGAGAAGCTTCTCGATAGGCACCTCGATGATCCTCGTCTCTGGTCTGTGACTTCGGTCTTTTTAAACAAGTTCGTGACGCCGAACAGATTCTTTCGAGGGAACTATCGTGGGTATGATCGGCGGGTGTACGTCGGCTTTCGAGACTGGCAGAAGATCACGGAGGTCCGGACGCGCAAGTTCGAAATGGCTCTGAGGAGTCTCGATGGGCTTGCAATTGAGTTCCCTGCCGCAGACACAAACACAACCAGCGTGGTTGTATGCATGGAGCCGCCAGCCGATGAAGAGAGCGCGAAGGTGCAGGTTGAGATGATGAAGAGCATTGCTGGAGTGGCGAAAAGTCACACACACGGCAAGGTCAATTACATAGCGGCATTTGTGAGTGAGGACACGAATGTTGTAAGGAGCCTTGCAGTGAAGAACGGATGGGCGCCGGAACGTGTCGCAATGGTGCCGGATGGCTACAGGAATCCACAAGTCCTGCGCCTGAACATTCTGATGGCAGACGAGAGACCCGGCACGTTTGTTGTGGGGGCTGACGGTACGATCCGCTGGTCGATGACTGGAATGTATCAGATGGCTGTTGGCGTGTCCGGGATTACCGGGATGATAATGGATCAGATTTGGGAACATGATCTCTCGCTGGGGCTGGCTGCATTGAAAAGGGGCGATTTCGCGAGCGCTTTGCGGTTCTATGGAGGCTCCTTTCCTGTTGATCCCAGAGCCCCTACTTCGCGCAGGAATGCGCTTCGTCTGGGCACAGCCAGGGCTCACATTGGGCTGAAGAACTGGAATGAGGCGCTCAAGATATGCGATGAGATTGCGGATGAGCATGAGAAAGAGGCCTGTTCGCAGCCCTGCGGGTGTCGCAGCCTTGCTCGCAAGCTGAATAGGCGTGCGGATATGCTTGAAGAGCTCGGAAAGAAGGCTGAGGCGGCCGCGGATCGTGAGCGGGCTGGACTTATGGGCTGTCCGCACAAAGGCCCGATCAGGTTCCACGCAGACAGATATGAGCAGGGGATTTACAATAAGGTTGAAGGGTTTGTGTATCGAAAAGACTGGCAGGCAGCTTTCGATTATCTTAATCAGATCATAGTGGCCGGCAAGGACGGCAGGCAACCGGAGCGCGATTCCTTCGCGTCGTTCCTGAAGGACTACGCCGGGATACTTGATCATGTCGGCAGTAAGGACAGAGCCCGGAAATGCAGCCTTTGGGCTGATGCTCTTACGCGGGGCATCAAGCTGGAAGCAGAGGACGATGGCCAGAGCGCCGGAAGTTATGTTAAGTTTGTAACAGAGCTCTAGACGGGAGATGAATGGGGCAGAGGGGACGCTCTTTATAACTCACTGCGCATTAGTCGTTTCTATTGATATTCGCACCGTTTCAGCAGGGTGGCCGCGCTTCCGCCGATGACGGCCCTTTTCCACGTGAAGATTCGCCGCGAAGCCCGCATCGCCTATCACCCGCGCGCGCCGCAGCTTCTGCATCAACGCATCGTCCACCCCTGACATCAGCGCCTCGCCGTACATCCGCCGCTCCTGCGGCCCCATCAGCCCCAGATAGCGGTTCGTGTCCGTCAGGCCGTCCTCGGCGCCGTTGACGTAGTGCGCTGCGCTTGACCACCGATACTCCCAAGCCCTTGCCGTCATTCCCGCCCGCACCGGATTCCGCTCAATGTATCGCCCGCAACTGACCAAGTAGCCGCCGATCTCCACCGGTTTGCTCTTGAACCGCCCCTGCCAGAACACCCCGCTGCTGCCGTGCCG
Source organism: uncultured Akkermansia sp. (assembly GCA_964459675.1). Classification (GTDB taxonomy): domain Bacteria; phylum Verrucomicrobiota; class Kiritimatiellia; order RFP12; family UBA1067; genus CAIZQW01. Next base: position 2,195 of record CAYWNP010000054.1, on the reverse strand, counting down.
CAGGTGATGATACCGCGCGTATACCTGCTGAATCCCGCCCATCATCGGCCGCAGATTCTCAAACACCACCTCCGCCACCATGTGGTAGTGGTTGCCCATCCACGCCCAGTGATACACCTTGGCCCCGCACAGGTCTCGGTACTCTTTGACAAGCTGCTTGAACTCCTCGAAATCCCGCTCATCCACGAACATCGCCTCCCGGTTAAGCCGGCGATTCATCACGTGATAGCACAGCGCCTTCTGAAAACACCTCGCATTCCTCGGCATGCATGAAAGCCTACACAAGCCAGCCGATGTGTGTCAATATACTTATAAATACCTAAAAGAAAAAGCCGTGCCCCCAACTCTTCTCAAGCTTGACATTTCCTATCGCGGTTTGCTACCGTTCACACCATGAAACCGCTAAGTCAGACTGGTTCACTCGGGCAGATGCCTGTGCCACCTGAAAAGCGATTTCGCATCACTACAAGGAGATCTCATGAGAGCTGATACATGGTTAGCGGCAGCAGTGCTTGCGGCCACTTTTGCGACAGCAGCCGAAGATGTTTCCAAGCCGGCTGATATGAAGAAGCCCGTCAAGGTCTTCATCATGATGGGACAGTCCAACATGCTGCAATACGGGAAACTCGGGAACCCGGACGGTTCAGAGCCAAAAACCGTGTACGGCGGCATCAAAGCAGGCAAGTACACCTACCTGGTGGACGCCGATAAAAAATTCAAGGAGCGCCAGGATGTGCGCTACATTTGGACCATGCAAGGCGCTGGCGTCAAGCAGCAGGAGTGGCTCGGCGCAAAGGGCAAGGTCGGGGTTGAACTGGGCACGGGATGGCATCTGGGCGAGTTCTACACCGAACCCGTGATGATGCTCAAAGCCGCGATCGGCAACCGTGGACTCGGCTGGGACTTACTCCCGCCCACAGTCGGCACGTATGAAGTCGATGGCAAGAAGAACCCGGGTTATCGCGAGTATGCAGACGGCGGTGAGATCAAGAAGTACGAAAAGGGCGTTTCAAAAGCTCCCTGGTATGCCGGCAAGAACTACGATGACGATACCGACAATGCGAAAGCCGTATTGAAAGATCTCGCCACCTATTACCCGGGCGCGACAGGTTACGAAGTTGCCGGATTTTTCTGGTGGCAGGGCGCGAAAGACCAAAACCCCACCCATGCGGCACGCTATGAAGTGCACCTGGTTGAACTCATCAAGTGTCTGCGCAAGGAGTTCAATGCTCCGAACGCTCCCTTTGTGCTTGCAACCTTGGGAATTCCAGACGGCAAGCTGGGCGACAGCCCGACTGACAAGATCGTGGCTGCGCAGCTGGCTGTTGACGGCCGCGGCGCCAACCCCAAATACAAGGAATTCAAGGGCAATGTCGCAACTGTAGACACCCGCAAATTCTATGATGGTGGCAGCGCAAACGGCCACTATGGCGGAAACGGTGCATTCATCATGCAAGTAGGCGATGAAATGGGCAAAGCCATGGCTGATTTGCTCAAGAAGTAGACTTCGGTTCAAACCAAAAAAGAAAGGCGGCTTGCGGTCACCCCGCACGCTGCCCGACTTTTTTAGCGTACCCAACTTTAGAACTTTAGCACTCTCGAACTTTAGAACTTCTCACAACAGCCCCGCCACCACCGCCAAGACAGGAATCCAGACCTCCTGACATAGGGGCATGACATTTTGTCCGCTTTCACTGCTTTTTGGTCTCGTTGACCTCGTACCGCAGGATCAGGTTGGTGCCCGGGAACCTGGTCGGGATTGTGTTCAGTTCATCGTAGAGCGACGCGAGTACACGGGTGCGGTGCGCTGAACTCAGCGGCGCGATCAGAACCTTCAGTTCCGCCTGTCTCACCTCGATATCCGCAGCGGAGGCGAGCATGGACTGGATGAGGGTACGGCCTTCATCCTCCGCGCGCTTGTAGTGCGGCGTGATCAGTCGGAAGAGATCGCTTTCCACCTGATAGGCGACCATCTTGATCAGACTGGCGAGATGCATTCGCTCGGTCGCGAGTTTGACCACCGGTCCCTCGACGACCTGCCCGACGGGGAGGCGGCGGGGAACAGCGGCCCGTTGAAGTTCCAGTTCTCGGCAGTGTTTAGCAGGCAGAGGGGTCGTATCTGGACATAGGGTTGAGCAGGCAGAGGGGTCGTATCTGGACATAGGGTTGCGCTGAAAAAGTCGGCGGACAATGCT
>CAYWNP010000053.1:0-16406 GCA_964459675.1 uncultured Akkermansia sp. | reverse complement strand
CCAACACGCCTCCAAGAGGGTATTGTTCTATGGTGATTGTTTTTCTCACACGACTCCTTCGTTTGTCTCTTGCTGATGATTCGTTGAGTTTAAATTAATTGTTTGCGAATCCATGCTGGATCACGTCTGCAATCAAGAACAGCCCAGACACGTGCCACATTATTTTCAATCTTATAGTACACCGCATACGGAAAGCGTTTCGAAAAAAGACGATAATAATTCATGTACATCGGATGGATTCCCGCAAATGCACAGAGTGCATCTATATCGGACCACAAGGTGTCAAGAAAGTAAGCTCTGAGACCTTCAGATTGATTCTCGTAAAAGTGAACCCCGTCGGCAAGATCATCCAGGGCAGTTTCAAGGACTTCGACTTTCATGCAAGGCGTTCCTGCAAAACTCTCTTTGCCTCAGACAGCTCCAAAAACTTAGTATCGCCATTATGAATCTGCTGTTCGCGAATACGCAATACATCCGCGTGCCATGCAGGGGAGGGAATATCCGCCTTGGAATGACAAAGATCATCCCAAACGTCTTCAATCACACGAAGCTTCTCGAGTGTTGTCATTCTGTCTAAGGGTATGGCTACCTGCATATTACGCCTCCAAGGATGTATTAAGAGTAGCACAAGACGTTTGCTACTGCAATTCCATAATCAATTGCCCAGCGTTTGCGCGGATGCCATAAATTCGGGTTGGAAGTTGTTTTTGAGTAGGTTTTTCCCGCAGAGGCGCGGAGGCGCAGAGGATGAGAGAAAAGAAATAGGGGAACGGGTAAGAATAACCTATTCGGAACGTTTCCATGACGTCATCGGGGGAACAAAACTTACGTTCTTTATCAACAGAAAACTTACGAGACTCTTCGTAACGATAGTCTTCGTAAGTTTTAAAGCTTTTCATCTTCCAACTGCCCAAATGGATGAATTGCCAACTGCCACGGTGCCGCCTAGGGCGGGATTACTCGTTTTTTAACGCATCGAGGGAGAGTGAGCGTGTGACAAGGAAAGCGGAGCCAACAATGCAGAGCATCGCTGAAAGGATCAGCGAGGCGATGACACCTAGCAGTGTCAGCCACGGCATTTCACTTTTCAAAGCAGTCGCTGCGGGTTGTATCGCGATGAGCGCAGGAAGTAACCCGGAGAAGAGACCGCTTGCGATCAAGGCCCCATATTCTGAAAAGAGGAGGAAAAAGACGTGTTTTCGGGAGAGTCCGAGTGCGCCGAGCAATGCAAATTCATGTTTTCGCTCTTCGACTCCACGAATGATAATCAGGGCGATCCCGAAGAGTCCGAGCATCAGGCCGAGGCCGCCAAAGACAAGAAACATGTCGAGGTAGGTACTCTCAACCGAAGCGAGTAAGCGGAGGCGTTGTTCAGTAGTCTCGATCGAGATGCCAGGCTCAGGATGTTGCACGGCCATGAGCTTCTGGTTTGATTTTGCCAGTTGGGTTGGCGCGCTGGTCAATTCGCGTAAAAGATAGGGGGCATAGTCGCAGAGCCAGAGGCGATAGCCTTGCTCGTTCGGGAAGGCTTTGAGAAAGGCTTGTTCGTCCATGAGCAAAGCGCCTTGAAGGATGGTGTTCCGTACCGGCAGGACGCCCACCAGTTGCACGGAAGCATCCCCGTACCTGTAGAGTGTTCCATGGTTCGGATTCGCGTTTGCCTTTAAACTGTATTGGAGCATTGAAAGGTCCGCAGCAAGCGCAGGGAGGCAACCATTGGTCAGGGTTAAGCTCAGCGGGGACCAGACGCCCCCTGCATTGGGCGGTTCAAAAGCGCGCAGACGTGCAAGCGCCTGCGCATCGAGGCCATACACCGTGGGCGAGACGGGGGCATTCATATTCAGGCAACCGGCGTTATCGCCCTCATGAACGCGGATCGGAATGACGACCTTGGCTCCTGAAATACGTTTGGCCATCTCCATTCCTTTTTCACGTTCAAAGGGGATGATGGAGGAGACCATGGATTCAAAACCTCCACTCCCTGACGAGGGATTCGCCGTATTGGCGGCGGGATCCTGCTTCATGGATAAGACGCCGATGACCAAAAAGGTTCCCAGCGCGATGAGGAGCACAACCGGTGTGTTTCGGCGCGGGAGGTGTGCTGCTCGGCAGAGGCCCGTGAGAATGGGGCCGCTCTTGTCGGTGAGAGAGGCGCGCCACAATGTGGCCGAGGAACGGATGAAGAGCACGAGGGAAAGAAGCAGGAAGAAACCCGCTCCGAAGAACGCACCGTGGGCATGTTCGCCACGTGCGGTCAGCAGGAGGATGAGCAGTGCGAGAAGCGCCAATAGCGTTCCAAAAATATTCAAGAGATGAGGGGATACTTTTGAAGGACGGGAAAGCGGCGTCATCCGTTCATCCGCCACCTGCCAAAGGGTCGTGGGACTTTGGCGCGTGAGACGTCTCAGATGGAGAAAGAGGATGGTCCCCATGATAGCCATCAGACTTAGAATGCTGATCAGTGCGACATTCAGTGAAAACGCGTAGGTAAGGCTAGCCTCTGCAAAGGCGGCGCGCCAGAAACGAGAAAGGCTCCAGATCAGAAAATGTGTCACGCCACAGCCCAGGATTACGCCGAGAATACTGGCGATGAGAAGGGTGGGCATCCACTCAAGGAAATAGGTCATGAGACAGCGTTGACGCGACCAACCGGTTGCCAGCAAAAGCGCGAGCTCCCGTTTACGCGAGTCAAGGGTCAGCGAAAAGGTCAAGGATGCCAGTAAGAGGGAGGAGATGATTAGAATGAAGAGCATGCCGATAAAGAGGCCGTTGAAATCCGTTGATCCCTGGGCTGCCCGCGCACCATCGCGTGCGAGGTTCATCATCACGGCACCCGCATCCTCAGCACGCAAGTTTGTCTCAACTAAGTGGCGGACCTTTTCGGGTGTCTCTTGGAGCCGGATGCTCATGGCTTTGCCGAGGATGGCTCCAAAGCACTCCTCTCCTGCGCTTGCGCTCATCAGGAGTTTAGGCGTCTCTCTCCAGGCCTTCCAATAAGCTTCATTCTCCTTGTCGTTCAGCTTCTCTTTGTCCATCGGCATTCCGACATCCCAGGCGGCACAGGAGTCGACATCCTTCATCCCCGGGAAGGTCGGCATAAACGCTTTACAGGCTACAGCCTCTTCGGTCGGAATAATCGCTCGGATGTGGAAGGTGCGTTCTTCTGGGATCAGTCTTCCATTCGTCTCGAAACGGCGCCATTTCAGAGTAATCTTTTGTTGCGGTTCCAGGGTGAGCTGGTTTGCGAGCCAGGCGTTGATCACGACCTCATCGGATTTCAGGTCATGGGGTGTTCCGCAGAAGGAGGGGGTGACTGCGCCCACAAATCCATAGGGCGTCTGACGTTCTTGCGCTTCGAAGGAGTCGGCGAGGTAAAAGCTGGCTGTTTGCGGTGTGGCGTTTGAGGGAAAGAGGGTTGTCACCTTTTGGGGAAGGTAGATGTATTTGCTCGTCAGGGTTGTCCCGGTGGAGGAGTTGAGCGTTAAGCCGAAATCCTCACAGGAGAGCGGGAGGTTGAGTGGATCGCCCGTGGAGACAAAGAGATTAGCCTGGCCGGCAAGGTCAAGAACCTCTTCTAACAGGGCATAGGGTACAAAGATATTGACGGGGGGGAGGGTGCTCGGCTCGCGTGCGAAATCAAGAGGAATGCGAGTTAAGCCCTCTGGAAGTCCAGGTGATGTTGCTGGAATCTGGATCGCTCGGCGGATGATACGGGAGCTTTGGGTGTCCCCCAAGGGAAGTTCGACAGAGAGTCCTGTCGGTTTCTTGAAGCGGAGTGAAGCTTCCATCCCTTGGAGCATGCTTCTGGCCCGTTCATTCAGGACGGGATGGGAGAGAGGGGGGATGCCCGCTCTGGGGGCAATGCCGATAATTTGTGCCTTCGTTGCGCAGACATTGCCTTGGCTATCCAGTAATTCACCTTGTATGAGAAGCGCGGCTTCGATCGCCGTGTTCGTCTTCGCAAGGGAGGCTCGGATAGAGCGCTCAGGAAAATAGAGGGCGTGTTGAAGGGGGCCAATGCGTTTGGAAAGGTTTTTTCGCAGTCCTTCATGGAGGGAGTGTCCTGTCATGAGCGCTGCGCAGAAGATGGCGGCAGACAAGGCGACGGCACACGCCAAGATCAGATGACGACTGATGTAATAACGGATACTCTTATGGAGCCAAGTGATAACCATCAACGGGTTCCTCATGAGATGATTTCAACAAACGTTTCAAAACGTGCTGTGCGCGGAAACATGTCGAAGAGTCGGACTTGACTGATGCGACGTGAGCCCTTGGACAAAATGATTTGCAAATCGCGAGTCAACGTTGCCGGGTCGCAGGAGATATAGAAAATACGAGGAATGGTGCTCTCTGCAATCGCTTCCGCAACATTTCGATCAATCCCTTCACGAGGGGGATCGATAATCAATGTTGTCTGGGAAGGATTGATCAGCCAGTCATGAAGACGCAACGGTTCGAGCCCGAGGGCATGGATATGAAATTTTGCGGCAATGTCATGTGCTGCGGCATTTTCTTTTGCGGTGGCGATTGAGGCTCGTCCTGATTCGACTCCTGTCAGGCAGCGTCCGCCATGCTTCATGCAGGTCAATCCAAAGACGCCAACCCCGCAATAAAGGTCGAGGATCTCTGGACAGTCAGTCCGCTCTTCGAAGATCTGTGCCGTAAATGCAAAGAGAAGTTCCGCCATACGACGATTCACTTGGTAAAAACCACTGTGCGGAACGATTAGCTCGCCTATGGGGCTTTGAACGGTTAAGTAAGAGGGACATCCCGGTGATGTAGAGCCTTTGCTGTTCCGCCAGATCACCCCGTCATGAAGGGTGTAGCGAAAAATCAGGTCGTCACCCTGCTTGACGAGATTTTTTAAATCACCCGAGAGGCGCATGGCATGCAACGCCTCATTGATGGCAGGGTGAGCCAACGGACAGGCGGGGATGTCAACCACACGGTGTGAAGGCTCCTCACGGTATCCGAGCTTCATGCTACCACACGGCGTTATTTCAGTATGGAGTGTGATTTTGTTTCGATAATGAAGGGATTTTGGCGAGGCGACCGGAGGGTGAAAAAGCGTATGCTCATGGGGAATATGGCGAAAAAAACTTTTCAGCTGTTGTTGTTTAATCAGCACTTCCATGGGGTACGCAACGTGGTCATACACGCAGCCAGGCACACGCGTCAGTACGCCCATGTCATAGATGCGACAGCAGGGATCGATCCGATGGGGCGAGGGTGTTGAGATGCCAAGCAAGTGAGCGCGTGCAAAGGTTTTCTTGCATTGTGTGATTCGGATGATGACCTGCTCGCCGGGAAGTCCATTAGGAATAAAGACGACGCATCCATCAATGCGGGCAACGCCATCCCCTCCGTATGCGACGGATTCTATAGTGCAGGTGTGTGTACTGTTGAGTGTCATCCGTTCGTTTGTACGACCTCTCCATAAAGTGTTTGCGGAGCGACACGGGTGATACGGATCTTCGCAAGGGTCCCAGGAGTCATGCCAGGGACGGGATCGAAGACGACGATCTTGTTGCCTGGGGAACGGCCAGCCCAACGCGCTGCATTGCGCAGGCTGGCCCCCTCGACTAGAACCTCCTGAAGCGATCCCATCAGCCGTTGGTTTGCGGACTCACCTCGGATGTCCTGATCCGCGAGCAAGAGTTGGTTCCGTCGCATCTTCTCCGTCTCTGAAACGTCATCCTTCATGGAGGCCGCCGGGGTTCCCGGGCGCGGTGAATATTTAAAAATGAAGGCATTGTCAAAATCAGACTCGTTCATAAGGCTTCGGGTCTCTTCAAAATCTTGAACAGTCTCGCCGGGGAAGCCAACAATAACATCGGTCGTCAAGGCGAAATCCGGCATGGCGGTCCGCAGGCGTTGGACAGCATCCAAATAGGTTGCGCGGGTGTAGCCGCGTCGCATCGCTGATAAGATGGCATCTGAGCCTGATTGGACAGGGAGATGCAAGTGGTGACAGACGTTCGGCAAGAGGCTGACCGCTTTGACCAGCTCATCGGTGCATCCTGAGGGATGCCCCGAGGTGAATCTCACGCGCAGAATGCCAGGGATGGAGGAGACGGCTTCAAGAAGTCGCGTAAAAGGTTCGGTGAATCCATGAGGACTTTGAGGATCATCAGCTGTCCAGACCTGCTGCATCAGTCCATAGTTCATCACGCTTTGACCTAAGAGCGTCACCTCCTTGACGCCCCGGTGGGCTAAAGCCTGGACCTCTGCTAAAACTTCGCGTGCCGGACGGCTGAACTCAGGTCCGCGCACATCCGGGACAATACAGTAGGCACAACGGCGGTTGCACCCGAGGAGGATGGTGACAAACGCGGAGAAGCCATGTTCGGAGTGGGCATCTGGCACATCTGGAATTTCATCGGGAGAGGAGATCTCGGTGATATTCGTCTCGCCGGCTAATACACGTGCGACCATAAAGGGGATGGCTCCACAACGCCGTGTGCCGACGGAGAAGTCCAGACGCGGAATCTTTTTGAAAATATCAGAGCCCAAGCGTTGAGCCATGCAGCCCATGAGACCGACGATCCGGTTCGGGCGGTCGCGTTTTGTTGCGCAAAGGAGTCCCAGTTTGCCAATCGCCTTGTCCTCGGCTTTGCCACGAACGCTGCAACTGTTGACAATAATCAGGTCCGCTTCGCTCTCGGTCGTGACCAGGGTGTGCCCTGCAGCTTTCAGTGTGGCCTCCGTGGCTTCGGAGTCTCGGACATTCATCTGGCAGCCATACGTATGCAAAATAAAATTCATGTGCTATTTTTCAGGGGGAGTCGCTTCAGGTGTGAGGGAGTCGGTGATTTTTTCAAGGATGGTGATATAGGACCATTTAGGAACTTTTGTTGATCCGCCCAAATGGAAGTCCAGGAGCATGCGTGTAAAGGGGAAGGCGACAATACGCGAAAGGGTTCCAGCAAAGGAGCGCTCCTTGAAAATGTTTACTTTGACGGACATGTCCAGTTTGTCGGAAGGAAGCGTTAGACTCCCTTTTCCTGCTATGCTAAAAATGCTTCCTTCGACAATCATATCCTGCGTGGTGGCAACGCCATTGGTCATCGTGAAGGAGAGGCTTCCCGAGGATTGATTGACGAGGGTTCCTACACCGGGGATATTATTTGCCAGCCACTCGGTCAGTCCACTGAAGAGGGGGATGCGCGCAAAGATGCCGTCCGTCATCTCAAATTTACCCTCGCCCTTGAGTGCGGCGAGGATGTCTCCTGAAAGGGGGCCTTCAAGGTAAATGTCACCTGTTACTTTACCGGGATAGGTGTTGGTGGGATTCGCGATGCACAGGATGTTGGCGAGATCCGCCTTGTCCGCATGGAGTGTTGTGACAAACGTGGTATTTGACGCGACATAGTCCGGAAACTGGGCGATGAAGGTACCTGAGGCGTTGCCACCATTTGCAATTTCAGCTTTAATATTGTTACAGAGCGCTGAAAAATGTTTGAGGTGAAGATCGGTTGATGTCTTGGTCAGCGGAATTCTTAAAATGCTTCCTTTGTCGAAGGAGAGTGCGACGTGGAGGTCGTTTGTTGTCAGGGGATTTTTCGAGTTGACGGTGACCACGCCCTTTGCCTTGACACGAAGTCCGCTGTCACATCGGATGGCGTTCAGTTCGCCGCGGTTCAGCACATTGATGATCGAGAGCAATTCATCCTTATTCACGGTCGTTTCGGCATCGATTTCCAGAGCATCTGTGTCGTCTGTATAGACGAGTCTTCCTTTGAGCGTGCCAGTATGTGTTGCGCCCTCATTAATGTGAATGTCAACGATCACCAGATTATTGGTATCCGTGATGTTGATCGTGCTCTTGACAAACTGGACAGGGACCCCTCGATAGGTACAGGCACCGCCATCAATGTCAAGAAACATGGCATAATCCAGAACATCAAGGTCAAGATCCACGGTATAGGTCACCCGAAGCGGGCGGGCAAGCTCTTGAAAGCACTCGATCTGGTGTACCGCTCCACGGGCACCTCTTAATTGTGAGAGCATGGGTGTGATGTGGGTGGGATAGACGTGTCCGGAAACCTCGCCAACCAGGCGTTTTTTGGTTAGGTCGATTGTGGTCCCCCCGGCAAGGGTCAGTTCCGTGGGTTTGTCTGGCCAGACACCCTTAAGCTCTTTGACAGCAATTTGATGTTGATCCACGCAGATCGTCGTCTTCAGCTTTTGCACACGGATGCCCAAGATGTTGGGATTCTCGAGAACGAGTTCAAAAGGGGCAAGGGCGGGAAGGGTGATGTCAGGGAAGGGCTCTGGTTTCGAGCCTGGCGGTTTCGTTCTTTTAGGGAGCAAGGGGAAGTCGAAGTCACGCACCGTCAATCGTTTCAGTCGCTGGTTGAGGGGTGCCCGAGAGAAGACTGTAAATTCAGCGTGGAGTTCGTCAAGGGAGAAGAGGGGCTCTTCAGTGGTTCGCTTCCGGAAGAACTTGACATGTTGTACGCTCAAGCCATCGCGGAGAGAGAAGGTCATACGTTCGATTCGACAGACGAAATCATCGGTAGAGAGCTTTTCAGCCACTCGCTGGACGTATGTATCCGGCACACCCTGTTCGAGGATATAAAGGCAGACACCAGCAACAACTCCCAACAGGATCACGATCCAGAAGAGCGCTTTGATGAGCATTCCGATACATTTGATCAGCTTCCACATGGGACACTTAAAGGGTAGGGGTGTTTGACGATTGACGTTTGACTTCATCCCATAACGCATCAAGCTCGGCCAGCGTACATGCCTTCATCTCAAGGTTCCGTTCCTTCGCGAGGCGTTCAACCTCGCGAAAGCGCTTGGCAAACTTTTGGGTGGAGGCGGAGAGCGCGCTCTCTGCGTCAACATGAATAAAGCGACAATAGTTTACCACAGAGAAGAGCAGATCGCCAGTCTCCTCTTCAATCTCGGTCTGTTTTCCCTCTTCGACGGCTGTGTGCAACTCCTGCAGCTCCTCTTCGATCTTTTCGATCGCGCCAGAGGCGTCTTGCCAATCAAAGCCGACCCGGGAGGCCTTGGCCTGAACCCGCTGCGCCTTTAACAGGGCGGGGAGTGCGTGGGGAACGCCATCGAGTGCGGAGTGTTTCGGCTTGTCTGCCTTTTCCGTCTGCTTGATAGACTCCCAGTTTTTCAAAACCTCGTGCGATGAGGAAACGGCACTATCACCGAAAACATGGGGATGCCGACGGATGAGTTTTTCGGCAAGTGTTGTTGCGACATCATCAAACGAAAAAAGCTCCTCTTCCTCCCGGATGGCACATTGAAAGACAACCTGTAAGAGGACGTCACCTAGCTCTTCACGATGCAAGGTTACATCATTCTTATCGATAGCGTCCAACAGCTCGTAGGTCTCCTCGAGTAGGCAGGGCTTGAGCGAGTGAAGGGTCTGTTCGCGATCCCAGGGGCATCCCCCTGGCGCTCGGAGCTGCTTCATCACCGCTACTAATTTTTGAATGCCCGTCAATGGTTCGCTCATGGTTTTTATAATAGTAAACCCCGCTTCAATGAAACGGGGTATTGTCTGTACGTTAGACACTGCGTCTCCTGAAAGGCAGGGACACGTGAGAGATTAGACGCGCAACATGGCGACAATGTCTTTGACAAGTGCTTTGTCGAAAGATTGGATGCTGAGATCGCCTCCGCTGAAGTCCTGATGGGCGGTTAAAGGGTTTTCTTTGAAGACCGATCCCATACTGGAGGTGAGTGCGCCCTTCACAGAGAAACCGCTGCCCACAACCGCGACGCAGAGACGCTCACGTAAATTGTTCTTGCGTGCTGCACGGCGCCAGACGTCCCACCCTAAGAAGCCAAAACCACTGGAGGTGTCGGTCTGAAAGACGAGATGCTCCGAGGGGTTGGGGAATAAGCTCTTCACAACCTCGACATCCGCACGCGAAATGATGATCACCTTTACACCCTTTGCAAGGAGGGCCTCAATGAAGGGGACGAAGTCAGAGGGGATATCCTTGATGGAATGCGTCAAGGCTGCCGAAAAGGCGAGATTAGTCTCTGCGATCAACGCTGGAGCCTCAATCGTCTTCTCTTGCTTGGTCGTCAGGGCGTTCAGGCCGCTGCTGAAGGACTTGCCTCCCATATAACGGGCCATGAGCGTGGCGTCTACGGTCAGACCAGCCTTAGTAAAAAGATCCTTGCTGATTTTGAGCAAGAGTTGATGGCCAGGTAACACCGCGAAATCGAGTTCTACAATCACACCACGCTGAACCTGCTTGTCATTAGAATCACTCATTTTATCTCCTCGGGCTTCAAAAAACCGCTTATGCATTAAATTGAACCGCCTAGTGTACCTAAGTTAAGCCCTTGCGGTCAAGCTTATGATTTTACGCAACGGTTTTTTTGCTAGTTATCCGTGTCTGCCAACACAGGATTGCTATTTGGGCATCAGTTTTAGAGGTCCGCACAGGGCTGTGCTGTCGCCATCCTGACGCAAGTTAAAGCGGTTGATGCGCGGTGCCGTCCCAATGCGCGGACGCACCGGCATGATGCCCGTTTCAATCTGCGGAGACTGTGGATCATACATCTGGCGAATCTCCTCATCGCCCAAGAAGGGGCCGTTGCAATCGACCCAGGCAATCAAGCGCTCGCGATCGACCCCTGTCACCTTGACCTTATTGTGCTCCCCGCTGCAGGCGAGATGGATAAGCCGACTCACCGGCGAGAATGCGGAATAGGGTGGAAGCGTTTCAAGGTTCTTCGGGTCAGTGGTGGAATATCCCTCCACGATAAAGAGTCCTGCTAAATTCTTGGGTACCCCCTTTTCATTCTTCTCTTTTGATTTGCCCCAGCCGCAGGAGCCATCCACGAGCGTATAGTAGGGCTCGGCAAAGGGGCTGACATCACCAGGACGGTCAGAGACGTTTCTGCTAAAGGTGTGCTTGGAGGGGCGGTAGGTGGTGTTAAATGCCTTCATCGCCTTTGAATCCTCCTTGGAATGGCAACTTGCACAATGCTTATCAAGGACTGGCTGGACAAAACGTTTGTATCCGATGCTCTCACCAGCACCCCATGGTGGAGGGGTTAGCTTGACGGCTGACTTGCTGAGCGCGGTCCCCTTGCGTGCAAGGGCGGCACCCTGGGTCGTGCGTGTCTTCATGCTGGTTTCATGACAGCCAAAGCAGCCGCGATGTTCGCCGGGCATACCGTTTGCAAAGCTACGCATGACATGGATTGCGCGACCTTCCGCATCGAGCATCTGGAAGAAGATGGATTGTCCGGGCGGAATTTCGAAGTTCACACTGCCGTCGGTTTCAATGGGAATCGTGCCGAGAATACGCTTCACGCCATCTGCCTGAAACACGCTGACTGCTGGTCCATCATGTTGAACCGTCTTGTTCCAGGTCGTATACGTCTTGGGATCCATCTGGATGACGCGAATGAATTTGCCTTTCTCACGCAAGATGGGCGGCGCGTTTTCAAACACGTCATTGCTGTAGAAGGTGACTGGCGCCAGTGGCTCCTGCTGGACACCTGTACCTTCGGTAATCACTGGCCACTTCACTTTGTCAGACATCACCACGGGACGAGGACGTGTTTTGACGGGCATGGCATGATAGGCGTTGTGCGCTCCTTTGTAGATCAGTTCCTTGTTGCCATACACGTCCATGAGATAGAGACGAAAGGTGTTTTCGCGCCCTTTCGCTCCACTGTAGAGACGACTTCCTTCACGGGCCGAGACGAGAAAGAGCTCTTCGGACAAGGGGTAAGGCGTCTTGTACGCATAGAATTTTCCGGCAGCATGGTACGCGACATGGGGCGGCGGATCAGCAGGTCCATTCCCGACTTCAGGCCAATTCGCATCACGCGTAATTCGATAGAGCCCATCCGGATAGTTTAATCCCTTCTCGGGGTCAATCATGCCGATGGACCCGTCAAACCAGGCATGATGGCCCAGTCCCGTAAACATCAATTTTTTGCTCCCGGGGATGGCTCTGGCTTCGGTCAAGACATCCGGCCAGACGCTCTGATTACCCCATAGGGCCTGCACACCGCATCCATCGGGGTCCATGTACCAGAGACTTTGGACACGCCATAACGCCTTGTCGGTATACTCCCACCGTGTGAAGACAACACGTCCGTCATTCAAGACCGAGGGCTGATATTCCGGTTCACCGTTTGCGGAGAGGATGTAAATGTTTTTGCCATCGCCATCGCAACGCGCCATCGCGAAGGAGTGGGTCATCGGCATGCAGCGCACATAGCTGTGTTGACGGCTCGAACAGAATACCAGCTTGCCATTGGGTAGATAGACGGGATCGAGATCATCATAGTCTCCTCGGGTCAGTTGTGTAAAGTCGCTCCCGTCGGCATTGCATTCATAAAGGTGAAAGGACTTGCCTCCGACTGGACGATAGCTCATGACAATCTTTTTTCCATCCCACGCCAGATCGGGCCGCCAGTAACTGCCCTTCTGCTGTGGCAGAAGATCCGTCACATCGGTGTCGCCCGCCGTGAACGCCTTTCCCGAATCCATCTTCACGGTGATCAGCTTGCCACCTTCCTCAGCCATAAAGCCGTTGCGATGACGCGCCTCGTGTCCCCATTCGTCGGTCGCATCACCCGGCTTACCGCGCGGATAGGGGTTGTCGATGAGCAACACGCGTTCGAAATCAAGCAGGGGATTTCTGAACATCACTCGGCGCTTGAGACGGCGCACCTCGAGATAAGCCTCTACCAGTGCCGCTTCGTTCGTTGACGACGTGGCGACCTGTTCGAGTGTTTTGAGTTGTTGAAGTTCCTTCACCCAGTCAGCAGAGGTGGGGGCACGCTGAATCATTTCACGTGCGTAACCGATTTCATTTGTGATCGTCTCCGCATTAACCGTGTTATCACATTGGAAGAGCCAGTCCGACTCGACCAGTTCACGCGCAAATGAAGTCCATGTCGCCATGCCAAGCGACAGCCCGAATACAAACCATTTATTGATCATCTTTTCCCCGTTCATTCCAATTAATATTTTCACAGTTTAATCAATATTCCCCCTGAGGTCAAGCTGACCTCCATTTTTTGTTGTTGCAGTTTAATGTTAGAATATGTATTATAGTTCACAGGTTAAATTGAGAAGGAAATCGTATGCAGGATTTGAAGAAGTATCACGTGCCGAATTTGGATCGTGCGTTGCTGGTGCTAGAGGTGCTGGCGAAGCATGCTGCCGGATTGACCCGCAATGAGCTGGCATCGTTGACCGCCTGTTCGCCGACCATGATTTATCGTATCTGTATGACGCTGACGCACGGTGGCTTCCTGTTGCGCAATGAGGAGACAGGTGTCTACCGTCTCTCGCGCAAGCTACTTGACTTGGGGTGCCGGGGTTCGGACGAGTATAGCCTTGCCGCCATCGCCTGGCCGGAGATGATGTCCCTGCGCGATGCGACGGGCATGACGAACATGGTGGGGTGCCTGTATCACGACGAGGAGGGCGTTGTCCTCGAAGTCGCTGAAAGCTGCAACCAGATGAGGTTTGTCGTTGAAAAGGGCTTTCGTACAACCGATTTTCATACCGGCGCAGGCTGGAAGAGCATTTTAGCGTTCCTTCCGCCTGACCGGCTTCACGCCATCGTCATGCGGATGACGTTCAAGAGGTTTACCGAGCAGACGCTCGTGACGCCAAAAGCGTTTCTCGCGGAACTGGAGGAGGTACGCAGGAAGGGGTATGCCTTGGATCGCCAGGAAGCGACGGTGGGCATACACTGTGTCGCTGCGCCGATCTTCAATCGCAAGGGAGAGGCCATCGGCACAATCAACATGTCAGGGTTTACCGATCAATTGCCGAAGAAGGATTTTAATAAATACGGGATACAGGTAAAGGATGCGGCGAACAGGATCAGCCGTAAACTGGGATACAAAGCGTAGGAGGGAGAGAAGTATGACACGGGAAGAGAGAGTCTTGAACATTATTAAGGGCAAGGAGGTTGATTACCTGCCCAGTCAAATCACCATTGCAGATCGTTCGAAGGATGAACTTGTTGCCAAGGCTTTGGGCTTAAAGAGCGGTGCCGAGCTGGACGATTATCTGGATAATCATCTCTGCCTCTCCTTCACACTCTGTGACACCCCACTCTTTTATCGGAATGTGGACGAAAAAATGCGTGAGCTGGAGGCCAAGGGCTATGCTAAGGTGGATCGCAAAAATAAGATCGTCTATGACACGTGGGGCACGGGTGTGCAAATCGGCGAGGATGGCTTTTTTGCCTGTTATAATCCCTTGCAGGGGAATGCAGAAAAAAACAGGATGGCTGAACCCTTTTTACCAGATGGTTTCGACCGTGAGATCCTGAAAATGCCCTTCAATGAGGCGGTGGTTGCCTATCAACCGCCAAATCCCCTGCGCCCGGATAACATGGATGACATCATTCGCGACTTAAAGGCCAATGCAAATGGCGAGCATCTTGTCGTGCCGGGTGGTTATGCGGGCATCTTTGAACGCGCCTATTGCGTGATGGGTATGGAGGAGTTTTTTGTCGAGTCCCTGACAGATCCTGAGTCGACTGGGATCCTGCTGGACAAGATTACAGACTATAAGATTGCCCTGGCCAAGCGCAAGATCGCCATCGGCTGCAAAGTCGGCCATCACAGCGATGATGTGGGATGCCAGACGGGTCCGCTGATTACGCCATCGGTCTTCTTCGATTTGATTCTGCCCTGTACGAAGCGACTCTTTGATGTCTATAAACAGGCGGGTCTTCCCGTGATCATGCACTCGTGTGGCAATATCATGCAGTTCCTTCCGGCTCTCATGGATATTGGGCTCGACATGCTGGAGCCTGTGCAGCCTTGCCTCGGGCTGGAAGAGTTGATGGAGCGCTTCGGGGGTAAGCTCACGCTGTGGGGAGGGATTGACACGCAGGAGATTCTGCCCAACGGCACACCCGCTGAGGTGGCGGCCGAGACGCGCAGGGTCATGCGACTGCTCGGAAAGGGCGGACGTTACATGGTCGCCCCCTCCCAAGAGGTTATGTCGGATGTTCCCGCTGCCAACATCGCAGCGATGCTCTCAACCATCCGCGAAGAACGCGGAAACTACCGTTCATTCTAAAAGGATTTCTATGAGTTTACTTAAGACCGCCCAATTCGGATATGATCTTTCAACCGTCGGCGCAAATGCGGAAGGTTTGTTTGTTCATCAAGGATCTGTCTATTTCGGCCTTCACAATGTCTCGCTGAATAAGCCAGGCGGTGTGGGTCGCATCACGCCGGAGGGTAAGGTTGAGAAGGTTTTTGACTTGCCGATGCACGCGGATGGGAAGCGGCCTTCGATCCTGGGCGTGGCAGTAGGTTCGGATGGCGATGTCTATCTGGCGGATTGTCAGTTCACAGACAGCTGCTGGGGCGGCTCGTGTCTCTGGCGTATTGTTCATGAGAAAGGCGTTCCCGTGCGTGCGGAGATCGCGGCGACGGGACTGAATTACCCGAATGGCATTGCTGTAAAAGGTGACTGTCTCTTCGTATCCGATACCATCATCAAACGTGAAGGTTCGATCACGACGAGCGGGGTGATTCGATTTAATGTCCATGAGTTTAAGCAGGGGAAGGCCGTTCATGTCGAGATGAAGCCGTCTGATCCGCATTACCTCTGCGACCTGACAACCGATACCACGCACGGTGGTTTCCCGTTTGGTGCCAATGGCATTACGTTTGGTGACGGCAATAATCTTTATATCACCGACTTTGGCACGTGCCACATCTGGAAGGTTGTTCTGGATGCGAACGACAAGGTGGTCTCGTGTGCCTCGATCGTTGATACGAAGCCGTTGGGCTTTATGACACTCGATGGAGCGCATTATGACGCGCAAGAGAAGGTGGTCTGGTTTGCCGATCCGTTGGGGAACAGGATCGGTGGTTTGCGTGTCGCCACAGAGGAGGTCTTTGTGTTGGCGCACGGGGGCGGAACACTGGATCTGCCGACAGATGTTGCACGCATCGGGGATAAGCTCTATAGTGTCAGCATCAATATTGACTTTGGTCCGTACAAAGCCACGTCAGATCATGTGATGTCCATAATAAAAATGTAAATAAACAGTAGAGGGGGGAGTTATGATAACAAAATGGATTGTACCTTTGGGGATTGCACTGGCGACAAGCATCAGCGCAGAAACTCTTTTAGAGAAGGAGTGGCTGTTCCAATGTAATAATCAGCCGACACCAGCGGCGGTGACGAATGAGATCTGTTATACGCGTGAGATGATGGCGCGTACAACGGGGGTGGATTTCACAGCCGAGCAGAAGGCACTTGATGCCCTTGTGAAAACAGCTCTTTCGGAAACGGACGCGCAGAAAAACTATTTGGCCGTTCGCGCGATTAAACGTGAGGTCATGTTTAAAAATCCTGCCGTGAATTTCGATCGGCTGCTCCTTATTGACAATCCCTATCCAAAGGGAAAACA
>CAYWNP010000052.1:0-16938 GCA_964459675.1 uncultured Akkermansia sp. | reverse complement strand
CTTGCTGGTCAATGTCGCGGTAAGCATAAAAAGGCTTCTTTCCTTACTTATTTAAATTCCTTACATTTTACGGTATTTAGGACCAGTTGTCAATCGCAGATTAATGGCTATTCGCTTACAGCTGTCTTAGGAGCGCTTCATCGATGACCTGATGGATGCGCACATCACCAAGTCCGATCGGCAGGGAGAAGCGAATTTTTCCGTTGGCTGTTTTTTTGTCGCGCAACATGGCCTCGATAAGCTGACTGCACGCAATGCCCTGCGGCAGGGCTGTCGGGAGTCCGACCGTGGAGAAAATATTAGCAAGCTGATCTGCAAAACCTGGAGAGGCAAGGCCTGCCTTCTCGGCTAAGCGCGCTTCAACAACGGTTCCGATGGCGACAGCATCGCCATGCAACATGGCAAAGTTGGCGTGGTGCTCGATGGCGTGTCCGATGGTATGGCCGAGGTTGAGGGCGGCACGGACATTCTTCTCATAAGGATCTTTGATGATCGTCTTGACCTTGACGGCCAAGGAGCGCGACACGAGTTGGAGCAGACTTTTGGCATCGGCTGCCGCACAACACGGACGTGATGCATCCGCTGTCTTGCAACAAGCGAAACGTTCGAGGAGCGAAAGCATTCCAGGATCGCCGATGATGGCGTGCTTGATCGTCTCAGCGAGTCCGCAACGGAGTTCCGCGACGGGCAGTGTGGCCAGTGTGGAGGTGTCAATGAAGACCGCACTGGGCGCATGGAAGGCTCCGACGAGGTTCTTGCCCTCGGGCAGGTCAGCACCTGTCTTGCCGCCAACGCCGGAGTCGACCATCGCGAGCAACGTGGTCGGCAGGTTGATCCAGCGGATGCCCCGCATCCAGATGGCTGACGCAAAACCTGTGAGGTCGCCGACCACACCACCGCCGAGGGCGATGACGGTGTGGTTGCGTTCAATGCCAGCCTTGGCAAAGGCGCCGAGAATCGTTGAGACCGTCTCGAGCGTCTTGGTCGCTTCGCCTGCCGGGATGGCGAAGCAGGAGGCCTCGATGCCAGCTCGTTTGAGGGCTTGGACGACACGGTCACCATAGAGCGGAAGGGTGTGGGTGTCGCCGACAATCACGGTCTTCTTGCCGATATCCAACGCTTCGATCTGTTTGTCAAGGTGCAGGAGCAGGTCGGCGCCGATGACGACGTCATACGCCTTACCCATGCCATGGACATGATAAAGTCCCAGCTCGGCCTGAACGTGATCTGCAGTCTCTTCAGGCGAGCCTGTTCCGACCACGACGCGGTGGGGGAATGAGCCATAATGGTCTGCCCGTTCTGCGAGCAATTGAGCAATCGGCTTGCCCTTGCCGGGAGCAGGGGGTTGAGCACAGTCGGTCTTGACAGCCAGCAGGGGACGCTGGTGAGGCTTGCTGGCGATGCGTTGTTCCAAAGTCGCGAGCGCGACATCGAGAAAAAGGATTGTTCCTTGTGATTCTGCAAAGGCGCGACTGTCTGGGTTGAGCAAGGCGCCTCCACCGAGGCTGATGATGCACGGTTCGACATCGGCGGCTGCCTCTTTCAACGCTTTTTGTTCACGGGTACGGAAGCCGGATTCACCTTCCGAGGCAAAGATATCACGGATCTGCATCCGCGCACAGGCTTCGATGGTTTGGTCGACGTCAATGAACTTGCGTCCCAGTCGCTCGCTGAGAAGCTGTCCGATGGTTGATTTACCACTGCCCGGGGGACCGTATAGAAAAATGTGCGCCATAGTTTTCGCCTTTACTTCGCTTCTAGGATTTCGACTCCATAACCTGCCAGGCTCTTGGGTTCTGCACGGTTGGTGCGATACGTGGCAGGTTCTGCCTGGGTATTGATAATGATGGCTCCTGCAGGCTTGTTGTCTGGAGTGACGCGTTCAGCAACGACAATGCCAGGTGTCGCGTCCCACTCCGATTTGGGGACAAGGCCTTTGACGAGCTTTGAGAGCCAGGCATCGTCAGGTTGTGTGCCGAGCAGGATGACACGCCCTTTGCCGATCGGACACTCGACGACAGCGGCGAATCCGGCGAGGGGTCCGCTGGAGTAGGAGGCCAGGGCGCGACGATTCGGCTGACGAAGCTCATACGCATCGCACCATTGGCGGCATGCGACTTTTTCGTTTCCTGCTTTCAGGTTTGTGACGCCCCCAGGCGTCATGCGGTGTCTCACATGAACGCCCAGCCATGCTTCAAAAGCTGCGCCGTAACAGGCGTCTTGATGGGCTGTGGTCTCAGGTGTGCGACAGGCGGAGAGGGGGCCCAGAACCCACGTGCCGCCCTTTTCAACAAAGTCTTTCATGCGCTTCAGGAGTGCTGCATCCATGGAGGGAACAAAGGGCGAGAAAACCACCTGATAAGAATCCACAGCAGCGCCGGCCATGATGACATCCCGAGGGATACCAGCGTTGGCGAGCAGGCGATGGAACCCTGTGATGTCTGCATCATAGTTGATGCTTGCGGCGATCGCGCTGGCTTCAAATTGCCATTGGAGCGGTACGCCATAGTGCAGGGCGACAGCAGCTGGCTTGGGGCGTGTCGCGCGAAACCAGTCGCCGTGCGTGGTTAACTCTTTGGCCACTTGGCGAATTTCGGGTGTGTTCGCACACTCCTCTCCCCACGGATAGACGAGGCTTCCATGTTCCATCTCCTGTCCAGCCCAGTGCGTTTTCCAGAGCCAGAAGCTGACGGTTTCGCCACCGAGTGCGTAGGTGAGCCACATCTTTGAGCGAAGGGACCCTGGATAAAAAACAAGTGACTCTTTATCATCCACAGCCGCGGCTGCTGCGTGGGTACTGCAGGTCTCGGCCAACCAGAAACGCTTGCCGAGCGCGCGCATCCAGTCTGCTTCAAAGGCAAAACGCAAGAGCTCGGTTGGGCCTGCATAACTGTCGGTGCCGACAATATCGAGTCCGGAGAAGAGGGCTTCGTAGTCAATCCGTTGATAAACAGGATTGTGTGCATTCGTGGTGACAGCTCTTCCGGTCCTTTTCCGGATGACACGCGCCTGCGCATCACAGAAGGCGATGTAGCTGTCGCTCATGAAGTGGCGATAGGCGACACGCAACGAGGGGTGATGGCGTCCGCCGACACACGACGGATTCGGTAATGGCACTTGGTCAAAGGATTGATACGCCTGGCTCCACAAGACGGTGAGCCACGTCTGATTTAGATTTTCGATCGTTCCATAGCGCTTCTTGAGCCATACGCGGAAGGCCTTTTCGCATTCGGGACAATAGCAGTCATCCCAGAACTCGTTATCAATCTGCCATGCGACAACAAAGGGCGAGGAAGCAAATTCGTCAGCCATTTTTTGAGCGATTTGTACGGAGTACTTTTGATAAATCGGGGAGTTGGGACAGTAGTGCCGCCGTCCGCCATGGGTAATCCGCAGTCCTGTCGGATTGACGCGCTGGATTTCAGGATGTTTCTCGCTGAGCCAGATTGGCGGTGTCGCCGTCGGGGTGCACAAGACCACGGCAATGCCTGCGGCCGACAATTTATCAACGACCTGATGGAGCCACGTAAAATCGTAAGACCCCCTAGATGGCTCCATGCGGATCCAGGCGAACTCGGCCATGCGGACCATGTTGATCCCGATCTCCTTCATCTGCCGGATGTCCTGGTCGATCGTCTCGCCCGCCACTTCGGGATAATAGGAGACGCCCACATAAGGCGGCGGCGGGGGTTGTCGTGTTTCGCACAAGGACGGGTTTGCGAGCAACAGAGCCATACTTAGAGAGATCATAGTTGCGGGGAATTTAAGCGTTTGAATGTTCATCATCTAGCCTTCTTTATTGTTTTATGTTTTTTGAAAGGGGTTCAAGTGCGAGAATGTCTTGCCACGTATAGGCGCGTCGAATGTGAGGTGCGCCAGGATAGTTCCGATTCCAAGGGCGGTCGAAGACAACGAGATGGCATTGCGTCCGATGGGTCAGCAAATCGAGTGCGGTCGGGGAGTCATCGATGGCCATATCAAAGTGAAGCTCATGCAGCTCTTCGATGGTCAGCATCTTGGGGACGTGCGCGGGCAACTTGGCGGGTGCGCGTTTATACTTGTCAACATAGAGGATTTGGAGATGGCCCAGGCCGTGGTTGCGAAGCCATTGGGAGGTGCCCTCATGACAGAGAGACTGGCGGCCGGTGACGATCACAACCTCGTGGCCAGCAGTTGATAAGGTTTGAATACTGGTGACGGCATCAGGGATCGGGTTGAGGGCTACGAGGAAGTCAGTCTCATGCGCGCGTGCCATCAGGCGGTCAATCTCTTCGTCCGTCAGAGAGAAGGCCTTCTGCAAATTAAAGAACTCGATATTTTCGTACGGTACATCACGACCAAACATGCCCTTGGCAAGGACTGAAAGGGCTTGGGCGGTTTCGCAGATAACGTCATCAAAATCACTGTAGATGCGCATAAAGGACGCCCCGTCATTATTTCTGAAACGCGCAAGGAAGCAAGGTGCCGGCAGTCGTACTGACGGGTTTACCCGATTTCAGCGGCGCAATATACACAGGGGTCTCCGAGCTCATGAATTCGACCATGACCTGACGGCACGCGCCACACGGGAAGGCTGGTTTTTTAGGCGTTCCGCCTGCGACCGCGAGCGCGGCAAAGGTGCGGTTGCCATGGCTGATGGCCTTGGAGATCGCGACACGTTCGGCACAGAGGGTTAGGCCGTAAGAGGCATTCTCCACATTGCATCCCGTATAGATTTGTCCGTCAGCCATGAGCACAGCTGCGCCAACAGCGTAATGCGAATGAGGGCAGTAGGCGTTGCGTGCGGCCCAGCGTGCTGCTTGCAAGAGCAAATCCCGAACAGGTTCTGGTATGACAGAGGTATTCTTTTTCATCCGTTTATATTACCAGATGCCTTTTGCATCGTATAGTGCAAAAAAGAGAGACCTAGCGTGTGAAGAAGATGGTACAGCAGCCGGCGATCAGGCAGTAGATGCCAAAGCACCAGAAATAGCGACCTCGCAGGATTCGAACCAGCAAGGAGAGCGCAAAATAACCTACGACGGCTGAAACACATATCCCGGCCAGGAGCAAGAGGGGGGATAATGTTTCGGCGTTTGGAGCGGCGGTCTCTGTGTAGGCCTCTAACGACTTTTTCAAGCAGGCACCGGCAACGAGGGGTATACTGGACAGAAAGGAGAATTCGGCAGATTTTTCAGGACTGATGCCAGCGATGCGGGCCGCAGAGATCGTCATGCCTGAACGGCTGACCCCTGGCAGAATAGCAATGGCTTGGGCAACTCCGATGAAGGTTGACCGCCAAAAGGAGTTGAGCTCATCGCGGGTCGGAAGCCAGCGTAGTGTCGTCAAGACAACCCCTGTAAAGAGCAAAGCACAGCCAACAAGCCGAGGGTCCTCAAAGGCGGCATCCACCTGCTTTTTGCAGAGCATGTAGAAGAGGACTGCTGGAATCGCAGAAATGATGATACAAAGCGCGGTATGCCAACTCTCCCGGGCGCCGGAAAGGAGTCCGGTGATGATCTTGATGAGGGCGGACCTGTAATAAATGAGCGTTGAAACCAACGTTCCTGCATGGAGCGCGACTTCAAGGGTGATGCCAGGATCCTTAACCCCCATGAGCGCTTGGGCAAGGACGAGATGTCCGGAACTGCTAATGGGCAGAAATTCGGCAATGCCCTGCAGAATCGCTAAGAGGATGACTTGAACGGATTGTTCCATGAATATTAAAAAAATGGCGGGGACGACGGGATTCGAACCCGCGACCACCGGATCGACAGTCCGGTGCGCTAACCAATTGCGCCACGTCCCCGCAGGTCAAAAAAAAATGGTCGGAGCGGAGGGAATTGAACCCTCGACCTTTTGGTCCCGAACCAAACGCGCTACCAGGCTGCGCTACGCTCCGATGGTAAATAAAAAACGGGCTTTAAAATAACAGAAAGGCAGGGCAAAGTCAAAGCGAATCGAACGATTTCTTTATGAAAATGGCCATTCTGCTTTACTTTCTAAAGGGGGTGCTTTAATCTTTTGCATCTTCTTGAAAGGCTCAAATGAAAAGTAACTGGTCCTGTATCACTTGTTCTCTCTTTCTTCTCTGCATGACAGGTTGCTCGATGCTCCCGCGAGAGATCTCTGAAGGCGACGACAAGGAGTCTCAGATCCGTGAGTATCAGGCGATGGCTGTACAGCTGAGGGGCTTGCCTCTTAAACACGAGATTGCCATCCGAAAGGAGACAAAGGAGGAGTTAAGACTTTCCATGGAGAAGGATCTGGAGAAACCAGATAATAAAGCCTCTTTGGAAGAGTCCGACCTGCTCTTGCGTCAGTTCGGGGTTCTTAGCGAGGAGCAATCCCTGAAGGAGTTGCTTCTCATGTTTATGCAGGAAGAGGCTGCGGCTTATTATGATCATGAAGAGCGTCGCCTGGTCTATTTGGAAGAAACGGATAAAACAAATGCGCTCGCGGTTGTAGACTTTCCAGGTATGGAGCGTTTTGTCTACGTCCATGAATTTTGCCACGCCATCGAAGATTCACAGTATGGCCTGACGAAGCGGACCAAGGAGGCGAACTCGGATTTTGACCGTTCACAAGCACTGACCTCCTTTGTTGAGGGCAATGCTATTTTACTTGGCGCGGACAGTCTCTTGGATGGCATCCCATTCAATACGGCTACGCCCTTGGGGGCATGGGGAGTCGAGTCGCTGATGCAAGATGCTGATATGTCAGAGGTCGCCGCCCAATTGAAATGGTGTCCCTCCTTTATCACAGGGGCGCTGGTACGTCCCTACCTCGATGGTGCGGTCTTTTGTAACCGTCTTCGTCGTGATGGGGGATGGCAGGCGCTCAATGGCATCTATGATGGCCGGATGCCACAGACAACAGCTGAGATTCTCTATCCGGAGCGTCGCTATCTCAAGGGATTCGTCCCTGCTACCTTTACTCCAGAGTCATCGCTTTTGGGCAGAACGTATGGGAAGGTGACGACGAATTCACTCGGTGTGATGGGCATCGCGCTTCTGCTGAGCGGGGATCAGATCGCCACTGCGGACGACTATGGCTTTCTGAAGGGATGGATGGGAGACCAAATACTTATCCCGGCAGGTGCACACGGTAAACAAAAGAGACTCTGGTTGAGTTATTGGGAACGTCCTGGTTTTGCCAGCTCTTTCCGTTGGCGCATGGAAGATTATCTGAAAGAGCACTTTAAGGAGGGGAGCTGGAGCGTCCAGCGCGAGGGACGCCTCGTCGCGGCGGTCTGGTCGGAGGAGGCCTCAGAGAAGAGCGCATGCGAGAACCAGGCATCCCGTGCTTTAAAGACGCCTGTGACGGTTGAAAGACCCTCTTGGTTGGCCTCCTGGGGGAATGATCTCCCGTGGCCCGTCCGCTTTCCAGTCTATGAAGGTCACTCCGTAGGGATGGATCTGTTAGGGGGTTGGCTGATGGAGGCCGACACAGGATCCTCTTTTTATCGGTTCAGCCTGCTGAATACGTGGCTCCTGAATGTGGAGGAGAATCCAGATCGCCATCATTTTAGTACCTGTTTCGGCCTGATGCGTCATGTGAAGGATCAGCGCTCAGACTTTACCTACTGGCGCATTCCTGTTCTGGCCTCCTATTTGCGCTGTGGTCATGAAAAGGACGAACGCTACGAGTGGTCGCTTCTCTGGGGTGTCCTAGCAGATGGGACTGACGAGCGTACGCGTATCCTGTTCATCCCCGTCTGGCGTAAGTAACGATGCCGGAACGGTTCGCTGAAAAAAATGATTTTTGTTGTTGCAGAGTGAAGCGTTAATCTGCTAAAGTACACGAACTTTTGCGGGGACGTGGCGCAATTGGTTAGCGCACCGGACTGTCGATCCGGTGGTCGCGGGTTCGAATCCCGTCGTCCCCGCCACTTTCTTTTTAAGATAGAGGCAAAAAGCTGTAAACTCGAAGGAGTTTGCAGCTTTTTATTTTTTACAATCCCTCCTCCATGCCGTATAGTAGTTACTTTCTATGTTAACCAACCGTACAGCATGGTTTTTACTGATAGTCCTCTCCGCTCTCCTAGGGGTATTGCTCCTCTGGCCGCTCGTTTCTGTGATCAGTGGCGGCTTCTACGTGGAGGGGCGCTGGACCTTGACCTACGTGAAGGATGTCTTTCGCAATCCGATCTATGCGGAAGGCTTGCTCAATAGCTTAGGGCTTGCGCTGGGGGCAACCGTGGGCGCTGCGCTTCTCGCGGTCCCCCTTGCGTGGTTATCGTATCGGTATTCGTTCAAAGGCCAGAAGATCCTGAATGCCCTGCTGCTGGTGCCCCTGGTTCTCCCTCCTTTTGTCGGCGCGATAGGTCTGACACAGTTTCTCGGACCCTACGGCGCGTTGAATGCGCTGATGGGATGGGGTCCGATTGATTGGCTGGGTGAGTCGCGTGTTTTTGGCGTCATCGTCTTGCAGGCGCTCGCCTTCTACCCGATCCTCTATCTGAATGTGGCTGCGGCCTTTGCGAACATTGATCCAGCGATGCATGAGGCGGCCCACAATCTTGGGGGGAATGGGTGGCAGACTTTTAGGCGCATCACCTTGCCGCTGGTGACTCCGGGACTCTTTGCCGGTGGCACGCTTGTCTTTATCGCCTGTTTCACGGAACTTGGAACGCCCCTGATGATGGGCTATACGCGTTGTGTGTCGGTTCAGATCTATGATGAATTCAAGGAGATGAGTGGCTCACCCTTCCCGTATGCCCTCGTCACGGTGGTGCTCTGCTTCAGCGTTGCCGTGTATGCAATCGGCCATTTCATCTTTGGCGGACGGGCCTATACGTTACAATCCAAGGCCGCGCCGCTGGTTCAGCAGAAAAAAGTGGGGCCCTTGGGAAATCTGCTGATCGTGTTGTTTTTCCTTGGGGTGGCACTCGTGGCGCTTCTGCCCCATGCCGGTGTGGTTCTGACGAGCCTCTCAGTTCCGGGCTCCTGGTATAGGACCGTCCTGCCGGAGGCGTGGACACTCGCGCACTATTCTGAGGCACTGGGCCATGACATGACCCTGAATGCCATTAAGAATAGTCTGCTCTTTTCATCGCTGGCGGTCCTTTTCAATATTGTTGTGGGCGTCGGAGTCGCGTGGGTCGTGGTTCGTTCGCGTCTTCGACTGAAGGGTGTTTTGGATGCGCTTGCCATGATCCCGCTTGCGGTTCCCGGACTGGTCATGGCGTTTGGTTTTGTCTCGGTCAGCGGATATTTAGCGACAGGCCCGTGGGGCAAGGCTCATCCGGAATGGGCTGCGTTCCTGGATATACGCGTCAACCCGACACTCTTCCTCGTCATCGCCTATGCGATCCGCCGGCTTCCCTACATGGTGCGTGCAGCTGTGGCTGGCCTGCAGCAAACGTCTGTCACTCTGGAGGAGGCGGCGCTCAATCTCGGCGCATCGCCTTTCTGCGCTCTTCGTCGGGTGACGCTTCCTCTGATCGCTGCAAATGTCATTGCAGGAGCCCTGATGGTCTTCTCCTTCAGCATGCTGGAAGTTTCGGACAGCGTGATGTTGGCGCAGAAGGTCGAATATTATCCGATCACGAAGACGATCTTCGAACTCTTCCAGTTGATGGGAATCGGACGCTTCCTGGCCGCCGCGCTGGGTGTCTGGGCCATGGTATTCCTCTCCGTGACGATCATGGGCTGCAGCCTCCTGCTGGGCAAAAAGATGGGGGCTTTATTTAAGGCCTAAGATATTTTGTGATTTTTGTGGATTTTGTGGTTCCGAAATACAATACTTATTCTCTTTATGACTACGATACCTAGACGTGTGTGGCTGGAGATTGATCTCGGCCGATTAATTTCGAACTATCGCAAGATTCGTACGGCGGTTGCGCCTGCGGAAGTTCTGGCGGTGTTGAAGGCTAATGCGTATGGCCTTGGCGTGTTGCCGATCGCACGTGCGCTCAGCGATGCGGGCGTGACACAGTTTGGCGTCGCTGAACCTTTTGAGGCGATCCAGTTGCTGCCGTTGAAGGGTACGGTCCAGATTTTGAGCAGTATCCTGCCGGAGGAGATCGCGCCGATGATCGCTGCGGACGTGGTTCTACCGGTGACAGATCTGGAGTCCGCCAAACGGATCAGCGCGGAGGCGGTCAAGCAGGGGAAACGCGCAGTGGTTCATTTTAAAATTGATACTGGCATGGGACGCCTGGGTATCCTGATGCGTGATGCCGAGTCTGTCATCCAATCGGCCTCTGCATTGCCCGGACTCGATTGCCAAGGCATATTCTCCCACTTCCCTTCCGCGTATGATGTAGACTCTACGTTAACTCAAGACCAGGTCGGAACATTTTGCGCGCTTTTGGATAGGCTGGCTCAGAAGGGGATCACCTTTGCCAAACGTCACATTGCGAACAGTGACGCCATCAACAATTTCCCGTGCGCCTATCACGCCCCTTTCAATGTGATCCGCACCGGGATCAATCTCCATGGCTCCTTTGATACAGCCGGACATCGAGCCTTGCATCTGGATCCGATCCTGACGCTCAAGACGCGCTTGACCGCGATCCGTGACTTGCCTGCTGGCACAGGCATTGGTTACGGGCACACCTGTGTCTTGAAGCGGGATACGCGTGTCGGGGTCATCTCCGCCGGCTATGCGGATGGCCTTCCGCTGGCGCTCTCCAACAAGGGCTATATGCTGATCAGAGGCGTGCCCTGTCCTGTCCTCGGGCGTATCTCCATGGACTATACCGTCGTCTCCCTTGAAAAGCTTGACGCTGCGCAGATCGGCGATGAGGTCATCTGTCTCGGCGGCGAGGGTGATAAGGCTATTCATGTCGAGGAGTGGGCGCGACTCAAAGGAACCCATCCGTATGAGATCATTTGCTCGTTTGGAAACCGCGTGGAACGACGCTATCAAAACGCATGAAGCTGACACCCTATACAACAACCTTGACTGATGCCGCCAAGCGTCGCGGGATTAAGGTCACGATGATCAATCCTGATCCTGACCTGCCCATCTTTGATCTTACAAAGAACGGAAAGACTATTCGTTGTTTCAATGCCCTGACCGATCGTGTCGGTGCGGCGACTTATCATCTGATCAACAACAAGCGCGCCTGCCATGCCTGGCTGACGTGTCAACGCATCCCTGTGCCTGCCCAGCTCGCCTATGAGGACGCTCATCCCGAGGCGGCGCTCGCCTTTTTGAAACAATATGCGCCCATCGTGGTGAAACCCTGCATGCAATGGGGCGGACGCGGGATCTCCATGGCGGTGCGGACCGCGGATGAACTGCACGCCGCCATTCGTTTTGCACGTCGCTACGAGGCGGATGTGGTTTTGCAAGAGACGGTCCCTGGCGACGACCTTCGTGTGATCCTGGCCGGTGGCGAACTTGCTGCCGCGATCCAGCGTTCACCGGCTTGTGTGACAGGCGACGGACGCTCGACCCTGCGCCAGTTGATCCTGCGACAGAATGCGCAACGCCGGAAGAGTGATCCCAGCAACCAGATTCCGTGGAATGCGGAGACCCGTCGTAATTTAGCGGAGCTGAAGCGGACGCCGGACGATGTTCCGCGTGCAGGTGAATCTGTCCGTGTACGTCTGACGAACAACTATCATACCGGGGGGACTGTGGATGTGGTCACGGACCGCGTTCCACGTCGCGCCCTTCAGCTGTCGCAACGTATTGCAAAAGCGCTGAAGTTGCCCTTAGTCGGTATTGACTTCTTGATTGATCCTGTGAGCAAACGCACCACCGTGATTGAGGTCAGCCCCGATCTCGCGATCTCCCCGCCCGAAGGCGATATCGTCGCTGAACGCTTCTTGGATGTGCTGTTTTAAGTCTCAAGAGTAGATATATTTAACCACAGAGAACACAAAGAGCGCAGAGAAAGAAAAACTCAGAAGAGAACAGTAGTCTTTTCAAAATAACAGATCAAATATTATCTTTATTATTGCATATTTGATCATAAAGGACTATTATTTAACCATTATGAAAAGTCTAGAGGATCTCTTGCCGGAAGAGTGTGCACGTCGTTTGGCAGAACGACTCAAGGGTCTACGGCTTGATGCTGGGTATAAGCGGGCGACCTTAGCGAAACGCGCCGGGGTGTCAGAGGCATCATTGAAACGCTTTGAACGCACGGGCCAAGCTTCGTTGGAATTGTTTCTGAGAACCGTGTTCGCCGTGGGGCGACTCACGGAATTGGATCATCTTCTGGAGCCCGCACGTGCGCGAACCATGGCCGAGCTGGAAAAACGACTGGAAGGGCCTAAACGTAAGAGAGGGCGTACATGAGAGGGGAGACCGTCATGAAAAAAATCGATGTACTCTACGCGCCTAAAGCAGGTGAAGAAAAGCGGGTTGGGCAGCTGGGTGAGGACCGCAATCGTTTTTATTTTGAATTTGCACCGTCGTTTTTGAGTGATGGATTTCAGCTTTCGCCCTTTAAATTGACCATGGTTCCCGGTGTGCAAGAATTTACTGCTTTGCCGGGTGTCTTTGATGATGCTCTACCGGATGGCTGGGGACGATTATTGATGGATCGCTTTATCAGGCAACAGGGTGCGAATCCGGCGGAATTTACGGCACTCGATCGTTTGGCATGGATGGGTGATCATGCGATGGGAGCACTTGTCTTTCATCCGCCACGTGAGTTGCCTCATGCAGATGCTGGAAAGGGATTTGCCTTGGGCCGTTTAGCACAGGAAGCTCAGGATGTGTTTGAAGGGGAAACAAAAATGGTGCTTCCGGAACTTCTAAGAGCCGGAGGATCACCTGGTGGAGCACGTCCGAAGGTGCTTGTCGGGATTAAAGGTGAGACGGTGTTCACGGGATCTGAACCATACCCTCCTGGTTATGAAGCATGGATGGTGAAGTTTTTTGCAAAAACCGATTCGCCGGAGACCGGGTTGATTGAGGCGGCGTATGCCGACATGGCGCAAAAGGCGGGCATTGATTTTCCGGCTCATCGTATCCTTGAAGTAAAAGAGGGGCGTTTTTTCAGTGTGAAGCGTTTTGATCGTGACGGGGAGCGGCGCATTCACATGCACAGTCTTGCAAATTTAATCGGAGCCGATTTCCGAATACCTTCGTTGGATTATCAGGATATTTTTAAAGCGCTGCGTCTGTTGACCAACGATCAGGAGGAGACAGAGAAGCTTTTTAGATTGATGGTCTTTAATGTGCTGGCTCATAATCGGGATGACCACTCAAAAAATTTCGCCTTCCTCTACTGTCCCACAAAGGGGTGGAGATTGTCTCCCGGTTTTGACTTGACCTATACCGAGGGGCCGGGAGGAGAACATACAACAACGGTGGCAGGCGAGGGAAAGAATCCTGGCAGGAAAGAACTGTTCGATGTCGGTCAAGGAGTCGGCATGAAAGAAGCCAGAATGAAGGAACTCTATGGCCATGTCAGTGACGCTGTCGCCCAGTGGCCAACGATTGCCAAGGGCTATGGCATCAGGAAAAAGGCTATTGCCGGGCTGGGTCGTTGAAACTTTATTTTTTAGCGTCTGAAATAGGCGAAAAATACGAAATTGACTCTGCGCCTCAGCGTCCGGCAGCTGCCGGACGGGAAAACTTTGCTTCTTTTTTTCTGCAGGCGGTACACTTGTGTCCTTACTGCGCAGTCCGTTCGAGGGCACAGGCGAAGGCGCCGTCGGTCTGGCTTCGCGTGGGAATGCGTTCTTCGACGCCGACACATTCGACCTCGGGATGCGCTTTGCGCAAGAGGGCGATCTGCTTACGGTTCTCTTCAGGTTCTAGACTACAGGTTGAATAGACGATGCGTCCGCCTGGGGCGAGTAGCGCTAAGGCGGCCTCTAAAAGCTTCGCCTGCGTCTCGCAGAGTTTCTTCATCCGCTTGGTGCTCCAGCGCCAGCGGGCATCTGGACGGCGACGTAAGACGCCCGTGTTCGAGCAGGGGACATCTAAAAGAATACGATCAAAGAGTCCATACGCAGCTTGTATCCGCGCAGCATCTTGGACCAAGTCCCCTTGCGCCACGGTTACGTTCGGCAGCTTGGTTCGCGCAAGATTCGCTCGCACAGTCTGAAGACGATCCTCATACATATCCATGGCAACTAGGGAGCCTCCCTGCATGCGCCAAGCAATCTGGATGCTCTTGCCACCTGGGGCTGCACAGGCGTCCAGGATGCGCAGGTTGGGCTGGATGTTCATCAGGCTGATCGCGGCATCTGTCGCAGGATCCTGGACAATGAAACGGCCCTCTGCATAGCCAGGCACCGCTTCGATCCGCGTACCATGGGGGAGGGGTGTAAAGGGTTTTTCTGCGCCCGGGGGCCAGGCGAGAAAAGTCTCGGGCGGGTTATTGTTCCACTCGCACAAGGCGATGATTTCAGGCTCTTCAAAGCGCTCCTGCCAACGGGTGATCAAGGCATCGGGATGGGACATGCGGATGCCGATGGACTGCTCGGAGAGGGCTTTGCGTGTCGCCTCAAGGTTACGCAAGATGTTACGAAGCACACCATTGACGAGGCCAGCGGTTTGTTTGGAGGTGAGCTTGGCGGCTTCGACGGTTTCATTGACTGCCGCGTAATCCGCGACATCCGGCATATAAAGGACTTGCGCCGCGCCCAGGAGGAGAGCCGCCTCGGTTTCGCCTTTGGGCATCTTTTTGACGACCTGTTCAAGCACCCAGGTGAGGGAGCGGTAACGACGGATCGTGGTATAGACCATGTCCATGATAAAGGCATGGTCAGGGTGGTCACTGATCATGCGGTCTGGGAAGTCGCGGGTTGCCAGCCAGCGGGTGAGAACGAAAATAGCTTCACGTCTTGAATTCATTGCGCATCATCATAGACGAATGTGGGCCAAAAGGCAATGGGTCATTTAGTCTTTACTCCGATGGCTTTTACGGTAGCTGAAGGGGGTGCAGGACATGATGAGTTTAAAGGTCTTTGTGAAATGGCTGTGGTCGTAGAACCCACAGGATTGCGCAATATCGGTAATGGTACGATCTGACTTTTCCAAGAGTTCCCGCGCAGCATGAATGCGCACGCGTTGCAAATATTCATTGGGATTTGCATTGAAGAGACGAATAAAACGGCGGTCAAGTTGACGTTTGGAGACCCCTGCCATCTTTGCCAAATGTTCGGTCCGAATCGGCTTACTATAGTTTTTATGGATGTAGGTAACACACTGCGCAAAGCGTCCCTGCCACTGCGGCATATCGCGTAAGCCGTCAATAATACGATGAATCCCTGCAACACCGATGATTTTTTTCTTGCTGTTATAGACAGGAACTTTGCTATACACAATCAGTTGATCGGTCACGCCCGGCGCCGCGCATATTTCATTGATAATCGGTTTGCCAGTACGCATGACCTCCTGATCGCCCCGTATATACTCGTCTGCTTGCTCTTTGGTGAAAAAATCATGGTCGGTCTTCCCATACGTTTCACTCTCCTGTTTGACACGACAAAACTCACAGGCGCGTCGATTGTTCATCACAAACCGGCTCTCCGTGTCTTTCATGAAAAAGGCAACATCAGGGATTAAATCGAATAAGGCTTTAAAATGATGAATATTGCTCCCCGTCGCTTTTAAAAACCCCTCTTGGATCATTTTTGTATTCATATTTCTGTCCTTTGTAGTGCTAATGTCCGCATTTTACAAATAATAGGCATGATCTTACAAGCAGAAATTTCGCTTTTCTGCTTAAATTAAAAGAATTTCACACTGAGGTAGTTTATGACCCTTTCCCGGCGAGCCTTTCTTCAAGTAACCACTGCAATGATCGCAATGCCTGTGATCATCCCTTCGCGTGTGTTGGGGCAGGTAGCCCACTCGAAAAAAATAACGTTGGGATTGTTATTACGCGTTCAATCGAAAGAAAACAAATCATGAAATTGATCACCGTGCTATTTGCCTTTAGTGCACTCACGCTCTCTGCCTATTCGGCGCCGAAATTCTTTCCTTACTGCGTGAAGTCTTCGCCAGCAGAGCTGAAGGCGTTGGGCTATGACGGCTGTGAAATTCCCTTTGTGGCCGGGCCGGAGCTGGACAAGCGTATCAAGGCTGCGGATGACGCCAAGATGGTGATCGGCAAGGCTTATATCGATCACGATATCCGTAAGCCTTTTCCCATGGAGAAGTTCGAGGCTTTTTTGAAACCGCTGAAAGGCCGTGAAACCGTGATTGAATTTGCGCTAACCGGCTATCCGGCTGGGGCGCCAGAAGGTGTGGAGCCGACCGTGAAGTTGCTAAAGGAGGTAGGGGATCTCGCGGCAAAGTATCAGGTACGCATTGCGATCTACAACCACATCAAGACCTATTGCGAGTCTGTCCCCTTCGCGATTGAGATCGTCAACAAGGTCAATCTTCCAAACGTCGGATATTGCTTTATTGTCTGCCATTGGCTTCACATGGAGGGAGCCAAGGATTATCGCCCGTTGCTGAAGGCGAATCCAGAAAAGCTCTTTATGGTCGGTACCAATGGAGCCACTGTGGAGTTGAAGGGATGGAATAATCTCATTTGTCCTTTGGATGTGGGGAACTTTGACAATGCCCAGTTGCTCCAGACATTGGATGAAATTAAATATCCAGGCATGGTCGGCCTTCAGTGTTTCGGCATCAAATTGCCGGAAGCCGAACATCTGAAACGTTCCATGGATGCATGGAAGAAACTGACAGGTAAGAAACAATGACACTCGAAGAAAAATATCAGATAAGGCTCCGTCGCTATATCACGGCGCTGAATAATCGCAAGCCGGACATGATTCCGATACGTCCCTTTGCGGCGGAGTTCACGGGTGTCCATGCGGGCTTTGACTGCCAGCAACTGACACAGGACTATTCCAGTGCCTTTGAGGCGGTCATCCAATGTTGCAAAGATTATGACTGGGATTCGGCGGTCCCAAATATGGTGTATCTCTGGTCGGGAATTACCGATGCCGCCTCGGCTCGATATTATGGTGTGCCAGGTGTGCAGGTGCCTGCAAACCGTGGCTTCCAATATGTTGAGCCGCCGGA
>CAYWNP010000051.1:0-17193 GCA_964459675.1 uncultured Akkermansia sp. | reverse complement strand
CAGGAGAATCGGCTCCGCCCCAAAGGAAGACAATACGACGACCAAGTCCAAGTGAGCCCGGAAAGGTGAATAGTCGATGGCAACTTTGACACATCGCCAACGCATGCTGGCGGCATTGAAGGGAGAGATTGTGGACAGGCTGCCGTGGGTGCCGCGGCTGGATCTCTGGTACAATGCGCACAAGCGCGCCGGCACGTTGCCCGCGCCGTTCCAACAGGCATCCCTTTACGAGATCACCGATGCCTTGGACTGGGGTTTCCACGCCGTGATACCCCAGTTCAAGAACGTACGCAGCCCCGCTGACGAATGCCACCGCGCGCTGGGCGTCTACAACCTGTCAACCATGCCTTATGCCACGGTCTTCGAGAACGTGGATGTCACGATGGATGTTGTCGGCGACGATACGTGTGTTACTTACCGCACGCCCAGGGGGACGATTCGCACCCGTGTCCGGCATGACGAGGCCATGCGGCGGGCGGGGATCACGATCTCGCACATCCAGGAGCACGCCATCAAGGAACCCGCTGACTATGCCGCGGTCGCCTGGCTCTTCGACAACGCCCGCGTCACGCCCAACGCCGAGGGCTACGCACGGTTTGCGGCGGAGGTTGGTGAACGCGGCTGCGCCGTGGGGTTCGTCAGCCTTGCCGGCTCGCCGATGCACTTGCTGTTGCGCGAACTGATGCCTTTTGACCAGTTCTTCTATGAGCTGGCCGACCACCCCGACGAGCTGGCCGCCTGCGCGACGAGTATCGGCAGATATTACGAACGGGTCTTCACAACGGTCGCGGATAGTGCCGCGGATATTTTTCTCTTTGGCGCGAACTTCGATGCCGCGATCACTTACCCGCCGTTCTTCGAGGAGCACATCAAGCCGTGGTTGCGGAAGTTTGCCGACCTGCTCCACCCCCGCGGCAAGCTGCTGCTGACGCATCCCGACGGCGAGAATACCGGCTTGCTTGACAGTTTTCTGGACAGCGGCATGGATATCGCCGACTCCATCTGCCCGGCTCCGATGACGCGGTTAAACCTGCGCCAGGTACGGGAGCATTTCGGCAGTCGTATTTCCATCCTGGGCGGGTTTCCGTCCGTGGCGCTCTTGCCCGAGTCGATGTCGGAGCGGGCGTTCGAGGCTTACGTGGACGAATTCTTCGGCCAGCTCGGCACGGGCGACCGGCAGGTCCTGGGCATCTCGGACACCACGCCGCCCGGCGCGGACTTCCAACGCCTGGTGACACTCGGCGAACGAGCCCGCGCGTTTCGGCCGGGTTGCCAACAGGAGGTGCCATGATAGCTCCCAGCCGTGCCTGTCGAGCCTTGAACATCGCCCTTGCCCCTGATTCGTTCAAGGGCAGCCTGACCGCGGAAGAGGTTGCCGACTGCATGGAGGCCGGATTCCGGCGGGTCTATGGGCGGCGCGTCTCCATCGTGAAGATTCCCATGGCCGACGGCGGCGAGGGAACTGTGCGCGCGGTCGTCGCGGCGTCCGGAGGGCGTTTAGTGAAGGCTGCGGCAACCGATCCGCTGGAGCGTCGTATTCGGGCGGAATACGGGCTGATCGACGACGAGCGTACGGCGGTGATCGAAGCGGCGTCGGCCAGCGGCTTGCCGCTGCTGCAGCCGCACGAGCGCAATCCGTTGCTGACCACCAGCCGCGGCACCGGTGAGTTGATCAGGCATGCTGTTTTGCGTGGCGCGGAAACGATCGTGCTGGGCCTGGGGGGCAGCGCCACCGTCGATGGAGGGATGGGTCTGGCGCAGGCACTCGGTATCCGGTTCCTGGACGCACGCGGTCGGGTTATCGGTGCGGGTGGCGGCGCTCTTCAGCGGCTCTGCCGGATTGATCTCTCAGGTCTTATGCCTGAACTGCTCGGTGTGCGTATCGAGATCGCCTGCGACGTCACGAACCCGCTTTGCGGGCGGAACGGCGCGGCCCGGATTTATGGTCCCCAGAAGGGGGCGACGCCTGCGATGGTCCGGCAGTTGGACACCGGCTTGCAACGCTTAGGTGAGGTTGTGCGGAAGGCCAGCGGGCAAGACTGGGCCCGGCACGCCGGGGCCGGAGCGGCGGGCGGCATGGCCGTGCCGCTGCTGGCGTTCTGCAACGCGCAGATGCGCTCCGGTGTGGATCTGGTGATGCGGACGGTCAGGCTTGAGGAACGTTTGGCGGGGTGCGATCTGGTCATCACGGGCGAGGGCCGGATTGACGGCCAGACGGCGCGCGGGAAAACACCGGTCGGGGTTGCCCGGACGGCGCGAAAACTCGGACTGCCTGTGATTGCCATTTGCGGATCCGCCGGACCCGGCGTGCACCGGGTGTACCGGATGGGGATTGACGCGGTCTTCACGGCGCTGCAGCGCCCCGTAAGCGATGCGGAATTGGCGAAGGAGGGGAGTGAGATGCTCATCTTCTGCTCGGAACAGGTGGCCCGGTTGATCGCGTTGTCAAAGGATGCCAAGACTGGGTTCTTTCCTCTCCGCCGCGTGTAGACAGTTTTGCTGACATGAAAGCTTTTATGAAATGTGAGATAGTATGCACCCAATTACGGGTGCTGGAGTGTTTCCGGGGGAACATACGGGATGCTCATGATTGTATTTTAAAAGGGTAGGAAAAAGTTAAAGGGGGAAACAATGAGAAACACGATGAAATGTATGGTAGCAGTGTCCTTGATGGCGGGTGCGGTGATGGTCCAACAGGCAGAGGCAGCCAAGTCGTCTGAAAAGCGCAAGGGACCGATCAAGGTCTTCATTCTGGCCGGGCAGTCGAACATGGAGGGGCCGGCGAATGTCAATACCTTTGATTACATCGGCGACGACCCGGCCACCGCGCCGCTGCTGAAGACGATGCGTGGTGCTGACGGGAAGTCGACCGTTTGCGAAGGCGCGTGGATTTCCTGTCTCACGGGTGTTGGTAACGACAACTTCACCCTCACTGGCAAACTCACCTCGGGATACGGCTCGATGTGGGGGCAGGATCGTACCAAACCCGGGGTCAACATCGGACCGGAATTCACCTTCGGCCTCGCCATGGATGCAGCGTTCACGGAGCCGGTACTCATCATCAAGACGGCGTGGGGTGGCAAGTCTCTCAACACCGATTTCCGCCCGCCCAGTGCCGGACCCTACGTGTTGCCAAAGGAAACTCAGGAGTCTTGGGACAAGCATCCACAGGGTGCCCACGGCATTCCCAAAGCCGAGGATCGGCCCAAATTCGCTGCTGAAAAGGCCGTAGCCACGGGTGTGTATTACCGCCTGATGATCGAGCACGTGAAAAAGGTGCTGGCGGATCCGAAGCAGGTTATTCCGAATTATGATCCTGCGCAGGGTTACGAGATCGCCGGATTCGCGTGGCTCCAGGGCTGGAATGACGCGGTCGACAGCATAACGTATCCGAGGCGTCACCAACCGGATGGCTATGCCTTGTATT
The DNA here is from genome assembly GCA_964459675.1 of uncultured Akkermansia sp. Lineage (GTDB taxonomy): Bacteria > Verrucomicrobiota > Kiritimatiellia > RFP12 > UBA1067 > CAIZQW01. Next base: position 13,766 of record CAYWNP010000051.1, on the reverse strand, counting down.
CGGAGTTGCTTGCTCATTTCATCCGCGATGTGCGGAAGGAGCTCAACGCGCCGAAGATGCCGTTCGTGATCGGCGTGATGGGCGTGGGCGGACTCAGGGAGCAATCCATCGCCACGGTGGGGTTCCGCAAGGCGATGGCGGCTCCAGCCGACATGCCCGAGTTCAAGGGCAATGTCGCCGCCGTGCAGACCGCACCGTTTTGGGCGGATGAGCTGGCCGACATCGACGCGAAGCGTCCGAAGATCGGCCAAATGCGCTCCTTGCTCGACTCGAAGCACAAGGATTACGTCAATGCCGAAGGCAAAATGACCAACGAGCAAAAGAACGAGTTCATGAAGAAGTTCGAAGCTGATCTCATCAGCCCTGCAGAAGTCGCCTTGTGGAAACGCGGGGCATCGAATGCCGGCTATCATTACCTCGGTTGCGCGAAGACTTTCGCATTGATGGGGAATGCTTTTGCTGAAGCCTTGATGTCTTTACAGAAATAAAAAATATCGTTATGAAAAAAACACCCACCCACCTCGCATCCCGCATCATCGTCATGGCCGTGCTCTCTGCCAGTTCGCTCTTCGCGAATCCACCCGATCTTACAAAGAGCAACTCGGTTGACCGCACACGGACCTATAACCTCGGTCCTACGGGACTGCGCGGGTGGATCTATACGCGGGCTGCCAGCAACCTTGATGCCTCACAGGGACGCACCACGAAAGCGAGCCGCCAGATCCTCGTTACGCACGTCGGAACGAATTCCCCCGCGTCCGGCGTCCTGGAGGTCAACGACGTGATCCTCGGCGTGAATGGCAAACCCTTTGATGACGATGCCCGCAAGGCTATCGGCCGGGCGATTACTGAGGCTGAGAAGAGCGAGAACAGGGGCGTGCTGAAGCTGCTTCGCTTCAGGGACGGCAAGACTGAGAACGTCGAACTCAAGCTGAGGGTCATGGGTTCTTACAGCGTGACTGCGCCCTATAACTGCCCGAAGTCCAAGCTGATTTTGGCTGAGGCCTGCAAGGCACTGGAAAGGGAGCCGCTTGAAAATAACCTCTGGGGCGCGATCAGCGGGCTGGCACTGCTGGCTACCGGCAATCCGGACTATCTGCCCAAGGTCCAGGCGTTTGCCCGGGCGATCGGGCCGGCGACGCTGAAGCTGGAACGGGGGCCGGGGATGGTCGCCTGGGACTGGGGATACAAGCTCGTCTTTCTCAGCGAATACTACCTCCTCACCGGAGACAAGGACGTCCTGCATGCCGTCCAGGAGTATACGGTCGCACTTGCCAAGGGGCAGGGGGTCTATGGCACCTTCGGTCACGGGATCTCGGACCTGACACGGGATGGAAAGTTGCATGGCTCCATTCCTCCTTATGGCCCTGTGAACCAGGCCGGGTTAATCGCCAGCCTTGGGATTGTCATGGGGCATAAGTGCGGCGTGGATGATCCGGAGGTTCTGCCAGCGATCGACAGATCAGCAAAATTTTATGGCTATTTTGTGGACAAGGGGGCGATCCCTTACGGTGAGCACATGCCCTGGCCGTATCACGAGAACAACGGCAAGAATGCGCTTGCCGCGGTGTTGTTCGATGTTTCGGGTGATCAGCGTGACGCAGCCCGGTTCTTCGCGAGAATGTCCACCGCAGCCTATCCAAACCGTGAATACGGGCATACGGGGCAGGGGTTCAGCTACCTGTGGAGCGCCATGGGCGCCAATGTCGGCGGGCCGGAGGCGCTCGCCGCGTTTATGAAAGAGGCGCAGTGGCATCTTGACCTAGTAAGGCGTTGCGATGGAACCTTCACGTATGATGGCGCTGAGCAGTATGGCCCCGGCAGGACGGATGACAACTCGTATTACGGGAAGAGCAGTTATAATGGACTCAGCCCGAATGCCACGTATGTGCTGGCTTATGCCATACCGCTGAAGAAACTCCATATCAACGGTAAAGCGTCAAAGAAGGCGGACTGGCTTTCCAGGAAGGAGGTCAGCCAGGCCATTGCGTCGGGCCGTTTCGATCTGGAACGCTCGAAGATGACCTATCATCAGCTGGTCGCGGCGCTGGATGACTGGTCGCCGATCGTCCGCGGGTGGGCTGCCGAGGAATTGGCGAAGAGGCCGGAGGCAAAGCATGAGATTCCCGCGCTGATCAAAATGGCTGAGGGCGATCATGCAAACAGGCGCCAGGGTGCCTGCGAAGCGCTGGGTTGCATGAAAAGCACAGAGGCTCTGCCGGTGTTTGTCCGTCTGCTCAAACATCAGGACCGCTGGCTGAGAGTCAAGGCGGCGGAGGCGCTTAAGAAGATGGGTGCTGCGGCAAAGCCAGTCCTGCCGGATATGCTGCAGGCTGTTGCGGATACTGCTGAGCCGATTGAACCGATTGTCTGGGATGATCCGGTCCAGCTGACACACGGCCAACTGGCCGATGCCCTGTTCGGCGGATTGATGAGAAATTCAATCGAGGGTGTTGACAGAAAGCTTCTGTATCCCGCCTTCAGGGCTGTTTCCAGGAATGCAGACTGCATGGCCCGGAGCAAGCTGGAAGGCGCACTCAACGCGCTGACGGAGGAGGATGTGAAGGCCCTGGCGCCGGACATCCTTGAACTCGCCGTATCGCATGGTCCGGCCGACACGATGTTCAGCAGGTCGGTCCGCGTGAGCGCATTCAAGGTCCTGGCGAAATACCATTTTCAAGAGGGCATAAGGGCAGCACCCCTGGTTGCGAAAGGCAAATATGGCTGTCACAACGCGGTGGAAATCATGAAGGCACTCGAAACGTATGGTTCAGCCGCTCAGGTAATAATCCCGGATCTCAAGCAGCTCATCATCGATTACAAAGAGCTTCTTAAGGAATGGATGTTTCCCGACAGCACATTCCTTGCCGTCGAAAATGCCATCAAAGTCATCGAAGCAGCGAAAGATCATCCGCCGCTCCGCAGCGTCACGTCAGCGAGCGCGATCATCCCGCCCGTCGCCACGCCGCAACTCAAGCCTCCCTTGCACGGACTCGAAGAGGTCGGCTGGCAAGATGTGGAACTGCGCGGCGGCTTCTGGGGTCCGCGCCTCGACGTCCATCACAAGGTGACCATCCCGCATGTGATCGCTAAACTCGATGATCGCAAACACATTGCCAACTTTGACATTGCCGCCAGGGTCTTGAAAGGCGCTGCCGCGAAACAGGGCGGGACAGACTCCGACCCGGCCGGCCAGGCGCTGGCGGGAGACGCCGGAAATCACGGCCCCGGCTCCAACGATTCCAAGGGCGCCAAGGAGGGTGAGATCGTCGGTCACAGCGCCTTCGACTCCGATCTCCACAAGGCGCTCGAAGGCGCCTGCTACACGCTCGGTCACTGCGACGACCCGGCCCTGCTGCAGCGCGTCGAGGGCATCCTGGCCCGCATCCTCGCCGCGCAGGCGGAGGATGGGTACATGGTCAGCTATTTCATCGCCAAGGAGCCGCAAAACAAGTGGGCCAACCTGAGGCTCAACCATGAGATGTATAACGCCGGCCACTTCTTCGAGTTCGCCGTGGCACATCACCAGCTCACCGGTAAAACCAAGGCCCTCGAGGCGGCGAAACGTTTCGCCGACCACATCGACAAAACGTTTGGTCCTAACAAGCGCTACGATGTCGATGGCCACCAGGAGATCGAGCTGGCCCTGGTGAAGCTCTACCGCGCGACCGGCGAGAAGCGTTACCTAGACCTCTGCCGGTTTCTCCTGGAGGAACGCGGTCACGTCCACGGCACCGAGCGAAAGCTGTTCACCGAGGTATTACCCCGGGGGAATCCGGAACGGAAGCCCGGCGAGACCAATCCGGAATGGATGAAGCGGAAATGGAGCAAGCGCGACGGCAAGATGCAGGACCACAAGCCGGTTCTTGAGCAGACCGAGGCGGTCGGGCACGCCGTGCGCGCCGGCTACATGTATGCCGCCATGACGGACCTCGCCCGCTTCAGCGACGCCCCGGAATACGCCAAGGCCGTCCGCACACTGTGGGACGACGTGTTGCGCTCCAAATTCTATATCACCGGCGGCGTCGGCACCGCCCAATACGACGAAGAAGGCTTCGGCGATCCCTACCGGCTGCCGAACAGTACCTACTGCGAGTCCTGCGCCAACATGGCAAACGTGCTGTGGCAGCATCGCCTGAACCTGCTGGACGGCGACGCCAAATACGTCGACGTCATGGAGCTCACGCTCTACAACTCGGCGATCTCCGGACTCGCGCTTTCCGGCAAAGGTTTCTTCTATCAGAACCCGCTGGAAGCACGGGATGGAGCGGAGCGTCGCGACTGGATCGGTCTGGCCTGCTGCCCGACCTCGATCTCCCGTTTCACCCCGCAGGTCGGCGGCCTGGTCTATGCCCGGAAGGCCGGGAAGATTTTCGTCAACCTCTACGCCTCAGGCGTAGCCACGATTGACATCGGCGGCGGCAGGGAGGTGAAAATCTGCCAGGAAACGGACTACCCGTGGGATGGCAGGATCAAGCTGACGATCGCGCCGGATAAGCCGTCCGAGTTTGACCTCTGCGTGCGGATTCCGGGCTGGGCGCTCGGGAAACCGGTTCCCAGCGATCTCTACCGGTTTGCCTCAACGGAAGCGGCCCCTGTCTCCCTGAAGATCAACGGCGAAACAGTGGAGGCAAAGCCCGGGAAGGACGGATACGTCCACCTCGCGCGTTCATGGAAGGCCGGTGACGAAGTGGCACTCGACCTGCCGATGCCGGTCCGCCGCGTCCACGCCCACGAGAAGGTCGAGGCCGACAAAGGCAAGGTGGCCCTGATGCGCGGGCCAATCGTTTACTGCCTCGAAGGAGTCGATAACAAAGGCGTCGATCTTTTCAAACTCAGCCTGCCACGGTCTGCCGAGCTGAGCGCCGAGCATCGTGCCGCGCTGCTGGGTGGAGTCACCGTGATCCACCCTCGTGGCCTCGACGCAAACAAGACGCCGGTCACGTTGACCGCGATTCCCTACTTCGCTTGGGCGAACCGTGAGAAGGGGCCGATGACGGTCTGGATCAACGAAAGCGTCGATGAGAAAACAAAATGAAGCACATTCAAATAGCGATCTCCATGTTTATGTTCCTGGTTGCTGCCGTTGGCGAGGCCCAGGAACCGACAACATTGGGTTCTACGCATTCCTCTGTGAAAGAAAGAGAGATCCTCTTTGCCGAGCGCAATCCTGGTAGAGATTATTCAAGACATTATTACGCCAATTTCGGCTATGATTGCGGCAATGAGAATTACTGGCTGCATGGAGCAGATGGTGGACGCCTCGCCATCCTTAATCTGGGGAGCGGAGAGGTGAGGACACTTATTGAGGATGCCGGAGGTGCTTTCCGGGATCCCGTGGTTCACTATGACGGGAAGAAAGTGCTCTTCTCCTATCGCAAGGGCGGAACACATCATTACAATCTTTATGAAGTCAGTCTTGCGGATGGTAAGCTTACGCAGTTAACCGGCGGTGACTGGGATGATGTTGAGCCAACCTATCTTCCTGATGGCGGCATTGCTTTCTGTTCCACGAGGTGCAAGCGCTATGTGGTTTGCTGGCTGGCGCCTGTCGCCGTTCTTCACCGGTGCAATAGCGATGGCTCCGACATTCGCCAGCTCTCTTCGGGCGCTGTCGTGGAAAATACGCCTGCGGTTCTGCCCGATGGGCGCATTCTTTACACCCGCTGGGAATATGTCGACCGTGATGCTATATCATTTCATCATCTCTGGGTGATGAATCCCGATGGAACCGCTGCTTCAATTTTCTATGGCAACATGCATCCAGGAGGTGTTTTCATTGATGCCAAGCCGGTGCCTGCGTCAGACAAGGTAATCTACGTTGATTCAGGCTATCATGGTTCCCATGAGCGTGTCGGCAGGTTGATGATGCTTAATACGAATAAAAAAGGTCCTGATGACCAATCTCAGACCCGTGCCATTCCGGGGGAAGAGGTGCGGGATCCGTACCCGCTGTCGGAAGCCGAGTTTCTCGCTGCCCGTGGAAATGAGATTGTTTCCATCAGTGACACGGGTGCCGTCAAGACGCTCTTCAAATCGGCGATGATGGTTCATGAACCACGTCTGATTGCCTCACGCCGTCGCGAGCCTGTTATTCCATCCCGCGTCGATCCGGCGAAGGCGAACGGGACGGTTTTCCTGTCCAATGTTTATATCGGGCGTAATATGAAAAATGTGAAGCCGGGGTCCATAAAGAAACTGCTCGTGATGGAACAGTTGCCGAAGCCGGTTAACTTCCACGGCGGTGGGACGACGCCTCTTGCCCATGGCGGTAAATGGACGCTGAACCGTATCCTCGGTACGGTAGATGTTGAACCGGATGGCTCTGCCAGTTTTGAAGTGCCTGCCTGTCGCAGCATCTATCTGGCTGCCCTGGATGAAAACAATCTCTCGGTGAAGCAGATGCGTTCCTTTTTCACGCTCATGCCAGGTGAACATGCCAGTTGCATTGGCTGTCACGAGGACCGCACCATGTCGATGCCTACGGGAAGCGCTCGTCTGGCTGATAAGCTCCGTCCCTCCAAGATAACACCGCTTGCGGGAATACCGGAAATTATTGATTTCCCGCGTGATATTCAGCCAGTCCTCGATCGTCATTGTGTATCCTGTCATAATCCTGACAAGCGCGCCGGAGGCGTTGATCTTTGTGGTGCCCGGGGGACAACCTATTCGCTTTCCTACTACAATCTGATGCTCCATCGCCAGATTAAAGACACTGCGGGGTTGAAGTGGGAGGGCGCGCGTAATATTGGCGGCAGGCCGGCAGGGAACGATGCGCCTTTCGAGGCATTCAGTTCCGCTGCTCCACTGATGAAGAAGTTGGATGGCACCCATCATGACGCCAAACTTTCGGAGCGCGAACGCACCGTGATCAGGCTCTGGCTGGACTCTGCAACGCCTTACTCGGGAACGTACGCGGCGTACGGCACAGGCCAGATTGGCGGCTGGTGGCGGAACAATGAGCCGATCCGCGAAATGGCGGACAGCTGGCCGACAACGAAGCCTGCGGCTGATGCAGTGAATCGTCGCTGTGCAGCCTGCCATCCTGTTGGTACGTTGCCACGCTTTGTGACCGACATCAGCGTGAACAGCGGTGATGGGCATGGCGACCTCGAAGGGTGGTGCCGCCCGGTATTCCGGTTTTCCCGGCATCATATTTTCAATCTGACCGAACCTGCGCAGTCCCTTGTGTTGAAAGCCACGCTTGCGAAGTCAGCAGGCGGGTATGCTGAAGGCAAGGCGGGTGATCCTAAGCCTGTGGCGATTGATCTGGCTCACGCCCCGAAGCCGTTCAAACATCCGATCATATTTGAAACTACGAGCGATACTGACTACCAGGCTGTTCTTGCACACATTCAGGCGGCCAAAGTCAGGCTTGATGAGATCAAGCGGTTTGATATGCAGGGCTTCCGGCCGTGTGCGGCATATATCCGCGAAATGAAACGTTACACGCTTCTCCCGGACACATTTGATGTGGAGAAAGAGCCGATCAATGTCTATGAAATGGACAAAAAGTACTTCGATTCGTTTATTTACCGACCGATCACACTATTGGAGCAGAAATGAAGTCAGATGCACATATCCCGTTGCACACCATGAAACAAATGATTGCCGCCATTCTGTATTTCTGTCTTACGGCAGTTTGTCTTGCCGCCGGGGACGGGGATTGCCAGGTGACGTCCGGCTGTGCCGGGGCGCCGAACTTCTGGGACGATATTCCGCTTTCACCCAGCACCAAGCTGCCATCCGTGGTTCTGGACGATTACTGGAACAGCGAATTCCTGAGGGTCAATCGCGAGGTGGTTGCCGCGCACAACACCCAGCTCATTTTCCTGGGGGATTCCATCACCTGGTCCTGGTCGCTGGGTCCTGAAACCGGCAAGGAGATCTGGAAAAAACAATTCGCTGCGTATAAGCCCATCAACATGGGGAATTCCGGCGATATCACTCCGGTCATGCTTTACCGTGTCACGCGCGGCAATCTGGATTTCGCCGATGGCCAGCATCCTAAAGTCGCGGTGCTCATGTGCGGCATCAATAATCTCGGGGTATCTCAAAGTGCCGGCGGCAGGGAGAAATGGTACCTGGGGACAAATTGTCCTCCCGCCGACATCGCCAATGGCATCAGGGCGATTGCCCAGGTCTTCCGCCGCCGCCTGCCGGGGACGCGGCTGATCATGATGGCGACCCTGCCGGTCTCCGACGAGGCCAAACGGGCCGCGTGCAGGCAAGCCAGCGCCATCAATGCCGCCCTGGTTCGCAATGAGAATGAAGTGGCCTTTGTTGATTTGCAGGACACGTTTCTGCTGCCCGACGGCTCGTTCAACAAGCAGCTGTTTACTGACGGCACCCATCTGACACCGGAGGGGTACCGGCTCTGGGCTAAAGGCATCGAGCCGTTCCTTCAGAAATTCATGAAGGCGCCGCCCCTTGATACTGTGAAGATCATGCTGATCGGCGATTCCATGACTGAAGGCGCTGATTCGAACAGTTCGTACAGACGTTACCTAGACGGCATGCTGCGCAGGGAGGGACATCTGATTGATTTTGTAGGGAGCCGGAGGAAACATAACGATGACAAAACAGAACCGAGCAACTATGAATACGATGTGGATCATGAAGGCCACTGGGGCAAAGACTCAGCCTGGCTGGCAGAGAATATGCAACGCTTGCTGGCCAGTCACGTGCCGGATGTCGCGGTGATCAACCTGGGGACCGAGGATATCATGTCCAGTACGCTTGCCGCTGAGCCACTGGCCGACGGGATTGTGAAGAACATCGGGAAGGTGGTCGACGCGCTCCGTGCTAAAAACGGAAACGTGAAGATCGTGCTTTCGACCCTCATTCCGGTGGCGGGTAAGCAGGATGTGGTCAATCTGGTTAATCTGAAGATCTCACGTTATGTTCAGTCCAACGCCACGCGTCCGTGCCCTGTTGTTTTGGCGGACCCGTGTAAAGGGTTCGATGTGTCGAGTGATTTGACCGCTGACGGCACTCTTCCCAATGCCGGTGGCGCAAGAAAGATGGCGAGTGTATTTGCCGATGCGATCCAGAGAATACTCAGAAACGGTGAACACGAAGCACGGAAAGATCGTAATGACTGAAAAGTGCCGCCAGAATAGAATCAAGTAAAGGAATCGTATGAAAACGAACAGACGGAGCATGAGATTGATGATGGTTGCTGTGGCCCTGAGCTTGATAGGGGGTGTCTTTCAGACTGCCGTCACGGGTACAGAAGGGAAGGCTAGGACCTACACGCTTGCTGAAAAGAGTATACAGCGCGCCAGGGAGAACCTGCCCAAACAGGTCTCCACGGAAAACCCGGAATTGACCAAGCTGGTGCACGATCTGTATAGTGATTGCACATTTGATAAACTCTGGGAACCGGCGCTTCCTGGCCTGCCGTACCGGTTTTTCTCGATTTCCGGAGCAGGCGACAAGTCCTACGCCAAATGCCAGTTGCTGTGGGATACCATGTTTGTCCTGAATGCATGGGCGCCGCTGGATGACAATGAACTGGTGTCCGATGTCTTCCGGAATTACTGGAATGTGATCGACAATAATCCGGAAGCGCCCAAAGGGTCAGTCCGCTATGGCATGGTGCCCTGTACGACCAAGGCGGATCTGCCGCAGGATGGTTTCTCCCAAATCCCGATTCTCGCCTGGGGCTGTCTGATGGTTTATAACCAAACCCATGACCGGGCATTGCTCGATCTCTGCCTGCCCTATCTGGATGCATTCCTGACGTGGTATGCCACGGAGCGCGATGTGGATGATGACGGCCTGATCGAGTATGGCGCCTACAAGAAATGCTCGATCGCAGACCTGGTCCAGACAGCCCGTTTTGAAACCTTCGATTTCGCGTTGCCCCTTGATGGCCTTAAATTAACAAAGCATCCATCGCGCGATACAGGGGGTGAATGGTATGGAAACATCGAAGGTGTCGATCAAACTTGTTTTCTGGCCATGTCCGAACGGGCGATGATCGAGATGTGCCAAAAAACCGGACGCATCGAAATGATGAAAAAATACGAGCAGCGTCTCACCAAACGAACCGAGGCGGTCCGCGCGAAGATGTGGGATCCGGAAACGAAGTTCTTCTACAGTCTGGACCGGGATACCGACAAGCCGATCCGCGTGCGAACCCTGCAGGGGTTTCTTCCCCTGACTGCCGGCATGGCAAGTGAGAAGCAGGCCGCCGAACTGGTCAGGCAGTTGATTGATCCGGCACTGTTTTGGAGCACGTATCCGGTCACCACTTCCGCGATGAACGAGCCTACGTTCCGAGCGGATGGATTCTGGCGCGGCGACGTATGGCCCCCGACGAATTATTTGATTCAACTCGGCCTTAATCGCTATGGCTATTACGACCTTGCCAGGGAGATGGCTGACAAGATGCTGGAGTTGGTGAGGAAGCATGACGGTCATGCCCACGAACGCTACAACGGTGTTGAAGGTCGTGGCCTGGGAGTCAAGGATTACTGCTGGGGAGTCGCCAACTGGAGCATGGTAGTGAATGCCCATTACGGCGTTCAGGAGGATTACCGGACGATGGTGGTCCCGCCCCATGCCAAGGGCCGGAAATTGAAACTCGGGAAACTGGAGGTGAGCTATCCCACCGACACTTCAGTGGAGTTGAAATCGGCTTTCCAGCGTGACTTCAACGTTGTTTTTCCTGGGAATAAAAATGCGGAGATCCAGGTTCAGTGCGACGGGGCAACGGTGAAATCCGTCAACGCCATCGGCGCGGCAGCCGCAGTTTCATTCACGGCGCTGGCAGGAAAAACCTATGTGGTCGTGAAATCCGATCCACCTTCAGAAAAAAACCTGACCGTCAAGGGCGGACGTTTCCTCACGTTGAACACGGTGATCCGCGTGAATCAGATCGAGGCGGCGCGCAACTTGAACGAAGGCACGGACGAAGCTGCAATTCACACGCCCGAGACCGTGGCTGCCTTCCGCGACGCGGTCAGCAAAGGGTTTCCCGGGGCTAAAGTGACCTGGGCCTTCTCCTGGCTTGCGCTCCATGATGAACGTCCGAATTATGTGGCCATCCGCAAACAGGTCACTGGCTATCACAAAACGTATGGCGATGAGGTCACCTTTATTCCAGGCGGATACTTTGCGCCGATGTACAGTTCCAGGGCGCAGGTCAACCTGGATATTAAAGAGGCACTGCTGAAAATACGCGACATGGTTGGCGGCGGTTATAAACCGAAAAGCCTGGTGGCGGGTTTCCTGTCCGCTGAGAATCTGCGCTATCTCGCGGAAGAGGAGGGTATCCATGTTTGCCAGGGCACGATCTGGAGCCAGTACGGCATTGACAACGGGGATGGGGACGGTTCGATCAGTTATCCCTATTATCCGAGCCGCGAGCATGCCTGCAAGCCGGCGCAGGGGAAGGACGACTTCATTGATTGCGTGAACCTCGACGGTTGGACCTGCGATTTTCTCTGCGCGCGGCGCTTCGGTTTTGAGGGCGGCTTCAACAGCCGTCTCGGGGTGGGGCCGATCGAGTCGTATCGCAATCTCGGACTTGAAAAGGGCATGGCCGAAGTGATGGCCGTCACGGCGAATCACTTTGACGAAGGCTTTAAGCGCAATGGCTTCGGCTGGGTGGTCAACTGCTGGGAGATCAGTCTCGTCAAGAATCTCAAGCCGGAAGTTTTACCTTGCCTCACCCAGTGGCTCCAGAACGTGCGGCAGCGCTGGCCAGACGCCCAGGTTGTCACACAGGGGGAGTTCGGCGAAGCCTGGCGTCGCGAGTACCCGGATAACAAAAAATTGGACTACACGTTTGTGCAACGCGGCACCGGCATTGGCGGCTCTGAAACAAACCTCGAGATCCGCTGGTTCATGAACCCCGATTTCCGTCTGGCCATCCTGCGCGACTGGCAAAAGGACGAACCCGGCATGGTGATCGACTTCACCCGTTATGATCTGCCGGCCCGCGAACCTGCCGATCCCACGGCTGACAAACCGACCCGGAACTGGAGCCTGATCAACCGCATCAACCAGAAACAGCGCCGGCCCGAAGACACACCGGTGTTCTTAAAGGATTTCACCCAGGAGGAGCAGGCGCTGATCAGGAAACGGCATCCAGAACTTCTTTAAGAGTTAAAAGTTAAACGTTGAGAGTTAAGAAATTGAACGCTCAACGGCCAACGCTTAACGCTGAAGTTATAGACACGCTTAATCAAATTTTCAATGTTTAACAGGAGGATGAGCATGAAGAGATGTTGTTCATGTCTGATAGGTGTTCTTGTTCTTGCCGGGTTGGGGGTTGTCCCTGCGGCGGTTCAGGCGAATGAGTATGCGTGGCACCAGGGGACAAATTCGGTTGCGTTGCTGAACAGGGGGAAGGTCGTATGGCAGTTGAATTATGATAAGGCTGAGGGGAAACCGTACTTCCATCCCCTGAGCACGGTTGACGGTTCGGTGTTGTCGTGGCTGAGGCCGGACGATCATCCGTGGCACAGGGCTTTGTGGTTCTCCTGGAAGTATATTGACGGCTTGAATTACTGGGAAGAGGACGGTAAGACGGGCTTGTCGGCGGGGCGCACGGAGTTGACCTGGGTTAAGGTAAAAACCTCGTCGGATTTTTCAGCCAGGATTGAAATGACGTTGAGTTGTCATCCGCCGGAAAAGGAGGAAGTGCTGTCGGAGAAGAGAGTTATCGAGGTGAGTGCGCCGCAGGCTGATGGCTGTTACCGGATTGACTGGGTATCACGTTTTGTTGCTGCGGCGAGCACTGTGGTGTTGGGGAGAACTCCAATTCCTGGGCAGACGAATGGCGTGGCGTACGGAGGGTACGCCGGATTGTCGCTGCGCATGGCGAAAGAGACCCTGGGGTGGACGTTTGTTGACAGCGAAGGGCGTGAGGGTGCAGCCATACATGGCAAAAAATCCGAGTGGGTAAACGTCAGCGGCAAATTCGCTGAGGGTCGCGGAGGCGTGGCGATTTTCAGTCATCCTGCGAATGTGAGACAGCCGTCGTCCTGGTATGTTGCCCAAGAAATGCCGTACTTCAGTCCTGCCGTTCTGTTCGATGAACCGCTTGTGCTGGAAAAGGGTAAGGTGCTGGAGTTGAAATACAGGATTCTTGTTCACGGTGGGGCTGTTGACAGGGCTTTTATCGGGCATGAGTGGAAGCACTATGCCGATATAAAGTAGAGAGCTGTCAAAGCAGAGATCAAGGTCTGGCCGAGAAACTGAAATTTTACAGCAACAACAAAAGGAGTTCACGTATGAAGAAGTTCACAATGTCACTGATGGCCCTGCTGTCAGCGGTGCAAGCCATAGACGCGGCGCAGTGGGAGGTGTTCGAAACCTCCTACGAAAGCGCGAAGGCGTACTCGAACGCCTTCACGGAGGTGGAGGTCGATGTCGTCTTCAAGCAGGGCGAGAAGCAGTGGAAGGTTCCCGCCTTCTGGGCAGGCGACAAGAAGTGGACTGTCAGGTTCGCGCCTCCTTTGCAGGGGAAATACACATTTCGAGTCGAATGCACGGACAAGGCGAACGATGGACTCAATGGGAAAGAGCAGACGCTCTCGGTCGCGGCCTACACGGGCGACAACCCGCTGCTGAAGCACGGCTTTCTTCGGGTCAGCACGGACAAGCGTCACTTCGAGCACGCGGATGGCACGCCGTTCTTCTGGCTGGGCGACACCTGGTGGAAAAACCTCTGCAAGCGTATGACGTGGGAGGGTTTTCAGGAACTCACCGCCGACCGCAAGGCCAAGGGCTTTTCCGTGGTGCAGATCGTC
>CAYWNP010000050.1:3089-17692 GCA_964459675.1 uncultured Akkermansia sp. | reverse complement strand
ATCCCGAACCGGACCCTGCAAGCTGTTTTAGATGAGGCGGAGATTGCCCGTCGCCGTGCCGCGGCACCTGCATGGAAACCCCGTACAACGTCAGGCTGGCTCAAACGCTATGCCCTAATGGTGGGTAATGCAAGTTCAGGTGCCTCGATGCTGGAATAATATGCCAAAGCCCTTTGTCCATCTTCATCTGCATACGAAGTATAGTATGTTGGATGGTGCCTGCCACATTAAGCAATTGGTGTCACGCGCCAAAGATTTGGGGATGACCGCGCTGGCCATGACAGATCATGGTGTCATGTATGGGGCGATTGATTTTTATAAGACGTGCAAGGATGGGGGCATTAAACCGATTATCGGTTGCGAAATCTATATTAATGCCAAAGCCCCTCGCACGTTGAGGGATCCGAATGTACCCTATCATCATCTGATCTTACTCGCCACCAATCTCGAGGGCTATACCAACCTTTCAAAGATCAACACGATCGCCCATACCGAAGGTTTTTATTATAAAGCACGTATTGATAAAGAGACCTTGCGACGTTACTCGGGCGGACTGATCTGTTTGTCAGCCTGTTTGCAAGGTGAGGTCAATTTGAATCTCAGTGAAGGCCACTTCGACGTGGCCGAGGCTGCCGCACTCGAATATTGCGATATTTTTGGCAAAGATAATTTCTTTCTCGAGTTACAGGATCATGGTCTTGCCGAGCAGAAACCCATGAATGAAGGGCTTCGCGCCCTCGGAAAAAAACTTGGCATTCGCACCGTCATCACCAACGATGTTCATTACCTTCAACAGAGCCATGCGCGTGCTCATGAGATCATGCTCTGCATTCAGACCTCCACGGTGATGAGTGATCCCAAACGCATGAAGTATGGCTCGGACGAATTCTACTTCAAATCGAGGGAGGAGCTGGAGAAACGTTTTCCGAATGATGTCGAATCTTTTGATCTGACGCAGGAGATCGCGGACCGTTGCAACCTTGAACTCGTTTTCTCGCAAGGCAAGGCGGAGGATTTGCATTTCCCGACGTATGAGTTTCCCGAGGGTTTTTCGGATTGTGTGGAGTATCTCCGGCACTTAGGAAAGCAGGGCATCAAGAAACACTATCACTTTGATTTTGATAATCCGACGACACCTCAAGAGATGGAGGTCGTCGAGCGTTTCAATTACGAGGTCGGTGTTATTCAGAAGACCGGCTTTGTTAACTACTTTCTTGTGGTTGCAGACTTTATCACCTGGTCTCGAACGAATGGCGTGCCGGTGGGGCCTGGACGTGGTTCAGGTGCTGGCTCGTTGCTGGCTTACTCGCTGGGAATCACCCAGCTGGACCCGTTGCGTTTTGACCTGATCTTTGAACGTTTTTTGAATCCGGATCGTGTTTCACCTCCTGACTTCGATATTGACTTTTGCCAGACCAATCGTGGCAAGGTGATCGAATATGTCAAACAGAAGTACGGCAAGGACCGCGTAGCGCAAATTGTAACCTTTGGACAATTAGGCGCCAAAACAACGATCCGTGACATTGCACGTGTCCTTGAGATACCGTTGTCACAGGCAAATCAGTATGCGAAAATGATTCCCGAAGATCCTAAAATAACCTTGGCAAAAGCTCAGGCTGAGAATCCCGAATTTTCGGCTGCGTGCCAGATCGATCCAAGTCTTCGTGAGATCATGCGTTATGCGGAGGTGCTCGAAGGCCTTTTCAGAAACGTCGGTGTCCATGCTGCTGGCGTGGTGATCGGTGATAAGCCTCTGATTGAGCTCGTGCCTTTGGCGCGTGACAAAGAGGGCGAGGTGATTACCCAGTACGCCAAAGACCCGCTTGAGCTTTGCGGCCTGCTGAAGATGGACTTTTTGGGACTCAAGACGCTGACGGTTTTGAAGGAAGCAACGGAGCTGGTCAAGCTGATCCATAACGTGGACATTGATCTTGAGAATCTTCCGCTTGATGATGAGAAGACCTTTAAGCTTTTTCAGAAAGCCGACACTGTAGGGGTCTTTCAGCTTGAATCCGGCGGAATGCAGAAAGTCCTGACGGAGTTGCAACCGACAAAGATCGAAGAAATTATCGCTATTATCGCACTCTATCGCCCAGGACCGATGGATCAGATTCCCTTGTTTGTGAAGCGCAAAAAGGGACAGGAAAAAATCGAGTATGACCATCCGCTCCTGGAACCCTTCCTCAAGGAGACATATGGCGTCATGGTTTATCAGGAGCAGGTCCAGCGTGCAGCGCAAGCCTTAGCCGGATATTCCCTCGGACGTGCCGACTTGCTGCGCCGCGCCATGGGCAAGAAGGAGCTGGAAAAGATGGCCAAGGAGCGCAAGGGCTTTATCGATGGGTGCATGAAGACGAACAAGATTCCGGAAGCGCAAGCAGGGCAGATCTTTGACAACATTGAAAAGTTTGCAGGATATGGTTTTAACAAGGCCCATGCGGCGGCGTATGGAATTGTAACCTATCAGACGGCCTACATGAAGGCCAACTATCCCGTTGAATTTATTTGCGCGCAAATTTCTTCTGAAATCGGCAACTTTGATAAGCTGCCTGGGTTTGTTGCTGAGGCGGATGCCATGGGATTAAAGGTGTTGCCACCGGATGTGAATAACAGCTTAGACCGATTCAGTTCAGAAGCGGGCAATGTACGTTTTGGTCTTGCGGGTATCAAGAGCGTTGGGGCAGGGGCAGGGGAGGCAATTATGCGGGAGAGGCAAGCCAACGGACCCTATACGGATCTTGCTGATTTTTGCTCGCGTGTAGACTCCTCAGCCGTGAATAAGCGCGTGCTTGAGGCCTTGATTAAATGTGGCGCCATGGACTGTTTTGGACTGCATCGTGCACGGCTACACGCGAATATCGATATGGCCTTGTCCCGTGCTCAGGAAACTTTAAGCGAGAAGAGCAGCGGGCAGGGGAGTCTCTTTGACATGATGGACTCCAAGGCAGCGGGTTCTGCAGATCGCTCGTTTCTCCCGGATTGCCCTGCGTGGGCAGAAAAAGAGTGTCTCGGCTATGAACGGGAGCTTTTAGGCGTTTACATGACCGGTCATCCCCTTACTCGCTTTAAACGGATTGTTCGTGATCTTCAGACCTTTAGTTTGTCGAAGATTGACGACGCTCCTGACAATAAGGAAATACGCATTGCAGGGTTGCTGCAATCGGTTTCGCGACGGATCAGTGCTAAGACAAAAGAGCCCTGGGCTATTACGGTGTTAGATGATGGAGAACGAACCATAGAAGCACTCATCTTTTCGGAGGCATACAAGAAGTTTTCAGATGTCTGCATTCCTGACGCACCCGTCCTGATCTGCGGTTCGTTATCCAAGCGGGACGACCAGCCAAAGATTATGGTCCGCGAAATTTATCCGCTTCAGGAGGCAGCCCGTCACTTTAGTCAACGCGTGATTGTCGGCCTGAAGTCCGACGACCGTAAAGTTTTTGAACGCATTCAACACGTCCATCAGCTCGCAAAGGAGTTTCCGGGGACGGTTCCGTTGTTTATCTGCCTCATGTATCCTGAAAAGAAACGCGTCCTGATTGATACCAGCCATTCCTGTGCAATCGATCCATCAGGAGAATTCTCAGATCGTGTGGAACAGGTGCTGGGACGCAACAGCATCAAGATCATCGCTAAAGAGCAGATCTTTAAAGATCCCAGACCTGAACGTCGCTGGCAACCTCGCGAAGGGGCGTAGTGGAAGAATTACCGCTACGCTTTCGACATTCGTCGAATGGTTACGAATACGTAACGAGCGTTATTGCCTTATTGCCTTATTGCCTTATTTTGGTTCGGAGTACCGCCTTTAGGCGGAATTCGCACGTTTAAGTCATTTGCTTCCGCCTAAAGGCGGGACTCCAAACAATACTAAGGAAGCGAAACCCAATATCCTAGTCACGTCGCATAATATGTGTTATGTAAAGTTGCTTATGTAACTCCTCCAAAACGGGTTACATTGAGCTCAAATTACATACGGATGTTCATTTCAGCTATTTTAGCTAAAATTTTGACCTCTTCCTCATGATACATCTCTTGGATCATCTCGTCATTGAAATAATAGACGCGATCATGGAAGGTACTGGTGGCAATCCGATTAAAGAGTCGCTGTTCAGCCTGGAGGACATCTTTACCATAAATGTGGAAGGAATCAGCTTGCCAGTTTAAACGGCCGAGCTTAACAGTCTTGCCGGTCCGTTTCTGAATTTCGTCGGCAATCACGTTTCGATTAAACATGGTGATCCCAAACATGTTCATGAAGTTGGCACCCCAGGCGTCGTTACTTCTAAAGCGAACGTTACAATTGAGCCATTGGACACCCTGATGGTCCTCAAGGATGCGATACCAGATGGATTGCAGGCAAGGCGGATCATAGCAGGTCAGATCCAGACTCGGCATCCAAGTGATCATCTGTGCTTGCCGTGTGAAGGGCTGTTTACAGAGCTTATCAATCACATACGCGACTTGATCCACTTGGAAAGGACCTGTCATGACACTGGTGCCGTCTGGACGCTTCTCTTTCCACTGCCCATAATTCTGCATCCGTCCATGATAGGTATACTCCCAGCGTGTATCTTCAGGATCATTAATCGCCTTGATCCAAGAGTCCTTTTTGCCTTCCAGCTCAAAGACATACTCGCGAAGGTCAGCGATTCCGCCAGGAAAGGCCTTGTGAATCATGGGATCCGACATCGGATCATGAATGGTCATATTCATGGTTGCGTCCACGCTCAGGGGATCCCCCTCTTTATCATATTGCGTACGGACTCGCACCCCCTCCACATAAAGGGAGGTCAGCGCTTTCTCAAACGTCTCTGCGATCGAGCGACCTTCAATGGTCAATACTGGAATGTTCATCATATTATTCTTTCCTTTCAACTAACAATAAAAGTGTACCCGGACGAATCCCGAAGAAATTACTTTGCGTCTCCTTGCCCATGATGCGACTCGCTTGATCACCCATCGAAGCAGAGATGATTAAGAGGTCGGGTTTGAAGGCCGTAGGAATTTCTGCAACGTTCGACCAATAGCCGACCGCTTTATATTTCCGGAGATAAAAAGGTAACGGCCAATAATCTGAGGGAGGTGAGACGATTGCGATCGGGACCTCATACATCCCCTGCCCTGCCTTTGCTTTCGCTGCCTTCTCGATATCCGCAACAAGGTTCATCGCATCATTTCCGGTGTGTGCATAAACATACGGGTTTCGGATGTCAGCAGCATATTTAAAGCACGCACCATAGCTTCGTTTGGCATTCAGAAAAACACCGCAACCACAGATGACACCCACGAGCGCGCGAGAGGCGCATCGGGTTGCGAAACGGTGCAGTCTCTTTTCTGCGCAAGAAACAAGCCACTCAAAAATGTACTCTACGCCACGTGCAATCAAGATCAGGTAACCAAACAAGAAGGACAAGATACACCACGGGGTTTTATAGGGGATGCACGCGTAGAGGATGGTCAACACGACCGTATAGATCACAACAAAGAGCGTCCAGCGCGCACGCACGAGTCTGGTAAATAACGTTGAGTCCTCCGACTTGAAACGTAGACATTCGACGACAGGAGTAATGAAGGCAATGGCGAGCGGGAGCAAAAACCAGAGATTAAGTTCACGCCAGACAGGTCCCCTGCCATAGTGCCAGCCGAAGAGAAATTGCAAATAAAAATTCCACGCATGATGATGTTCGGGTACAGCAGTCGCCCGCGTCATATACGTTTTAACGGTTAAGAAAATCGCATCATACACCCCTTTTGGGTAAGTGAAAAAGGAAGAGTAGAAGAGGATAGCTACACCCCCTGCTACACCCATCGCCACCCCAGCATCCCTCCAACTCCATAACTCTCGAATGCGCTTAAGTCCGCAGGTTAACAGCAACGCGACAAACGCTGCTGCAAGGGAGAGAACAACCGTCTCCTTTGTCGCCAACGCCAACCCAGTAAAGACCCCCACCCCACCTGCGCAGAGGAGTTTCATTCGCGAAGAAGCGGCGCTCACATAATGGATGGCAGAAAAGAGAATCCCCGTCAGGAAGGTCACAAGCATCGTCTCTTGAATAAAGAAACGGCTGTAATAATTCATGGCGGGCGAGACTGCCACCAACAGCGCAGCAAACCAAGCGGTCCCTGGACTCTTAAAAAGGCCTGCTCCATCTTGACGATAACACCCTACGAGCAGAAGCAAGGTCAACAGGCTAAAGGCAACAGGCACAAGCCGGAAGTTATATTCCGTGGTATCCGAAAACTGCGATGTCGTCAAACGGCAAAACGGGTAAGCCGCATAATAGAGCACAGGGCCATGATGGTCCGCAGGATCATAGTGATAGACCCCCTGCTCCAGCAACTGCCCCGCACGGACCGCCTGATTCGCCTCATCCCCATGCATGGGCCGCTGATCCAGTTGCGCGACTCGAAATTGCAGGCAGCCAAGAAGGAGCAATACCCCTGCCCCCTGCATCGCAGTTGCAAGTGAAAATAATGAATGTCGTGCTTCCTTAAACATGTGTGCACATTTTAACCTTCCCAGCCGTCTTACGCAAGCGTGTAATCGCTCGATTTTCCAAACGATTTTCCAAACTGGCTCAAAAAAAATAGTGAACTGCTGGCCAGAACCGGACAACGAGCAAAATCAAAAGTAATTATTGATTTTAGAGACGTATTGTTTTAAACTGAAGCATATTGTTTTAAAGGATTTACGTTATGATTAAACTAAATTTGTTTATTGTGTGTGTGATCGGATCCCTTTGCGTTCATCCCCTCGTCGCGCAGGAATCCCCGGCTGTCACTCCCCAGCCTGCGACAAAAACAGAGAGTCTCAACGACCTTCTCGCATGTCGATCGCGTCTAATGATTGAAGCCCATAAACTCGACTCGGAAATTAAGAAAATGGCCAGTGACACCCAGGTGACCTCACCGGCCATCGATGCCTTACGCAAAAAAGTCGAGGACCTCCAACGCGAAATCATCAAGACCTTCACCCAGATTCGTGAAGAAGTTGAAAAGCTTCCAGAAGTTAAGGCAAAGCGTACTGCGATTGCCGAAAAAGAGAAGCAGATCGAAGCGTTGAACAAAAAAATTGACGAACCTGTGCAAAAATAGGATGTGAAGGAGTACCCCTTTATGGCGAAAGCAAAAGTTACGATTGAAGCCCCAGCAAAGAAGGAACGACGTCCGCGTATTCTGATCGTCACACCCGAGATCACCTATCTGCCGACAGGGATGGGAAATATGGCGAATAAGTTAACGGCAAAAGCAGGAGGCTTAGCAGACGTCTCCGCCTCGCTTGTGGCAGCCTTGTTTGACCGTGGCGCGGATGTTCACGTGGCGTTGCCTCACTATCGTCGTATGTTTCATGTTGATGTTGGACAGCTCATCAATGATGAATTGCGCGTGTACAAAAGCCGACTTCCTGACTCGCGCATTCACTTGGCAGAAGATCGTTGCTTCTATTATCGGGACACGGTTTACAGCAACGCACAAGAGGAGAATCCTAAACTCGCCTTGGCGTTCTCACGTGAGATTGTGAACAACATTATTCCCACCGTACAGCCAGACCTGATCCATTGTAACGACTGGATGACCGGACTCATTCCCGCGGCCGCACGTCGCATGGGGATTCCCTGTCTTTTTACGGTGCACAATATTCACACGCATGATCTCTCGCTCTCGCGGATTGAAGACGCGGGGATTGATGCTGCGGAATTTTGGGGTAACTTATTTTACAAGCGTCCGCCGCTCAATTACGAGGAATCCCGTAGCACGAATCTTGTCGATATGCAGACCAGTGGTGTCTTTGCCTCTCACTTTATTAATACCGTCAGTCCGACATTCCTTCAAGAGATTGTGAATGGCTGGCATGATTTCATCCCGGCTCAATTGCGCCAGGAGATTCGGAGTAAATACAAAGCCGGTTGTGCAGTTGGCATTCTGAATGCCCCCGATGATTCGGATAATCCAGAAACCGATCCCTTGATCAAGGTGAGGTACAATGCGGAGAGCCATCGGGAGGCCAAGCGCATTAACAAGATCTCCTTCCAACGCAAGTTGGGGCTCGAAGAGAACCCCGATGCACCCATTTTCTTCTGGCCCTCTCGTCTGGATCCCGCGCAGAAAGGTCCCCAGTTACTCACACACATCCTCTTCCGTTTCCTTTCCCGTTATTGGAAGGACAAGGTTCAGATCGCTGTTGTGGCTAACGGTGCTTATCAGAAGCCCTTTTACGACATTCTTAAACAGCATGAACTGTATGGTCGCTTAGCCATCTGTGATTTCAACCAGAACCTCTCTAAGCTCGGTTTTGCCGCCTCTGACTTTACCCTTGTGCCCTCACTCTTTGAGCCTTGCGGTCTCCCCCAGATGGTCGGACAACTCTATGGATCGCTTCCCATCGTACACGACACGGGCGGACTCCACGACACCGTGGAACATTTGGACGTTGATAATAACAGTGGCAATGGCTTCTCCTTCAAGATCTACGATAGTCGTGGACTTGAATGGGCCATGGATCAGGCCATGGCGTTCTATAAGCGTCCAGCAGATGAACGGGAAGTGCAGCTCAAACGCATCATGGAGAGTGGCAAAAAACGCTACACGCATGATGTCTGTGCGCAAGCCTACATCAACATCTACGAAAAGATGTTGGATCGTCCCCTCGTCAGGGCGGTTGAGGAACATGCCGAAAAGGATGTTACTGTTTAGAAAGCAAAACGTTTCAGGAACGATACCATGCCTACACAAGCGACACGTACCCGCCTGCTAGAGGATCCTTATCTTGAACCGTACCGTGCAATTATTGAACGGCGGGCCTTAAGTGCCTCGAAGCGTGCCAAGGATCTAGCCCAGAGTCCGGGCACCCTCGCAGAGTTTGCCTGCGCGCATGAATATTATGGTTTGCATAAAACCGCAGATGGCTGGATTTTCCGTGAATGGGCACCTCATGCAACGGCGATTTGGTTGGTGGGCGATTTCTCGGGCTGGAATAAGGATGACCGTTTTCTGCTCTACCGAATTGGAAATACAGGCCAATGGGAGATCCGCCTTCCTCTCGAAACAATCAGCCACGGGCAACACTATCGGCTCGAGATGGCTTGGGAAGGTGGCTGTGGTGAGCGTATTCCTGCGTATGCACGACGTGTGGTTCAGAATCCAGAAACCCATCTCTTTTCAGCGCAAGTCTGGGATCCTCCTGTACCCTATGTTTGGCAAAATCCATCTTTTGTTGTTCCCCAACGGACACCGCTCATCTATGAAGCCCATATTGGCATGGCACAGGAAAAAGAGGGTGTAGGGACCTATGATGAGTTTCGCACAGTTATCCTCCCTCGAATTGTCAAGGCGGGTTACAATACGATTCAGTTGATGGCGATCATGGAGCACCCCTACTATGGCTCATTCGGTTATCATGTCTCAAGCTTCTTTGCAGCCTCCTCACGCTTTGGAACCCCTGAAGAGCTCAAGGCTCTCATTGACGCTGCCCATGGTTTTGGGCTCTCGGTAATCATGGATATTGTTCACTCCCATTCGGTAAAGAATGAGCGTGATGGCTTATCCTTGTTTGATGGGACTCCTCACCAATATTTCCATTCGGGACTTCGCGGCTGGCATGAGGCATGGGATTCCCGTTGTTTTGATTACAACAAGATTGATGTGATTCACTTCCTCTTATCCAACTGCCGGTATTGGCTGGATGAATATCACTTTGACGGATATCGTTTTGATGGGATCACCAGCATGCTCTATCTCCATCATGGTCTCGGTGTTGACTTCATGGATTACAGCCAATACTTTGATGCGACTATCGATGAGCACGCGTGGAACTATTGTAACCTCGCCAATCGGGTCATTCATGAGATTCGTCCAGATGCCATCACCATTGCAGAGGATGTCAGTGGAATGCCAGGGCTGGCGGCTCCGATCGAAGACTTGGGCGCGGGCTTTAATTATCGCATGTCCATGGGCGTTCCTGAGTGCTGGTTCCGCCTCGTACGCGATGTGCGCGATGAAAATTGGAACGTCGGTTATCTTTGGCACGAACTGACCAACTCCCGAGCAGATGAGCAGACCGTCAATTATGTAGAGAGCCATGATCAGGCACTCGTAGGCGGTAAGACCTTCTTCTTCCAGTTGGTCGATTCAGATATTTATACCGCCATGGCTCGGTCCCATCAAAACATGCGCACTGAACGAGGGATCGCCATTCACAAGCTGGCACGCTTGGCCACACTGGGGACGGCAGGTCATGCCTATTTGAATTTCATGGGCAATGAATTTGGACATCCCGAGTGGATTGATTTTCCGCGAGAGGGGAACAACCACTCGTATCACTATGCACGGCGCCTTTGGTCCTTGCGTGATAACCCCGAGCTGCTCTATTGGTGTCTTGCGGAGTTTGATGAAAGCATGTTACGCTTGATTAACACGACGGGTGCGCTGGAGCAGACGCGTGCGCGTCGTTTATACACGTCAGACGCCGACAAGATCATTGCCTTTGAACGGGGTGATTTGGTCTTTATCTTCAACTTCCATAGCACACACTCCGTGACCGATTATTCGATCATGGTCCCGCCTGGCAAACCCTACATCGTGGCGCTGGATACGGATGAGGAACATTTCGGCGGTCAGAATCGAATTTCACAGGATCAGGTTTTCAATTTGATCCCGGATATGCGCGGCAATGAAATGGTCACGACCATCAAGATCTACCTCCCCTGCCGCACCGCGATGGTGCTGAAGCGGGTTGAGGGGTAAGAAGCTATTACTTCTCTGCTTTTTCTTCGTAGGCGTGCCGTAATTGCGAGAGCTTATATTCTCTAAAGATATCACGGCAGAGAAGGAAGATCATCAGGGAAATCAAGATGGACGCAAAGATGGTCACTAACGTTGAGACTACTTTTGGATGAGGTTTGCGGCGTGTAATGATCTCATAAGCTGCAAACATCACATGACCACCATCCAACACCGGCAACGGCAAGAGGTTTAAGATCGCGAGGTTGATGCAGATCATGCGCAGGAAACCAAGCGCATCCATCATTCCACCCTTGACCGTCTGGTAGAGATGGATAACAATCATCGCAGGCCCGCCCAAGCTATTTGCAACCGCAGCACGTTCGCCCTTCTGCTTGGGACTCACCAATGCGCGCAGGACACGAAAGACGGAGAGCGTATCCCACTTCAATTGGTCTACAGGATTCCGGTACATCATCCATGCTTTTGCGTCATCCTCTGCAAACTGGATCCCCAGAAGCGGGCGTTTTTCCTTCTCATCGAATTGAGGCGTCAACCGGAAGGTCATGAGCTCTTTGCCACGACGGATGCCAATATCGACATCCGCGAGACCATTCTTGCGAATCAACTCCCTAAAGTGTGATGCTCCCCATGAAGGTACCCCCGCAACGGATAACAGTAAATCTCCTGATTTTAAGCCTGCCTTTTCAGCGGGAAATCCTGGCATCAGACCGCCGACCATCGAGGGTGATTCCGAGTAGACACCTTCCAGCATCTGGATCCCCATCACTTCATGCTTGGTAAAGGGGATATCCATCTTCAGCGTCTTCCCCGCCCGCTCAATCGTGAAGGAGGCTTTGCCAGCGTTTCCTGAGAGGACATTCTCCACCATCATCTCCATCCAGGTCTCAACCTTCTCGCCATTTACGGCATCGATACGATCCCCAGGTCGCAAGCCAGCCTCCCAGGCTGCTGTCTTTTCAAGAACTACACCGACACGCGTATCCACGATACGAATACGAGCGGACGGCACCCAGGAGATAAGTACGGCCAACAAGATTGCAAGGATGAAGTTACCGAAGGGCCCGGCTATCGCCACAACGATACGCTTCCAGGGGGCGATGTCAGGCAAGATACGTTCTTCCGGTTGCGGTTCTTCTGGCTTAGACGCCGCCTTCTCTCCCTGCTCACCTTGAATTTTCTCCATGCCCGAGGGATCAAGCTGAGGGAGTGCGACATAACCACCAAAAGGAATGCTTCCGAGCTTGTACTCAACACCGTTGATCGTTTTTTTCCAGATCGCAGGTCCGAAGCCGATTGAGAAGGCATCGATTTGAAGACCAAACCACTTTGCCGCAAGAAAGTGCCCCAGCTCGTGAATAAAAATCGCCAAGCTAAAGAGCAGGGCAACAGCAATGCCCGCCAGCAGTTTCATCCCGATTGCTTCTATCATACAATAATCTCCCTTGTGCGCCGTCTAGCCCACGCATCCGTATCCATGATCGTTTCCAAATCCGAACAGGCTTGGACAGCATGACTCGCCATGACCGCCTCGATTGTCCGCCAAATTCCAGCAAAAGTGAGCCGCCCCTCTAAGAACGCCTTGACCGCCACCTCATCCGCTGCATTCACAACAGCCGGCATGGTGCCCCCAATCGCAGCTGCCTCGCGAATCAAGCGTAGACAGGGGAAGCGTTTCACATCCGGCGGCGCAAAGGTCAGTTTGCCAAGTTCCATCAGATCCAGTGCAGGCATTTCAACAGCACGACGCTCCGGCCATGTGAGGGCATATTGAATCGCAAAACGCATATCAGGGACCGAGAGTTGCGCAAGGGTTGCTCCATCCACAAAGGTAACCATGGAATGAATAATGCTTTCCGGATGGACAATCACCTCCACATGGTTGACCGGGACATCAAAGAGCCACCGTGCTTCCAGAATCTCAAGCCCTTTATTCATCATGGTGGCCGAGTCAATCGTAACTTTAGGTCCCATGCACCACCGAGGATGTTTCAACGCCATGGCCGGAGTAACTCGCTCAAAATCAATTTCAGGTTGCTGGGAAAAAGGTCCGCCTGAGGCTGTCAGCACCAGCTTTGAAATCTGCGATTCCACAGCCTCGCGACCATCTTGCGCCAGTCGGACGCATGCAACACTCCGCGTGGTCGACTGCAAACATTGGAAGAGTGCGCTATGTTCACTGTCAATCGGGAGCAGGCGCACATTCGTCTCTTGGCGCTTTCGCATCACCAACTCCCCGGCGGAGACGAGAACCTCCTTCGTTGCCAAGGCGACATCATGGCCGGCCTCCATCGCGGCCAAGACAGGCTTCAAACCTGCTAACCCGACCACAGCACAGAGCACGCAATCCGCTTCAGGCAAAGCTGCCAGCGCTTCAACCCCTTGCTGGCCAGCCCAGACCTGAATACCATGAGGCCGAGCCAAAGTTTGCGCCTCGAGAGCTGCCACTTCGTCTTCAACAGCGACATGCTTCACATTAAACTGCAACGCCTGGTCAATGAGCCGGGTAATTTTGCGTTGTGTCGCAAGACCGACAATCCTGATATCGTGCGGCAACGCCTCTGCGATTCGCAGGACATTTTCTCCGATTGACCCAGTGCTTCCCAGTATGACTACAGACTTCATGGCAGGAGTTGGAGAAAGAGATAAAAGATGACAGGCGTAAAGATAAGGCTATCAAAGGTGTCGAGTAATCCGCCGATACCCTGAAAGAGTCCTCCGGAGTCCTTCATCTCCGCACTGCGCTTAAACATGGATTCAATCAGATCGCCGAGCACCCCCCCGAGGCCGATCAACACCCCCATGCCTGCTGCTGCCACGTAACAAAAGGGAGTGACGACACTTGGATCAGGACGAACGAACCAGAAGAAGGCCAGGCTGAAGATCGCCGAAAAGAGGAGTCCACCGATCAAGCCCTCCCAGGATTTGTTGGGGGATATCCGGGGAAACATTTTATGCTTTCCAAAGGGGATCCCGATGGCATACCCCCCCACATCGGTCGCCTTGGTCACCACCACCACATAGAGGACGAGAATAAAGCCCTCTTTGGCGACAGTAAAAGGTTGCGCATCACACGTTTGAGCAATCCGTAAGAAGAAGGAGAGCATAAACGGGATATAGATAAAGCTCAGGACAGCGAAGGCCGCACTCTCAAGAGGCTTCTGAACTTTTGGATCAAAGAGCAGTCGCACAAACAAGAGAAAAATAATAAGCGCAGCAACATGATAGGAGTTGTTGGGAAAGGCGAAGCAATGAAGAATGTAAGCAAGGGCTGCAATGGCACCGCTCTTGCGGCAGGTGTCAATCCCGCGAGCCTCAATCATCTTTGCAAATTCGAAGTGACACGCGAGAATCGCAAGGGCAAACGCCCCAAAAGCGAGCCACGATTGCTGGGAGATGATGACGACAAACCAAAAGAGCGAGAGGACAACACCTGTAATGACACGTCGTGCGATTGGACTCATACAAAGTCCTCCTTTTTTACGCCGCCATAACGTCTCTCTCTCGCTGCATACGCGTCAAGAGCCGTCTTAAAATCTGCCTCACCAAAATCTGGCCACAAGACAGGTGTGAAATAAAACTCGCTATAGGCACATTGCCATAATAAAAAATTACTCAACCGAAACTCACCGCTCGTCCGAATGATGAGATCTGGATCCGGCACATCCGGCGCATCCAGGCAGGAGGCAATAAGGGCTTCGTCAATGGCCTCAGGTTCACAGGCTCCAGCGCGAACCTTTGAGGCGATTTTCCGGATCGCCCGCACCAACTCGTTGCGTCCACTATAGCTAAGCGCAATGATCACCTGCTGCTCAAAATGAAGCGTACTCTGTTCCACACGTGCGAGCGCTTTTTGCAAGTCC
>CAYWNP010000050.1:0-2989 GCA_964459675.1 uncultured Akkermansia sp. | reverse complement strand
CCCACGGAGAGAATGCCCAGACGGGCGGTGCCACTTAAAGCGACTAAACGTTCCACATACGCTCTTGCCTTCAAGGGCAGCTCTTCATAGCGGGTTGTCTTGCTCGTGTCGGTCATCCACCCCGGCATCTCTTCGTAAACAGGTGTACAACGTTCAAGAACGCTCAAATCTGCAGGGAAGGTCTCATAAATATGTCCATCATCACGGCGGTAGGCGACACAGATCTTGAGTGTCGGCTGCTCGTCAAGTACGTCCAGTTTGGTCATGGCCCAGAAGTCAACGCCGTTCACCATGGCGGAATAGCGTGCAACAACGGCATCATACCAACCGCAACGACGCGGACGTCCAGTCGTGGCACCGAATTCGCCACCTTTCTGCCGAAGATGTTCGCCGGTGGCATCCGTCAGTTCGGTCGGAAAAGGTCCACTACCGACACGCGTGGTGTAACACTTGATCACACCCACGACGCGATCGATCCGGCGTGGAGAGAGACCAGAGCCTGTGCAGGCGCCGCCTGCCGTCGGATTGGAGGATGTCACGAAGGGGTAGGTTCCGAAGTCGATATCCAGCATTGTTCCCTGTGCGCCTTCGAGCAGAATGCTTTTGCCAGCGCGATCCGCGGTGTTGATAAAGACAACCGTATCTGTAATATAGGGCTTCAAAATGTCGGCCAGTTTGGCATAGTCACTCAGCAAGGTGTCGATATCCAACAAATCAGCGCCCCATTTGGAGAGACGGAGATTTGTGGCGACACACATCTCGCTGACGCGATCGAGAAAGTCAGGACGCAGAAGATCACCGACGCGAAAGCCACTGCGTCCCATTTTGGCGCTGTAGGCCGGGCCAATACCGCGCCCCGTGGTTCCGATCTTCTTATCGTTTGACCGGTGTGCTTCATCCGCTTTATCCAGTGCACGATGCCATTGCATAACCATGTGTGTGCGATCACTGATGAAGAGACGTCCGTCAGGATTGATGCCATAGCCACGCAACATTTCAATCTCTTTGAGCAGATCAAAGGGATCCATCACCACGCCATTACCGATGACACATTGCTTCCCCGCGTGCAGGATGCCGGAAGGGATCAGATGAAGAACATATTTCTGCCCTTCTGCGATGACCGTGTGGCCGGCGTTGCTTCCTCCTTGGTAACGGACAATGACATCCGCTTGAGAGGTCAGGACGTCAATAACCTTTCCTTTTCCTTCATCTCCCCACTGAGCACCCATCAAAATGGTGTTTGGCATACGTATGTTTCTCCTTAACTAACGGTCTTAAAGACTTAATTTCGTAGGCAAGAAGTATAGCTAAAAAAGACGTATTGAGCAATCAGCAAATACTGGTCAGCCACAAACTATTTTAAGGTGGGCTGAGCCTCTTTCCCCTGTAACTGCCGTTTGCCACCCTCTTCCTCGTAGACGCCATAGAACTGGCAGACGGAATCCAGCCAAAGGATGATGCGTTCCATTTCATCCTCAGCCAGCTTCACTCCCTTGTGTCCCTGCCTGAGCATGGGGTAGAGCTTCGAAGCGCGTGCACCAAACTGACCTGGGAAGGTTCGATAGAATTTGGGCGAATTAAAATTGCGGCCGGCGCCGTATGACACAAAGCCATACTTTTCAGCAAGATTCTGGTAGGACACAAAATAGTTACCCGCGATCTCATGATCCAGGCGCGGTGGCAACTTGTCCCCGGGCTTTGCTTTTTTAATCGACTCCGCATGGCAGGTGACACAGTTTTTATCCAGTACAGGCTGAACCAGCCTCGGATAACTGAAGGGGCGTGACCCGTCAGGACCTGGTTTGGGAATGGAAACTGGCCGTTTCATAGCCAGCGGGGTCACAACCAACCCCTCGGGCGCGTTCCCCTTGGGCTCATGACACCCTTGACAGGAGAGCTGCTCGCCAGGAACCAACGCAGTCGAGGAACGCATGGATTGCACAGCAGCCCCCTGCTCATCAAGAGCCTGAAAGTAAATCTCATACCCTGTCGGAACCTTGAAGTAGGCACTGCCGTCAGCTTCGACTGGCACGCTCCCTACCACGCTGCGTGCCAGATTGACCGAGTCAAAGCCCTCCTTGATCTGGATGCCGGTCTGATGGGGCAATTCCGCAGTCGCTATCGAGGCGGGGTAAATCTGCCAAATTCGGATCGCGGTAATCTTTTTTCCATCTTCCGGCCACGGCAAAAGGCTCTTATAGACATCCGCAATAGTGACCGTCCCCTCCCCTCTCGCCTCCGACTGCCAATCGCATGGTTTGCGCTTGGAAGCTGGAACAGCCGCAATACGCTGTTCCGGGATAATGGGCGGACGCTTCTCAGCCCGCAGGGGCATTGGGCTCACGCAGGCGATGTCGGGATCTCGATAGATTAGTTCCTTGTTGCCAAACTTATCGACGAGATATAACCCGAAAGTTAAAGGATTATCCTTCCTGCACGCCTCCGTCGGCTCATAGGCTGTGAGGTAATAAGCGTCACTGAGCGGCC
This sequence comes from uncultured Akkermansia sp., assembly GCA_964459675.1. GTDB lineage: Bacteria > Verrucomicrobiota > Kiritimatiellia > RFP12 > UBA1067 > CAIZQW01. Next base: position 502 of record CAYWNP010000050.1, on the reverse strand, counting down.
AGGCTGTTCCATAGCTTAGGGTCCCGCGCTGCGTCTCAGGAAGGGCGACATCGGGTGTCAAACGCTTAACAGGTGCCATGGCGTCGTCATCTGCCACGCGCGGATCAATCACGAGCAACGAGCCGAAAGCCTGTCCATGGTGGGGTGCGCCGGTCGTCACGAAGCAGTGGGACTCGGGGATGGCGCGCGTGTCAATTTCCATGTCGGCGCGCTGAAAACGGTACGAGTAGTTGCCATGGATGGGCCGCGGATTGCGTCCATCCGGGGTCGTGATCCATGGATGATGAGCGGTGCACCCATGGCGGTCCACATAGTCCCAGCGCGTCCAGAGCAACATGCCGTTGTGCGTGATCGCAGGGGACCATTCATTCGTCTCATGCAAACTGAGGCAACGGATATCCGTTCCATCGTCGGCCATATCAAACAACGTGAAGTTCGGACACTCGCGGCCGCAGCGCAGATAGCCGCCCCGGCGTTCCGAGATAAAGGCAATGCGTCCTGC
>CAYWNP010000049.1:0-17846 GCA_964459675.1 uncultured Akkermansia sp. | reverse complement strand
CGGCTTTGTGTTGCCCCCAGTTTTCAGAGGGGTCAGCTTTGTCTCCGCAAAGAGACTCAGAGTCAAACTTGTTAAAATAACGAATAAGCCAATCATCTTTCTCATGTGTAACTCCTAATTCTTAACATCAAAAACATTGCCTGCTGTGTTTCGGTACTACGGCACTACGGATCTACGGGACTGCCGACTACCAACTGCTACTACTGCCACTGCTTAACCAGTTCAACAATTCGATCGACTGTCTCCGATTCGGGAATCTTCCCCGTCGGTTCTCCTCGAACAAACAACATACACTCTCCCTCACCACCTGCAACAGCAATATCAGCTCCTTTAGCCTCGCCGGGGCCATTGACAACGCAACCCATTACGGCGACATGCGGTCGTGGCGCCTTTGGATGTTCACGGTAGAACTGTTCGAGGCGCTCCTCCACCTGCATCGCCATCCCTGCGACATCCACCCGTGTGCGACCACACGTCGGGCACGAGGTCACGGCTGCACCAGGCGCACGCAACCCGATAGACCTTAAAAGCTCCACCCCCACGCGCACCTCTTTGGCAGGTGAATCCGTCAGCGAGACCCGGATCGTATCACCGATGCCTTCGAGCAAGAGTGCGCCCAAGGCAACTGAAGAGCGGACTGTACCTGGAATAAAGGTCCCAGCCTCCGTCACCCCCAGATGCAAAGGATAGTCTGTTTTCTGTGACAACAGACGATAGGCCGCAATCGTACGCAGAACATCTGAGGCCTTCACCGAAATCTTAATCTGCTGATAATTTTCAGCTTCCAAGAAAGCGACATGCCTCAGAGCACTTTCAACAAGCGCTTCTGGCGTCGCAGCACCATGTTTTGCAAGAATATCCTTCTCCAGAGAACCACCATTGACACCAATTCGGATTGGAATCTGCCGTACACGAGCTGCAGCGACCACCGCACGGACGCGATCTGAACCACCAATATTCCCCGGATTAATTCGCAAACCATCCGCTCCAGCCTCCAAAGCAGCCAAGGCCAACCGATAATCAAAATGGATATCCGCAATGAGTGGGAGCGGGGAAATCTTCTTCACCTGACAAAAAACATCAGCAGCCTGTTGATCCGGTACAGTCAAGCGCACAAGATCGCAACCGAGTTCGGCGGCATCCCGGATTTGCGCAATCAGGGCAGCTGCATCATGCGGATCTGCATTCGTCATGGTCTGCACGCTCACAGGCGCACCGCCCCCGATCAACACGTTCCCAATCTTAATTTGGCGAGTCAACTTTCTCATCAGACTTGTAATGATACAAGATACGCTTCATTCCCGTCAATCCTTAGCGAGGCAAAAAAAGGGTTTTGTGGCATCTTTCTCATTGACCCATGCGCCCGACAAACGATATAGTATTCGCCTATCTGCACAAAGACTGAAAGTGGCCACGATGAATAATGATGATAAAGATGCTGTTTTAGACTTAAACTTCGATTTGACCCCCAGTTGGGCACGCGCAACTCCTGATGCTAGCGCGGAAAGCTTCAAGGGGCGTCACTACGATGAAGGCGACCGCGGTTCGTCGCGCCACAATCAAGACCGACGCGATAGCGGCAATCGCCGTCCGATGCGTGATCAGGGTGATCGCCCCAAGGGCGGTACTGATCGGCGTCCGCCGCGTCGTGAACTCGAACGCAAGGGTCCACCCTCCAGTATGCCACGTCCCGAATCACGTGGCGCTGTTGTTGACTTTGCCGTAGCCAGACCTTCAGGGGATAACCGTCCTCAGCGTCGGGATGATTTTCATTCACGTGGCGAGAGACCCTATCGCCAAGAGTATCAACAGCCCATGCTTCCGCTGGAGATTCGCGTTCTCCCCGAGCAGAAGGCCTTAGGTGCTGTTATCCGTCGCGTGCAAACCACGCACAGGGCCTTCCCTCTTCGCGACATCGCCTCGCTCTTTCTGGACAACCCGAACTCTTGCTTGGTCCGCATAGAGCCTCTTAAGGATCAGCAACTCCCGTTGTTCCAATGCAAAGTGTGCGGTTTCCCGGCACTCACCGAAGAAGAGGTCCGCTCACACTTGATCAGTCATCACATCAATGATTTCTTTGACACCGAAGAGGTGGATTGTGATCCGCCAACCGGCGTCTTCACCTGTGTCGCCCGTTGCACCATGAGTGGCGAGCTGATCGGTCCCACCAACCATCACAGTTACAATGCCAAGCTTCAGGAAGTCTTGCGCACCAAGTTTCCAAACATGACTGAGGAGGCTTATCGATCCCGCATTGAAATCGTGCGTGACGCAGAGGTCATTGAACAGTGGCGTCAGCAGTGCACCAAGAAAAAGATCTATCGCCGTAAAGGCGTCGTGACCGAGACCGCTCCAGCCGTTCCGCCTGCCGAGGGAGCAGAAGTGCCCGCGGAAACAGCGGTAGAACCACCCCTGAAGGCACCGCCGCTCTCACGTGAAGTTGCAGAGCTCGTCTTTTTGCGCGAGATTGTTCCCGAGCAACTGGCCAGCGTCAAACATCTGGTGTGTACAGTGGCCGTGGCGCTCAACACCTCCAGCCGTCCATTAGCGGGTATGCTACGGGATATTCTGAATCGCGAGCGCCGTTTCCCGGCTTCGCTCTTCTTCGCCTTGCGCGGAGCCTTCCGCCATCGCAAGCTCCATCTCTTCCGCGTCAATGACGCGAAGGGTCCGGACTTCGTCATGCTGAAAACACCGGTTCCCTTAGATCCTGTGCACACGGTGAAGGCCCTGCATGATGTTCTGATGTTTGTAACCGAACATCCAGCCTGCACCAAGATGGAACTCGTCAACACCCTCTCAGAGAATGATGACGAGAAGAAGAAAGAAATTCTGATCCAACTGGCTTGGTTGTTAGAGAAGGGACATGTCATTGAGTTCTACAATGATGTCTTGAGTTCTCCGACAGAATATCCAACGTTCCGATATCTGCCAGGCGAAAAAAACTACAACAGTGGCAATCAACGTCCACAGGCACCACGGGAGCAAGCACCCCGCGTAGCACCTGTCGCGGCTGTCGCACCTGTTGTTGCCGAGACACCCGTTGCACCCGAGGCACCTCAAGCAGAAGTTGTTGAGGAAGCTCCTACGGCTCAAAAGGATGTTCCGACTGTTGAAGCATCCACAGCGGAAGCACTCACGGAAACTCCTCCCACCGCGGAGCAGACGACGGAAGCGCAGTAGTTTTTAGCATCCGAATAGCACGAACAACACGAATAATGAGTTTGTGCTTTTTGTGGGTTTTGTTGTTCCAAAAAAACCAGCGAACAGAGTGCCTTTTTAGGCACTCTGTTTTTTTGCAACCTTCGCGTTCCAGCTGAGCGCATCAATCGCATCCGCGATTGCAAAGAGGAAGGTCTCCTCGACCTCGGTCATCTCGGCATCATGCATAATAATGACCTCACAGGCCTGCATGAACTCCCGCTTGAGCAGAGGAGCCAGCGCTTCCAGGTGTCGCAATGAACGATCCAGTTTCTGCGCATCAACCGTTTCAGGGATAGTTCTGATCGGCAGAGCGCCAATAAAGGGAAGCAACCGCTGGACGCCAGCTTCCAAGGCTGGGAGAATCGAACGTCCCTCTTTGGCTCCATAAAGGGCAATCACTGAAAGAACCTCTAGAATCTCCGCCACCAGTTGCTTCGGAGGCACAGGCGGCCTGCGGGAAGCTTCAAGGGACTCATCCGGAAGCAGGCGACGGCGGATCATACATCCCACAGCAAATTCAAAGGGGTCGATCTGGTCATCCGCACTGCTCAAGGCTTCAACGGATTTCGCAAGTCGCTCCCGCAAATCGCGGGGCTCATTTCGTAGAGCCATCACGGCAAGTTCGCACACCTGACGCCGTTCGGAAACCGTCCGCTCGCGGATCCGTTCAGCCCAGGATTCAACCCATTGACGTACAAGCGCATCATTGAAAGAGAGCCTAGGCAACATCCCCATCTGACGTTCGCGCACAGCTTCATCTGTCGAAAGCAAACAACCGCAGATACAGCCAATCGCAGCAGGAATTGTCCGTAATGTTACACGGTCCTCTTGGCTCAGCCACGCCAGTGAAAACAGAGCACTCACCGCCGAAGCATCTTCTCCCTCAAGTCCGGGGATTGAAAGCGTTGGGTGAATGCGGTTTAGCGGACTCAAATCATCCAGACTGTTCGAAGCATCGGACTCCGCCGCCCCACTTACCGCTCTAACCAGCTCAGAACGACGCGCGTCGAGTGCAATGCGTGCTTCATTAAAATCCCCATTGAAAAAGGGATCAAGGCGTTGAATGCGAGTTTCAATGGGTGGATGGGTGGCGAAGAAAGAGTTCATGCCGGAGGAAAAGAGCATGTGGGAGACCTCTGTCGTGTTGGGGCTCGTCAGATTACTTCCCGCAGCGCCGATCAATTTCAAAGCCTGGGCAAGACCTTGTGGATTCCGTGTAAATTGGACCGCTGAAGCATCGGCTAAAAATTCGCGCTGACGCGAGATACCACTTTGAATGAGTCGCCCGAAGAAGAACCCGACCAGTCCGACAATCCAACTAGCAAGCCCGACAAGTGCGAGAATTGCTAACGGATTATTGTTTTTTCGCGAGGATGACGACGAACGGGAAGAAGAGCGTAACCCGATCTCAATCAGGACGCGTCCCAAAATAGTCAGCGCAAAAATGCCATGCAGAACGCCGACCAGCCAGATGTTGAGTCGCATATCCCCATTCAGAACATGACTAAACTCATGGCCGATCACAGCTTGTAACTCATCTCGCTTAACGACCTCCAAAAGACCGCGCGTCACCGCGATCGCGGCATCTTTTGACGAAAAGCCCGCGGCAAAGGCATTCATGCCACGCTCCCCATCCAGAACAAAGACACGAGGCATGGTAATCCCTGAAGCAATGGCCATCTCCTCAACGACATTCAGAAGGCGACGCTCCATGGGATCCTGCGTACTATTGGTGATCTCGCGCCCACCCAACTCCTCAGCCACCGCCGAACCTCCGGCCCGTAGTTGAGTTATTTTATAGAGAGAGGAGAGAAAAATAATAAACGAAGTGATTCCCATGGTCGCAAGAGCTATCTCCGGCATGAGCACATATTCCAGGAATTTTTCCATCTGAAACCCCTGCCCCTCCGAACTTCCATAACTGAAAACAGCACAGAGGCTGAGATGTAAGAGCAGGCATGTCGCCACCACGGAAAAGATATAGAGCAAAAGCAATCCAAAGGTCGCTTTACGCGATTTCTCCTGTTGTTCAAAAAAATCTGTCATGCTTTTGATCTCCTAAGAACTTTCAAAGCCCTCTTTATGAGGAATGATTTTGGCCTATATCCCCTTGCCTTTAGATTTACCTACTCGGGTAATGTTGCTTGCGTCTTACTGTAAGAAAACCGAACTGCACCGATTTATTGTCCGTCGTCGCCGAACTGCCTAACAAAACCGTCTCACCGTCTTTAACCGTTGTCTGAGTTTCAAAACTTTTCATACCAAAAACTGGCTGCTTAAAGGGAATCATGCTGTGGTTTAACCCCTCCGCCAGATCAGCCGAATATGGCTCCCAACGGTCCAACGTAACCCATGTTGGCTTCACTAAGACGCTGATCTGCGATTGCCCCCTGTCCGACATTTCGGGAACGACCTGCAGAATCATCCCTGTCTCTCGCATAACAAATTCACTAGGGACCAAGGCGTGAGCCGAAGTCTGAACCGTAATATTACTATTGGAAGAGTTGACGTCTGTCATGAGATCTGCAGGATAGAGAATTTCCCGTACCGACTTCATGATAGCTTCGTGACCGGATTTTGTCAGCACTGTGGCCGAGGCCACTTGCTTAGATTTGCCCACTCTCCTCAAGTCCATCAAAGTTTTCACCGTAATGTCGCTTGCGCGACGTAATCGATCAATCTCCTCTGCGGGGAACGCATGTATCTGCACATCCACTTCCAAACACAGGGGCTTGCAACCTAGATCATCATCAAGAACTTTTTTTATACTATCCATCCCACTCCGGCTCATTTTAAAGCATATCATATCAACGGAGGGAAGGTAACGAACACGAGAATCCATTGGCCACTGGACTCCGAGCTTTTCAAAGAAACTTATGTATTTTTGCTCGGAGAAGTCATTTGTTTGCGAACACGAATCTGGAGAAATTATTTCGCAACTAGACGTCAGCAACGGGTAAATCCACCATTTATAGTTTTCTTTATATACACTGGAAGGTTCGATCCAGACAATACCGTCCTTGATCTCAAACTCCATGCCCGTTATGTCGCACGCCAACTTCAATGTGTCATAAAGCGTGTTGCGTCTGCAAACCGTGGAAGGAATATAGGGTACCCCGTTTGTCCCAGATTCCGGTTCGGCGAAGATATCGACGTTCGTTAAACTCTGAGTCTGCTTCTGCTCCCAAAAACTCGCTGGAACCTTCAGGACAAAATTGATGCCTCGCTCCATTTCTGGCACACCCGAATCATATTGAATACTGGCATCCTTGAGACTCCTCACCACATCAATGATCGTAGTCGAAGGTGGAAGGCGGGAGCTCATCTCGGGTGAGAAAACGCTTTTTAACTTCTCTGCAACTGCAGCATTCTTAAGTTCATTTCGTGAATTGGTCTTTTCCCTACGACTGCCCCATGGCCCAGACTCCACATCCTGCAACCGGGCCGTTAGAAAACCGACATGTACCCACTCGCAATCTGGCGTTGAACAGCTTCCGAGCATGATCGTTTCACCGTCCGTCAACACAGCCTGCGTCTCAAAACTCGTCACACCAAAAATAGGCTGCTTGAATGTGCTCGACTTTATCCCGCCCCCTGCAGACCAACTTGCAGGGAAGGTCGTCCAACCCTCCAACGTGATCCATTGCGGTTTGAGCGTCAAGTTGATCTTTGATCGCTCCTCCTCAAAGACTTCGGGAACCACCTGAAGGATCATTCCCGTCTCCCGCGTTGCAAAGTTGGATGGCTTTAAGGCCTTTATCGCGATGCGTTCTGAACGATTGGAACCTGTTTGTGAGGAATCCATCATCAGCTCCGTCGGGTAAATGACCTCCTGAACGGCTCTCATGATCGCTTCCTGCCCTGATTTTGTCAGCACGCTTGCCGTTGCTACGGACTTTGACTTTCCACTCTCTCGCAACTTCATGAGCGATTCCAGCGACATGCCACCCGAAAGATGTAAACGCTCAATATCCGAGGTGCTGAAGGCATGAATCTCCATCTCCACCTCGACCGTGCGCATGGCAAAATGATTAAACACCTTTTCGACTAACTCCAAATTCTCCCGCGTGTTTGTCACGTCTAGGCGTTTGGCAAATGGAAGGTATTCAACAGTTGCGTTAGTCGGCCCTGTCACACCCAACTCTTTAAAGAATGCCTCCCAAACCGTGTTCGGGGCTACATTCGAAGCAGGACCATGGCGTTTATGGAAGAGCTTGTCGCTCAGTGCTTGCGGGACAGTATAGCTTCGCGAGACACAAACTCCATCCTGCTCTTTTGGGGTAAGTAGAATCCGTTCTCTTGAAACTTCCCATTTCATGTCGGTCACCTCGCATACCAGGTTCAAGGCATCGTACATACTGATGAACTGGACGGACATCGCAGCGATCCGTGGAAGATCACGGCTGGCGGTCGCCGCAGAAGCGAAAACATCAACAGATTCGTTGGTAACGGCAACAGGTGACGGATCCTGATTCAGGCGCAATATGAAACTAACACCCCTCTGATCTAATGGAATACTTGGGTCATCGTAATCTATACTGGCCTGTTTAAGAAAGTCAATCGTGTCGACGATAGTCGCGGGCGGATAAAAGGTCATATCCGGGATCGTGATCCTTTTCAGCCTCTGGGTCACTTCGCAGGCAGCATCCGATGAGGGTGACAACCCGTCGGCATCAGACACCTTTTGTTCAGACGTCCGGCAGGCGGGTATTGTCAGGCATATAACCAGCCCGACGATCATCAAACCCAACCGATAAACAGTTCTACTTGTCATAGAATAAACCCTCTTCCCGTGGCATCTGCTACGCATTGCCATAAATGGTACAGAATCAGACGTGTTAACGCAAGATTGAACGTCAGTGAATCCGGGTGTTTGGGGTTGAGGACTCAAAGAGGCTAAGACGCCAAGACTCCAAGGGGGAGACCGAAGGACTTCGAAGACTTCAATGTCTTCCCCGTCTTCATCCTTTGGGTCTTATAGTCTTCAAGTCTCTGAGTCCTCAAGACTGAATCGGGCAGTTCGCGAGCTTGTTGTTTAGGACGCAGAGACTGGAAGACCCCAAGACTCAAAGGGCGAGACCGAAGGACTTTTAAGACTTGTTACGCGAAAAAAGCTATTTCCTGATGGCAACACATTAGAATTGACGCAGAAATCCAAGACCGTTAGACTGAGTGCGTAAAAAAAGACGGAAAAGACTTTTGGTCGAAGGCTATCCGTCTCGGGTCGGGTCAAAAATTAAGGGTTAATCATGTCTACTATCTTCAAAAAGAGCGGTGGCTACCGCAAATTGTTTTCATTCAACTTCGCTACCATTATACATCTGGGCGCCATTCAGTTTTGCAAAACCTTTATTCCTTGGCAGGAGGATTCGCTGGGAAAGACAGTCGGGCAAATGGTTGGCGCGGCGCGTTCAGGGCGCATCAATATCGCAGAAGGTTCCGAGCGGGCAGGGACATCTAAAGAAACAGAAATTAAGCTGACTGATGTTGCGCGAGCCAGCCTTGCAGAGCTACAAAACGACCTTGAAACTTTCCTCGCAGAACGTGAAATACTTCCGTGGAGTGTTCAAGACCAAAATTTTCAAGCGGTCGCGGCCTTGCAACTCGCGCCATTTGCCTACACATCGGACACGCTACATGATCACTGGGTCTACCTTCACCAGGAAAAACGCAAGTTTGACCCCTGGCTTAAACATAAAGATCCCGGGGTAGTTGCGAATGCTCTGATTGTGTTGATCCTACGGACCATGGGTATGCTGAGCAATCAGATGGACCGACAGGAAGAACAATTCATTCAAGATGGAGGCATCTCGGAGCGGATGCATAAGGTCCGCGCAACGGAGCTCATAAAGAATCTTCCGCCTTGCCCCACATGCGGCAAGCCGATGAAGCAACGCACCTCAGCGAAAGGATCTTTCTGGGGATGCACAGGTTACCCGAATTGCAAATGCACGCAGCCGATCAAATAAGGTCTTTTTCGTCTTCATCCTTTGAGTCTTATAGTCTTCCAGTCTTTGCGTCCTCAAGGCGGAAGGGGAACCTCGGGAGCAAGTTGTTTAGGACTCAAAGAGGCTAAGACGCCAAGACGCAAAGGGAAAGACCAAAGGACTTGTAAGACTTCTTTAAGACTTACACCCATTTTTCTATGTACTCGCTTGCCTGCCTTTTGGTATAGTAACACCCTTTTACAGAACCAAAGGATCTTTAACAATGGAAAATGCCCCCACCTACGCGGAAGTTGAAAAACAATTTCTGGATTTGCTCTCCAAGCGTCCGTTGCCCCTGGCTACGGTTCTACCGATGATCCACTCCTCGGCTGTTTTGGAAAATGGAAACAAGGCGGATGAGTGGACGACCATGCTCCTGCAGGAACTGGCAGAGGCCGCTGATTTTCAGGGACTCTATCTGGTCCTCAAAGACCGCGCGCAATCCCTGACCCAGCATTTAAAGATCACCGGCATTCGTGACATCCTCAAGAAGGCTGCGGTTAAGGACCGTCTGGCGACCGCCCTTATTGATGCGTCAGCCTTTGGTGAAATCCCACTCGAGGAATCCTTCCGCAGACTTGACTTGTTGCTGGCCCTTGTCCCTGGGACACTTGTCATTGATGCAAACTGGGGTGCAGGCACAGTCAAGCGGCTCGACGACTTCTACAAACGCATTACCATTGATTTTCCGGGCAAGCCCAGCCATACCCTCAGCTTCACGACAGCCTGTGGCAGTCTGGTTCGCGCCCCGCATGACCATCTGCTGACCTTACGCCACAATGATCCTGAAGGCGTCAAGAAAATGGCCAAGGAAAAACCAGGCGAGCTGGTCTACCTCGCCTTACGCAGCTTTGGCAACATGACCATTGTCAAACTGGAAGACATCCTCGTCAAAAACAACTTTATCCCTTCCGCTAACTGGAAAACTTTCTGGGATGCTGCGCGCAAGGGATTGAAAGCAAACCCGCTTGTCTCCATTCCTCAAAAACGGACCGATCTCATTGAGTTGCGGACGGAGGTCGAATCCTATAATGACACCTGGTTTAATAAATTATCGACACTCAAAGATCCGGTCAAAATACTCGAAGCCATACTTGAGTTCGAAGAGACCGGGAAGCTTGCCGGCTTAGATGAGGTCTATCGTGGCATCTTTGAAGATCGCCTTGCCTTTGCGATCAAGGGCGCCCACAACACCGATCCCGCTCTCTACGCGCGTCTGGCCGTCTGCATTAATCGCCTAGGTCTCGTGAATCCACCCATTGACCAGCTTCGCCACCATCTCTGGGAAAACGAGCGCTATCTGACGGCCGCCGAGACCCTCCCTGTGCGCGACATCAGCACAATGACGGAATTCCTGTTAGCTCAAGGGGAGACCGCCAACCGCCAGATGCTCGACTCCCTGGCAGCAATGCCCTTCAATCTTTTGAGTGAGGTTCTCTCCACACTCAAGGAGATCCCTGAAGCGGCTACTGCGTCCGTAGCGCTCCTGAATAAATCCAAGGTTCCCCCTACTCTGATCAACTGGATTTTGCGTTACCGCGCGACAGTCCCGACATGGCCCGTTCCGCCGACGATTGATCTACTGGGGCATGCCATCAGCCTCTGTGAAAACAAACTTTCGGGTGAATCGCTTCGGATGCAAAACAGCATCAAGCAATACATTGAGACAAAGCTCGAGGAAATCCTTGAGAAGGAACTCGGCTTGACGCATCGCCAGATCCTCTTTGAACGGATACAGGCCTCTGCTGCTTGGGACTCCACAACGCACCGGACGCTACTCGGCCGCATGATCAAGATCGAACCCTCCCTTGCTGAGCGCAGGAAGGTCATCCAGCAACAGCAACAGGTTGCGATCCGTCAAACCTCCTGGCGTTCCATCAGCGAGAAGCAAGCGCTCTACAAGCGCCTCATCGAGGTGGAGCTCCCCAAAAACAGTACCGATATTGCTGTTGCCCGTAGTTATGGCGACCTCCGTGAAAATTTCGAGTACCAGGCAGCCAAGGACTATCAGCGCCAACTGCTCCAGCGTCAATCAGAACTTCAACTGGAATTGAAACAGATCAAAGGAACCGACTTCTCAGGTGTCCCCCATGACAAGGTCGGTCCAGGAACGACCGTCGTCTTGCGCACCGACGAGGGCGAGGAACGGACCTATACCATCTTAGGCGAGTGGGATCGTGATGAGCAACTCAACATTATCTCCAGCCGCACACGCATGGCGCTGGCGCTTGAAGGCAAACGCGCAGGCGAAAAGGTCTCCATTCCCGTGCCTGGAGGCGAAGCCCCTGCCACCGTCACCGCTGTTCATCCGCTGAGTGAGGTAATCCGTCAATGGATTACCACTCCGCCGGAGGAATAACGCCCTGACGAAAGCAAAACCAAAGGCAAAAACAGAGTTGCTTTTTATCCGTAAAGGTGTATCCTAATATCAGTCGTAACAAACAGAGGTGAACACACATGGCTAAACAAACAAAGAAGACGGTCGCTAAGAAGCCCGAACCCAAGAAGGCTGTTAAAAGCGTTTCGAAAACAGTGACCCAAAAAGCTAAAACTGCGAAAAAAGCGCCTGTACAAAAGCCTGTGGCTAAGAAACCAGTCGCCAAGAAACCAGTCACCAAGAAGCCTGCGGCTCCCAAAGCTAAAACCGTCAAAGCTCCTGCGCCTAAAAAGCCTGTGCAACTGCCGGCAAAGACTGTTCCCAAAAAGAGCGAGGCGGCTAAAGCGGCTTCGGCACGTCTGCTGACCAAAACCCGTTTCAGCAAAGACGACTTAAAAGATTTTTTGCGTGAACTCCTCTCGATGCGTGACCGCATCAACAGCCAATCCGGCGCAATGAAATCCGCAGCACTCCAGCGTAACGATGAAGTGAACCTTGAAGAAGAGGGCACTGACGCGTTCATGCGTCTTCAAACCCTCGAGCAGGTCGGCACACAACAAGGCGTGGTCATCAAGATCAATGAAGCCTTAGATGCGATTGCCAAGGGCATGTATGGTGTCTGCGATAATTGCAGTGAGCTGATCACCAAAGCTCGTCTCGCTGTGTTGCCGTTCGCACGTACCTGTATTAAGTGTCAGGCTGAATTGGAGAAAGCCGACCGCCATGGACGTCGCCGCTAATAGCGCCAAGACGTTCCGTGTGTTTTGGATTTGGATCGGTGTTCTTGTTCTTCTCGATCAACTCACCAAGGCTTTGGCCATTCATTATCTAAAGCAGAACCCCCCAGTGGCAATCCTTCCTGGTTTCTTCAACCTCTGCTATGTTGAAAATCGGGGGGCGGCATGGGGGATCTTACATGGACGGCAGATTTTCCTCGTCACGTTCTCCTTTGTCACACTCGGCTTCCTCTTCTGGAAACGCGTCAGCCTCTTCGGGCAGCTACGAGGCGGCAATTTTATTTTCGCCTTGTTAATCGCCGGCATTCTCGGAAATCTGATTGATCGTATCTGGGTCGGATATGTTGTGGATTTCTTGGATTTTCATTACAAACAGCGCCATTTTCCTGCTTTTAATGTAGCGGACTCTGCGATCTGCATTGCGACGTTTCTCATGATCTTTGCGCAATGGGGTCTTGATCGCAGAGACGCCCGCGAGTCTCCCCATGCCAGCCCCTGAACAAATAGCCTATATCCTCGCTGGGGCAACCGCAACCGGCAAAACCGCGACGGCACAACTTTTAGCCGAACAGCTCGGCTCTCCAATTCTCTCCGCAGATGCCATGCTCGTCTATAAGGGCATGGATATCGGCACCGCAAAACCCACACAGCATGAACGTGGCACGGTTCCCTATAGCGGACTCGACCTCGTCACCCCCGCCGAACCCTTCAGTACAGGACGGTGGCTCGACGCCGCCCGGGAGGCGCTTCTCAATAACCATACGCCGATCGTGGTCGGGGGCACGGGCCTCTATATTAAAGCACTCACGGACGGGTTACAAAGTAACGAGTGCTCTCCGGAACTCCGTGCCAAATGGCAGGCTGTTTTTGATCAAGAGGGACTCCCTGGACTTCAGGCGGCATTACGCGCGCGTGCACCCGATACACTGAAGGACCTCTCCGACACGACCAATCCACGTCGTCTTCTGCGTGCGCTTGAACAACTCGACACCGACGGAAACACGCCTCACCACTGGAAGACCCCTGCTGTAGAAAACGCGCCGATCATCGTGCTCACCCTTCCGCGCGAACAGCTTCACAACCGCATCGCCAGACGCGTTGATCAGATGTTTAGCGCAGGACTTCTTGAGGAGGTCCGCGCACTCCGCGAGGCTTACCCCGCATGGTCAATCACAGCCACAAAAGCAATCGGTTATGAAGAGGCTTGCGCCATCCTTGACGGGAAACTCTCTCACGAAGCAGCACGCGAACAGATCATTATTCGCACACGCCAGCTCGCCAAACGCCAAGAGACCTGGTTCCGCCACCAAGCAAAGGCTCACTGGCTTAGCATTACCGAAAAGGAAACGCCTGAGACGATTGCTCAGCGCGTCCTTGACCTTTGGAGAAAATATGGACCCACTCGAATCCGCATCCCGAGAAATTAAGACCCATTATCCCAATTTGACCCCCCGCATTCAGGATCTACCGAAAGAACTGATGCCGCGTGAAGCCTTTGAACGCGTGGGAGCAAAAAACGCCTCTGAAGAGATCCTGCTTGCCATTCTCTTTCGCACGGGACTGCCGGGCCAGAACGTCTCGGCACTTGCGCGCGCGACCCTTCAACACTTCGGCGGACTCGAAAAGTTGGCCGAGGCAGACTATGATGAACTGCGCTCCGCGAAGATCAAAGGACTCGGAAAGGTCAAGTGCATGGAGCTCGCTGCTGCGCTTGAATTGGGGCGCCGCGCCTCGCTCGCCTCAGCAACACCCGAGCCTCACACCATCAAAGAGCCTGCGGCGGTCTGTCGTATTATTGCACCCCTACTCCACAATCAGCGTCAGGAGATTTTCTGGGTGATCTTGCTCGACACAAAAAGTCGCATGATCGGACGCCCGGTGGAGACCACCCGCGGGCTTCTGGACTCCACGCCAACCCATCCCCGCGAGGTTTTCAAAAAGGCGATCCGGTGCAATGCAGCCGCAATCGTCCTCGTTCACAACCATCCTTCGGGAGATCCGACCCCCTCACGCGAGGATATCGAGGCTACTCGCCGCTTGGTCGAGTCAGCTCGCATCATTGGCATCCCGGTTTTTGACCATGTTATCCTTGGCGCCCATTCAACACAAGCCGCCGATGTCAACTACATCAGCCTCCGTGAACGCAACCTCGTCTCCTTTGCCTCCACGCTGAAATAAAGCGCTTTTACACTTTTTGGGGAGCGTCTCGGCAACTACCAACAGGAGACATTGACTGAGAGTTCCTGTTTTCATCCTGTATTTTTTGTGTCGCGGGTCTACCGTGACATCTTGTAGGCTTCCATGATCGTGCGGTACTTCTGGATCATGTTCGGCACTTCCCATGAGGGCATCTTGCCAGCCTCCAGAAAGCCAAGATACTTCTCTGTGACCTGACCGAAGTGTGCCTCATGTCCAACCACGTATTGGGCCGGAATGACGATCTGCCAGCCAGTTTCGATCCTCTTAGCCTCAACGCCAGGCCACTGCTTATTTGCCTCGACAACCGCTTTCTTTACCGCGGGTTCGACCGATGTAGCATCAACCCCGGGACGCAGATCGAGATAGAGCATTGGCTTATACGCCTGCTCCTTGCCTTGACGGATCACCGCCGAAACCTTCGTGCCGCGCATCAGCGAGAAGTGCGTGTCCGCGGTTCCCGCCGGGGCCTCATAGTTCCAGATAACAGAAATTTTGCAGTGAATGCCGCGCAAAGCATAGGTGAACTCGCCATTGCACGGGATCTCGATATTTCCATTGGGCTTCTTATACTGCTGAAGATAGGCAGGGAATGTGTCACAGGCCGTAGTCCGGGCAAACTGCTCAGGAGTGATCGCGGTCGTAGAACTCTTTGCCTTGAGAATCTTGACGTCAGAATCCTGAATGACCTGCTCAGGGAACATCTCCCACTGCACCAGGTCGACCAGATGCGTGCTCACATCCACGATTCCCTCGCCCTGCTGCTTGACGTCAAAAAACCATGGCGGACGGCGTAGCGGCGACCCCGACACAATCTTCGAGAAATGGTGAATGCTCTCCTTGGTCACCGAGGGATCCTCGGGCGTTCCGGGATCCATCTTACCGAAGACCTCCGGGCACTGAACGAAATACTTTTGCAGGACAGCCGTGATCTCATAGCGCTCCGTCATGATGTCATAGAGCAGGACATTGTTCTTTTTGGCAATCGCAAAGGCCTCCTTGAGCATCTCGAAATTCTCAGGGTTGATGGCCATCGGCTTGTCCGAGAGGACATTGAGTCCGGCTTTGACGCTCTCTAAAATGTAGCGCGTCTTATTCGCATTGTTTCCTGCCAGAACAACCAAGTTGCCCTTCTTCTCCTGAAGCATCTTCTGGAGAAAATCATCTCCGCGATAGACCGTCGTCTTCCAGGCAGTAGGATCCTTCTCGCGCGTATTAAAGCTTTCGATCTTTTTGAGATGCGCCTCAACATCGGGTCCTTCGGGGGCATAGACATTGACTTCCGGCGAAAGCGGGGGGTACATGCGGTTCTGAACGAGATAGGCATGAAAATGGCCAGGTGCCACGGTCAACAATTTGACTGAGGCTGATGGCGTGCACTTCACAGATGTTGTCTTCACATTCATAGCTGGGGTTGTCTTGGTTCCAGAGGTACAGGCGACTAAACCTGTCAACACACACGTCAACACGACGACTTGCTTCATGGTCACGTCCTTTCGGTTTGCTCTCAAAAATGAACTATTTTACCTTACCATTTTTGCCCCCCTCCTTCAAGCCGAAGATTTCTACAGAGAGAAACAAAAAATATTTCCTTTTTCTGTTGACCTTTCCGACTTGGATAACCTATTATGTCCAATATGCTAGAGTTGAAACTTTAGCAAAATGAATACAGTTTTTGCTGTCTTCATCCGGAATGTTCAACATCGAGATCAGCAATAAGGAGATAAGTATGGAGACACCCGTCGTTACATTATTAAAAATAAAGGGGTCCGATGTCGTTTCAACGTCGCCCTCGACAACAATCTTTGATGCGGTTAAACA
Source organism: uncultured Akkermansia sp. (assembly GCA_964459675.1). Classification (GTDB taxonomy): domain Bacteria; phylum Verrucomicrobiota; class Kiritimatiellia; order RFP12; family UBA1067; genus CAIZQW01. The sequence goes on along the minus strand of CAYWNP010000049.1, from coordinate 1,524 downwards.
AATGGAGGATAGCCGTATTGGGAGTCTGCCAGTTATAGACAGTACAGGCAAGCTTGTCGGCATGTTGACGGAACGTGATTGTCTGAGAAGAGTCCTTCTCAAAGAACGGCCGTTACGAACCGTTACGGTTGCTGAAGTTATGTCCACGCCTGTCATCACCGTCCAAGCTACAGAAATCATCGAGTCCTGCATGAAGCTGATGACTGAAAAACGCCTTCGTCATCTTCCTGTTATGGAACACTCGAAACTCGTCGGCATCATTTCGATTGGCGATGTGGTCAAATTCCTCTGCTCTGAGCAAGAACAGGATATCAGAAACCTCGAAAACTATATTACAGGTTCTCTGTAAGCGGACAGAAGCATTACCCTCACTATAGCCCCATGAGGCCTGAAGGAGATTTTATGTCAGAAAAAAAAGAAGGCTGTTGTTGTGACAACTGTTCCTTAACAGAATCCCAGATCATCGAAGAACTCGATCCAATGCTCCAAGAGTATGCAACAAAGCCTGGAGGCATCATTCCAGCCCTCCAAATCGCTCAAACCCGACTCGGTTATCTTCCAGAAGAGGTCATTAAACGAATTGCCCATCTCTTTGGAAAACCCTACAGCGAAGTCGCGGGCGTGGTGACCTTCTACTCCTTCTTCTCAACGGTTCCGCGAGGAACCTATCTGATTCGTGTCTGCCTCGGGACCGCCTGTTATGTCCGTGGTGGCAACGAACTCCTTCAGGCCCTCAAACATAAGCTAGGTATTGATGTGGGTGAGACGACGTCTGATCGCCTCTTTTCACTCGGAGTCGGACGGTGTTTCGGTGCCTGTGGTTTGGCTCCCGTCTTGATGGTCAACGATGATCTTCATCAGCGCGTTAAGGCAACAAAGGTCGGTGAAATCCTTGAGTCGTATCGTGCTCAAGCAGCTACCCAAGCAGAGAAAGAGGCGGTGAAAGCATGAGTGCAACCCAAACAAAAATAATTAAAAACTCTGCAGCCCTGAAGACGTGGCAAGAGAAGCTGATCAAAGAAGCTGATCCCAAGAAGGAAATCCTTGTTTGCGTGGGAGGAAGCTGTCTGGCCTCAGGTTCACGTGATGTTGAAGCAGCCTTGCTCACGGCGTTAAAGGCTCACCATCTCGAGAAGAAGATCGGAATTCGTGAGACGGGATGTATGGGACCTTGTGTCCGTGGACCCGTCATTTTGATCGGTTCAGACCAAACCTTTTATCAAGGGGTAACACCTGCGGATGCTGAAGCGATCGTCACAGAACATCTGATCGGCGGCAAACCCGTCGAGCGCCTCCTCGTACGTGACGAACAAACTCAAGCCATTCAGCGCACCTGCAAAGAAATTCCCTTCTTCTCGAAACAGACCAAGGTTGCCTTGCGCACCTGTGGAAACATCGATCCAGAAAAACTCGACGATGCTGTTCGGGCTGGAGCCTACTCCGCTTTAGCCAAGGTGATTGATACCCTGAAAGCAACCGATGTCCTCGATCAAGTCCAAGTCTCGGGCCTTCGAGGTCGCGGGG
>CAYWNP010000048.1:0-17869 GCA_964459675.1 uncultured Akkermansia sp. | reverse complement strand
CTTACTGATGCCCACCGGATCGGGCTCAGCACTTCAATTTTGGTGATACGCCAGCGAATGGCTGGTTTCCATAGAATCGCGTCGAATACAGCCCGTGCTGCAGAAGGGGTGATTACGTCATAGCTGACGCGTTCCACCTTCATTTCTGGACGTGTGAAACAGGCGAAGTCGCCCTTAACCTCTAAACAGAATCCTCGCATGGAATTAACTCCTTTCATTTCGGTTATTTTTTTGACGCTCGACTCTCGACTGACGACGCTCGGGGTTGATTCCCGAAAGTCGGCAGTCGAGCGTTGTTTTCTCAAATCATCAAGTCCTCTGGAGCCACGGCATCCCTGTAGACATCCAGCCCGAAAACATCGCTGTAGAGCGACGGCAGCGTCTGGACATATACGCCGGGATGCGGCTCCTCCACAAAACCTTTTTCACGCAATCCGTTTAGCGTCTGACACGGCACCGTTACCGTGAACCTTTGTAAGCGGCGCATAATATCGCGTTTCGGCCCCACAGCCAACAACGCGCGAATCAGCGAATCGTTTCCGCCGTATCGAACAATAACGGTTGCAGAAGCGCGGTCATCGATCATTCGGAAGGCTGCCGCCGCTTCGCGAAACTGGAATTGGAAATCGTGTGCGTCCTTCGTCAGCCATCCTTCAAAGGCGGTTCCCAAATCGTTCTGAGCCGAATAAAAGGCCTTAAAAAATTGCGGATAGCTTTCCGGAGACTCGGCGTTAATGCCGGTTGCCAGAAGGTTCGACAGCGTGTCTTCCGCCTTACGTAGTTCTCCCTTTGGGGCGGGTTTTGGCGGCATGAAAACCACTACGCGTCCCGGCTGCGGCGACAGTCCTTCGCGGTTACAACGTCCCGCCGCTTGGGCGATTGAAGGCAAGCCGGTGAACGCACGGTAGACCACAGGGAAATCAATGTCTACGCCCGCTTCGACCAATTGGGTACTAATGACACGGACTGGAAGTCCCTCATACAACATCGCCTTGATGGTCGCGATCACAAGCGAACGGTGCTCGCCACATAGTGTCGCGGAGAGGTGAATTGTTCCTTCTGGCATGAGAACATGAAGTTCTCTACAATCCTTCCTCGTATTCACGATGCACAGCACTTGGTCGTGTTGACGGAGTTCCGTTGCGATCTCCTCCCACGTCTGCCGAACAGTCCGGTTTTCGGGCAATACAATGTTCGTCCGTTTGAGTCGGTCATACAAATTCATGCCCGGAGGAATGATCTCGCAAACGTTTTCCAATCCAGGCAACGCAGGTTGCGTGGCCGTGGACAAGACCATGCTCACGCCATAATGCGAAACTAGTTGCCTCATCGCCTCCACACAAGGCAGCAACAGACGCGGCGGCAGAAGCTGAGCCTCGTCCAGAATCACCACGCTGCCAGCAATGTTGTGGAGTTTGCGGCAACGACTTGACTTGCAGCCATACAGCGACTCAAAGAACTGGACATTTGTTGTCACGATGATAGGCGCATCCCAGTTCTCCGAAGCGAGGCGCGATTGCTGCGTTTCCTTGTCCGGATCAAAATTTGAGTGATGTTCCACGACGTTATCCGCGCCGAAAAACGAGCGTAGCACGTCCGCCGTCTGCTCAATGATCGACGTATAGGGAATGACATAAATGATTCGTTGCAGTTTATGCTTCATGGCGTGACGGAGGGCAAAGGCCGTGCTGGACAAAGTTTTGCCACCCCCCGTTGGAACTGTCAGAGAGAACAATCCCGGCGGCAGCTCTGCTGCCGTTTCGCAAGCGTCACGGATTTCAACACGAATTTGATTAACGGTTGTAGTATCAGATAGGCGCTGTTTTTCATCAAGTTGCTCAAAAAAGTGTTTTGCCAGTTCAGACAGAGATGGATAGCGAGTGCGAATCTGAGCTTTCTGTAGTTCCATGAAAGCTTCGGTGTCTAAAAAATCTGCATCGACCAGACAAGAATAGAGCATCCGAATCCAAAAACTGACATCAGGATCTTTAAATTTCCACGGTGCTTTCGGACATTCCAGAGTTGGCTGATTTTCTCTAATCCATTCCTTTACAGCAGGTTCCGCAAGAACAGCTTGTTCCTGATCCAAGCGATACCGAAGTGCTCCACAGGGTGTGAGACCATCGATCCAGTCAGGAAGGCCTGCGTGATGCCCAGCAACACAGTACGCTATTATGCGTCCCCTCGCTTCAAATTGGCGGATTGCCAAGAGTGCTCCTGCGCCAGAATGAGAGTGATCAGATCCATCGTATTCGGAATCTGTCAGATCATTACAACGCTCCAGATAATGCTGAAACGATGCACGTGCTTTACCGAGATCATGTAACAGCCCGATCAGTCTCGCCCATTCTTCAGACGAAAATCCTTTTGCAAACTCAGCACTGCGCTCTGCAACAGCCGAAAGATGCTGACTGAGCGCTTGCCAGTCTGCCTGTGGGGCGTGGGCGAGGCTATGCGCATAAATCATTCTTCCTCCTCCTTCCCTTCCTTAATGAGCATAAGCGGGTTTTCCAAGGGGCGGCTGGTGAGGCGGAGAAGGTTGCCGTCCATGTCGGTGAGTGTCTTTGGGTTCATTTTATTTGGTTTTTTTTGCGTGAGAGGTGTCGCTTGCGCGCTACGCTTGCGGACGCTCCATGCCGGTTGAAAGATTGGTGGTAAGTATCGCTTGCGGACGCTCCTTGCTGATGCTGGGTGGCACTTGTGGCTGTCCGTTTGAAAGAGGGGGCGTTGACGACCGCAAGGGAGGGAGCTGCATATAGTGTGAGAGGCGTTCATGCAGGAGGTTGCGAAGTTGTGCCTTTTCGTTGCGGTAGAAGGAGATGAGTTTTTTGCTTGCTTGCTGGTAGAGTTTTTTCTTTTCGAGCATGCCGATTTGGTAGTCAAGGGTGTCCATTCCCCAGTATTCGATATACAGGTCGTGCTCGGGTAGGTAAAAGTCGGGTCTTATGGCATACCCTTTTATAATACGAAAGCGGTTGTCGTAGCGGTAGACGATCTTTTGCTGTGAAAGCCACTCTGCGATCAGGCGTTCGCCGTCTGATTGCACGAGCGTACCGTCTGCAGCCTGAATAGTCTTTTGTAATTCGACTTGTGTCTCCCAGTTTCGGCGTTCAAGATAGACTTCGTCAAAACAGTGGTCGCAGTAGGTCCGCTGAAAGGCCTTTTGGGCACGCTCTTGTTCGTCGGACTCGACTGGTTTTCTGCATTTTTGGCAGACGGGGTGGGTGGCATTCGTGGCTTCCTTGGCTGCTGCTTCAATGGCCTGAATGGCTGAGAGTGCTGCCTGCCTGACATAGTCTTTTGCCTGCATACATTGTGACAGATCTCGTAGGTCTTGCAACAGAATATTGGATGCGGCGCCATAGGCCTTAAGTGCTTTTAGGGCATATTGTTGCACTTGTGGATGGGGGTCGCGAAGGGCAACGGGCGTGAGCGCCTTCACGGCCATCTGCGAATCGGCACCAAAACCAGAGAGCTTCGCCATCGCTGAAGCTGCCAGTCGCCTGATATCAGCCGAGGGCATCTGGAGCAGTGTGCAAAGTTCCGGCAGGCTGTTGGGGCTTTCGCTCTTGCCAAGCTCAAGTGCCCGTTGGACTGCCCGATGGTGATTCTCTTTGTCCATGTTGCTGTTCATGTAAGACCTTTCACGGGAGGTGTACCTTTGCTTGAGCGAAGCTCTTTTTTATCGCGGTAGCCACTTTCGTGTGATCTCTTTGGGCCACGTGTAGCAGGTCGCCCAGACGTCCATTGGGAGAGAGTATACGGCGGGAGGCACCTGGTTCGCTGAAATCTGTCTTGGCGTAGTGTTCTTTGATGAGCGTCCGAAACTTCTTTTGCAACGCTGGCGTGATGAGCCCTAGCTCAAGCAGGCGATAGTTGAAAGTCTCTGCCGAGACACCAAAACGGTGCTTGAGGCGGAGGAGCATTTCAAAATCCCATTGTTTGGGAAGCAGTCCAGTCTGCATCACACTCATGCGTACCGTTTCTTCTGGCATCAGAAATGCCGCAGCAAAGAGACGTGCGGGTTTCCACCGTTCTGCCGCCATCTCAGGAGGGTGTTCGCCGAGGCTTATGGCTCTGACGAGCAACAAGACTTTTCCGAGTTCAAGGGCGAGGGAGAATAGCTGGCGTTCGGGGGTTTGGTCCACGCTGATGAAAATGAAGACGTTCCGATTGTTCGCGTCGTAAAAGGAGATGCTTTCAACGTGACGGGGCATCTCTAGGAAAACAACGCGTAACCCGTGGTTCTCAAAGAGTTCTAGGTGGTCAAAGACAACGGCTGAACGGATGCCCATCAATTCGCGGACTTGCAGGGCAAGGCGTGTGATGCCAGCTGTATGAAATTCAAAAGGAATTTGCAACGGGATACGGGCTTCTCTTGGTGCTTTGCAGAGCTTCTCAAGTTCAAGGTAGTCTGCAATGATCATCTTGATCTGGTGCGCAAAAGGGGAGTCTTCATTAAGAAGAGAGGGCGTGGTTGTCTGTGTGATGCCTTCGCAGGGGAAGGAGCGTCCATCTTTGCGGTCTTTGACCCTTTTTATCCAATCGGCGTTCTCTTCGTTTGCATCTATGTTAAGGGGTGGAGCAAGGGGTTTTGCTAAAGAAGGGAAATTGCCGGAGGGGCTAAAAAGTTCATCTAAGGTGACTCCGAGCACGTGGGCTATTCGATAGAGAACTGGGGCTGATGGAAAATGCTTTCCGTTTTCAATGTTACAAACGGGTGCTTGTAACATCCCTAGACGCTTGGCGAGGTCACCCTGTGTCAGGTGGCTACGCGACCGAAGCATCCGAATGGTTCGGCCAAGATCCTTTGCCTCTGGTACATTGACATTAATGGTAAGTGACTTTTCAAATTTCACGACTCTATAAAAGCATAATTTATAAAGTACGTCAAATTAAATTAGAATTTTTTGTGCCCTTATTTCGGCTTGCGGTTAGCGCGATTGCAATTTATCCAATGCGGCGAGGGCTTCGTCGAGACGACCTTCGAGCTGGGCATCGTAGAGGTCGTTCAACAATGGGCCCATCGCGGGTCCAGCAGGAAACCCGCGGGCAAGGAGGTCGCGACCGCGAATGAGCGGTTCAGGTAGGATCGGCTCCGTGATATAAGAGTGATACTGGTCACGGAGGAACTCCCACGTCGAAAAGTCCTTGTTGCTGTGGTGAATATCAAGCCACATGAGCTCCAGGGAGGCAGCGAAATAGGGATTTCCCAGCAGGCGGCGCAGGCGGGCGACTCGCATCTTCTTGGCGTCGACGAAGTGCATGTGTTCCCCGACCAGTGTTACCACGGCATCCGTGCAGGCGGAGGGGAGCTTGAGCCGTTCGAGCACAGCCTGTGTCATGGTTGCCCCCATGGGCGCATGGTTGGGGAACCGGATGCGCATTTCGCCGGTCTGCGGATCCGGGGCGATACAGAAGGCCGGGGGCTTACCGATGTCGTGCAGAAGCACACCCAGCATCAGCTGTTCAAACGGGATTCCAGTCTCAGTCCTGCGCTCAGCCAGCGTGTCCACCATGAGCAGAGTATGGGTCCAGACATCGCCCTCCGGATGGTATTTGGGTGGTTGCGCCACATCTTTCATGGCGACGACCTCTGGCAAAACCTGCTCCAGAAGACCTGTTTCGAGGAGAAGTGTCAGGCCAATCGAAGGCTTTGGAGATTCACCCAGCATGCGCAGTAACTCTTTGGCAATCCGTTCCGAACTCACCTGGCTGATCGACTCGGCTTGCTTCTGAATGGAAAACTGCGTCGCATAATCAATCTGAAAGCCGAGGACAGAGGCGAAGCGGATGGCTCTCAGCATCCGGAGCCGGTCCTCCTGAAAGCGCTGATCCGGCTCACCGATGGTCCGTAGGATACGCGCCTCCAGATCAGCCCGTCCATGAACATAATCAATCACCTCTCCCGTCTCTGGATGCTCAAAGAGTCCGTTAATCGTGAAGTCACGACGCAAAGCATCTTCCTGCGCCGTGGCAAAGGTGATTGCCTCTGGATGACGTCCATCAACATAAACACCATCCGTCCTAAAAGTGGCGACATCAAAGGTGAAACCGTCCTTGAGGACAAGGATGACGCCAAAGGATTTACCAACAGCAACGGTCTGGCCAGGGAAGAGCGCTTCGATCGCATCGGGTGTCGCAGAGGTCGCAATGTCAATATCCTTGATCAGACGTCCCAGCAGACGATCACGGACACACCCGCCGGCAAAGAGTGCCTCGTGTCCAGCCTCCTGCAAAACCCGTGTGATGTCACGGGCGGCATTCAGCATACTGGAAGAAGAGCTATTCATACTGAACATGATACCACGCGACCTCTGGGGATTTCAACAGGGATGTGGAAGTTCGACAGGAAACAGGGATGAGAGTTTTTTACCACAGAGAACGCAAAGAACACAGAGAAAAGAGATGACCCCAAATGAAAAAAAGCATTTAGAAGTTGATCTTTGAGTTCTTTGTGTTCTTTGTGGTTAAAACAAATCAAGGTATAGGCAAGCTACAGGCTAATGATGAAGCTCGAAACCTGCTTAATACTGGAACGAGAGTTCCCAGCGGACGAAGTAGGCCGTCTCGTGGCTGGCATAGTAATCGCCTGGCTCCAGAACCTCGCCCACGATGTGGCCATAGACATCGCCACGCTTTCCGAAGAGTCCCTTGAAGATAAGGAAGTCATACCGCAACGTACCCAGCCATCCATAGTTGGTTCCGCCGCCGCCACCCTGGTTATCATCTACTGCCGCCATCAGAGGACCGGTGCTGGCGGAGAGACGATGGGCCGGACCGACGGTGGCGCCAGCCTGAAGATGGGGATAGAGGAGATTCGACCAGTAGCCTGCACCATACATGAAATTATAGACATAGAGCTCGCTGACCTGTGGCCACCGGCCCCAGAGCGGATTCCACGCTGAGTCGTCATCATTGACCCCGCGATTCTTGTCGCCGGAGAGATAATAACAGGCGCCTGTGAGATAAGGCTTCACCGTCTCGTCAACATTTGGCGCATAGGTCAGGCCTCCATAGGCCATGGTTCCATAGCAATCTGCGCCATTATCCTTTTGGCCAGCCTGAGCGGCGGCTTCCAACTCGGCGGAGAGGGTGTCTGAAAATCTCGGGGTCACGCGCAACCCGAGCGTATGCGTACTCCGCCCCGTGATATGCGCACCACCCGGTAAACGGGCATCGGTCTCGCGCTTAAAGAGATAATACAGATCAAAAGGAACCTCCTTCAGTTCGCGCGATTTGAAATAGAGTCCGCCGCCATATTCGTCCATCTCATCGGTCGGGGGCGGGAAGTGAGACATGGTGATTGGACGATACTTCCACGTATTTCCGTTGGGATCATGGGAGTGGCCCATGCTCAAGAAGTTGTCGGCACTATTGTAAATGCCCAAGAGGTCGAGTGTGTTCTTCTCATCCAGAATGATCGTCGCCTTGATGGCATCCATGAAGACCGAACGCGAATTGTCGCCCGGCGTTCCGTCGCACAACACCCTGCCGGCACCATAGATCGGCCCTTGAGCTCCGAGAAAGTCCTGACGGCCGACACGCAGGTTCACGCGATCCCAAAAGAGGTTATTGAGATCCAGATAGAGATTGTCCACGAACAGTTCATCCGGGAAGTGATAGCTGTGGTCATGGCTAGGCTTGAGCGTGTGAAGAAACTCATTGCCGACTCGGAGAAACAGACGGAAATCATCGTTCTCCACCTGACCCCACACGCGCGAGCGGATACGAAAGTAATTGTGATAATCACCATCGAGCATCCCTGGGATGTCATCATACATCTCCTCCTGAAGTCTCAGGTCCGCCCCACCATCCCAACTCAGGGTGCTCTTGGAGGCAGGGGGTTGCGTGGCGGCATCAGGTGCATTCGTCTGAGCCAGGAGTGTGGTGATGGCTGATAAAGCAGCCATGCAGGCAAGGGAGAGCTCTTTATTTTTGATCATTCCGAATGTTCTCTTTTCCAGCACTAAGCGCGTTGAATGTTTCTTTAAAGAGCAACACTATAAACAATTTTTACTGTCAGGAAAAGCCAGAAATGCGCGGCGTGTCTATAACTTGATTTGATTTAACCAGTAGAGTAGAGGTTGGCCAGCAGGGGCGAGATCACGCCCCCTTGACCCCGCCGTGTGTCTGCCGTCAGTCCATCGTACCATTCTTTATCGGGAGGCTACTGGCTTCAGGTTCTCTGACACCCTAGCCACACGGAGTTTTAGTGTAACGAGGCTTGAATGAGGGTTCACTTTCGTTATGGCTCGCCTGTTTGCTGACACAGAGCTTCATCCAGTCAGTTGCCCTTCAGGATGTCCATGTCGCTATTCATGTAATGATCAATTCATGAAACAAACCCCTTTCAGTTTGCAAGTTCTGCCAAGCTTGCTTGGCGCACCAGAGGGCACAGAGAAATATCTATTCCTCCGTGCGCTCTGTGGGCTCTGTGAGAAAAAAATGGCTACCCTTTTTAAGAAAATACTCTAACGGGGAAAGACCTGTACCGTTGGATATTGTAAAGCCATCACAAGATATGCTACTTTCATATCCTTGTATTTAGGGAGGAGCATATGAACGTAAGAAATTGGCTCGGGTGTCTCTTGGGATCCGTTTTTCTGGCGGGCTGTCGTACAGAAACTATGACATTGCCCTTTTGCACCCGAATTCGGTATGATGCTGACTATTCTATACAAAAAGGATGTTTCATTTTATGACAAACACTTTTAGATCTCTGGGACTTATTGCCCTCGTACTGCCGCTAACCCTTTTTGCCGAGGCGCTTCCGGCGAAACGGCTCGCGTTGAAGACCAAGTTGGATGCCATCCGCGTGGAAGCGGTTTGCTTGGCCCTGCAAGACATGGAGAGCCAATGGCCCGGCGCGACCTCCTTCAAGGCCGAGACGCTCCAGCCTCAGCTCGACGCCCTCACGAACCGACTCGCCACGCTCGACGATCCGACCGTCGAAACCGATGCTGAAAAACTGCTCTCCGAAGTCCGCACCGCCCTCCTGAGCCTTCCCGCACTCAAGGAGGCAAAGTTGCTGCTGGTCAAGCGCGGCGCGAAAGATTTGGCGCTCCCCCCCAACTGGGACAATGTACGCGGCGGTGGCAGGAATCTCGCGAATGAAATCGTCGTGATGGAAAATCTGGCGGGCGTGCCGACAACACAGACCCTGATCAAGCCGCGCAAACCGAATGATTACCTCGGTGAACTCGCCCTGCACTGGGATGCTAAACGTTTGATGTTCTCTTCACAGAACGAGAAGGGGAAGATGCGCGTTTATGAGGTGAATCTCGACGCCCCAGAAAAGGTGATCGAAATGCCACAGATTCCAGACGATGATGTGGACAACCTCGCGGGCTGCTGGCTGGCGGATGATGCGACGCTCTTTCTCTCAACCGCGACCATGATCGGTGTTCCGTGCGTGCGCGGTGGCTCGCACATCTATCACCTCTACCGCCAGGATCAGGAGGGCCTCCGCCGGCTGACCTTTGACCAGGAGCATAACTGGAATCCGACCATGCTCCCGGATGGACGCGTCATCTATCAACGTTGGGAGTACAGCGACCTGCCTCATTTTGTGGCCCGCATCCTCTTCAGCATGAACCCGGACGGAACGGCTCAACGCGAATACTACGGCAGCAACTCCTATTGGCCCAACTCCATGTTCTATGCGAAGCCGATTCCGGCTGGCGCTGGCAAGTTCGCAGCCATTGTCTCGGGTCATCATGGCGTGCAGCGCATGGGTGAACTGGTGGTCTTCGATCCGTCCAAGGGACGCTTTGAGACAGAAGGCGTGGTCCAGCGCATTCCCGGTCGCGGGAAAAAGGTGGAGTCGAAAATCTCGGATCATCTCGTGGATAATTCCTGGCCGAAATTCCTCCATCCGTTGCCACTCGGAGGAAACTATTTTATTGCGCCGATGAAGCCAGATGCGAAAACACCCTGGGGGCTCTATCTGGTGGACATGTTCGACAACATGACCCTTATCGCCGAAGATCCCGCAAACGCCTATTTGGAGCCCGTGCTCCTCAAGCCCACAAAACGTCCGCCCGTCCTGCCCTCACAGATCGCCAAAGGAAAGCCCGGCTATATCAACCTCCTCGACATCTATGCAGGCCCTGGGCTGGCAGGAGTTCCGCGCGGCACGATCAAGTCGCTTCGTATCGGCACATATGCCTATTCGTATCGCGGCATGGGCGGACAAGTCGACCGCGTCGGCGAGGACGGTCCCTGGGATGTGCGCCGCATTATCGGAACAGTCCCAGTATCCGAAGACGGCTCAGCCTTCTTTGAAGTTCCACCGAATATTCCGCTCATGATCCAGCCCTTGGATGAAAAGGGCCGTGCGGTCCAGCTCATGCGGAGCTGGGTGATGTCCATGCCCGGCGAGATTCAGACCTGTGTGGGCTGCCATGAACCCCTGAACCGCTCGACCCCTGCCAACCGTATTGATGCGCACAGCAAGCCGATTGAAAAGATCCGTCCCTGGTATGGGCCGGCGCGCGGCTTCTCCTTTAATCGGGAGGTCCAACCCGTCCTCGATAAATACTGCGTGGGCTGCCATGACGGTGAGGATAAAGAAGTGCCAGACTTCAAAATGTACCCTGACAAAACCTATCTCGCACCGAACAAAGGATATCAGGCCGCCCATTTCCCTCCAGCCTATCTCGCGCTCAAAAAATATGTGCGCAACCACACCATGGAAAGCGACATGCATCTGTTGAAGCCCTATGAATTCCACGCCTCGACAACCGATCTCATCCGCATGTTGGAGGCCGGACACAAGAGCGTCAAACTCGATACTGAGTCCTGGGATCGCCTGAACACCTGGATCGACCTCAACACGCCTGCGCATGGCACGTGGACTGAAATCAGCGGCGAAGCGCGTACGCAGCAGCTCGCAAAGCGTCGGCGCGAACTGCTTCAGCGCTATGCCGACATCGATGAAGATCCAGAAGATTATGAGTTCCGAGCCAATCCGCCTAAAGTCAAACTGGATGGCAAGGGAATCGAGAATACGCGGCCAAATTTGATCATGACGCTGGCGCGTGCGCAACAGTCGGGCAAAATAATAATCGCAACCAACGAGGTCACCAACAAAGCGTTCGCCGAATTTGATCCGCAGCATGACAGTGGCATTGAAGTGGGGAGCTTCCTTCAGTTTGCCGTGCAGGACCGAGGCTTCCCGGTCAATGGACCTGACCAGCCGGTTGTGCGTGTGCCGCAGGCAAAAGCAAAAGCCTATTGCGAATGGCTGAGCAAGAAGACCGGCAAACGCTACCGCCTGCCCACGGTTGCGGAGCGCATGGCCTTTGCAAAGGCTGCGGGCCGTGGACAAGGGAATTTTGCTGACCTCACGTTCCATGTGGAGGTGACACTGGCTCCTTGGGGTTTGCCCAGCGGCGCGGTCATGAACTGGCGTCCCGGGGATACGAACATGAATGATAAGGTGCGTGCGACCGCACCGGTCGGCACGTATCCAGCCAGTACGACAGGCCTCTACGATGTCTTCGGCAATGTCTGGGAATGGACCTCTGACCTGGACAAAGAAGGCCGCGCGATTGCGATGGGAGGCTCCTTCGCCTCCCTGCCCAAGCAGCTCACCGAACGCTCCTGTGTCTCCTACTTGCCCTGGCAACCCGTCTTCGACGTCGGCTTCCGTGTCGTCTGCGAAGAAATACCTGTCTCCCCACCCGTGAAATAATCCCTTCCCTATACCTTGCCCAATTTCTCACGCACAAAGCCACGAAGCTATAAGGAAATTCAAGAAATTAAAAATATTTCTCTTCTTTGTGGCCTTGTGACTTTGTGCGATACAGTTTTTCATTTATTTGTGCCTGTGCCTGTCCACCGTAGCTTTAGCGAAGGTGGATGCCTCTGTGAGAAACTACACATTTAATTACATGCTCCAGAAAGGAAGGTTACTCAAAATGCCTCACATAACTGGCTCTTTCTTCTTCACCGCTTCGGCAGGCCTGGTGCTCACCAGCTTGGCCGAGTCCAACGGAAGCTATCCAGGGATGCACATCGGCGATTCGCTCGCCAACCATCAGACTCTCCTCAACTATTTTGAAAAACAGACGGACGAGGTCTAGCAGACGGATGAGCGCGACTTCAAGATCCCGCGTCCCTCGGGCCACCTAAGTAAGAAGGGGCAGTAGGCTCTGCAAATATGCTTCCGTCCGCCTTCGCACATTCGCGCATTGCCGGTCCCAGTCAACAAGAAAGAATATCTCTGGATTCGTGATAGACAAATCCGCCGTGAAGAGCTAAAATAAACTCACTTTTTTAGCTTTCACTACTTCTTACTGGTCGGAAATAACCATTTTTATGAATCAACCTCCAAGCGGAACTGACAAGCCCCAGCATATCTGCCTAAGCCCGGCAGAGCTGGCGGAGTTGCGCACTGATTCCCTTGGCGAAAAACTCAGCCTCGTCATTGACAACCTACCCCCCGATCAGATCACGTTGGACGAGATGAGAGTGCTGGTTGGACAAGACGGACTCTTATTGCTGGTTATCTTTCTCTCCCTTGTCTTTATGGTTCCTGTGCAACTTCCAGGAATGGGGGGCGTGTTTGGCACGGTGATCGGCTTGATTGCGATCAGCCGTCTGCGAGGTCGCACCCTCTGGCTCCCACGGCGGCTCGCTCAACATGTGATGCCGTCTGAGAAAGTCAGGGAGACCCTCAGAAAAAGCAGTGTCTGGCTGAGCCGTCTGGAATACTTGAGTCGTCCCCATCGCTTAAATATTCTGGCCGGGGCTGGCTTCATGGAAATGCTTAATAGTTTCGCAATTCTCTTTGGGGCTATATTGCTGGTTGCTCCCATCATCCTCGTCCCGCTCAGCAACACCTTACCCGCCATGGCTGTGCTCTTCCTCGCGATCGGCCTTCTGCAACGAGATGGCCTCTGCATCCTCTACGGTCATTTTATGAACATCTTCACCGTCGCCTATTTTACAGCACTCTATATTGGGGGTCACGAGGCCTTTGACCAGTTCATGCACTGGTTACATCCATGAGTTAAAGCTACCCCCCGAACCCTTTGCTTGCACCAACCAGCGGGGTTCTAAGCACCCTACTCGTACCGCAGACAATCGATGGGGTTGAGGCGGGAGGCGCGGAGCGCCGGATAGAAGCCGAAGAAGATGCCGACAAAGGCGCTGAACCCAAAAGAGATGACCACCGAAATCGGTGTCACATAAATGGGCCATTTGTTGATATCGCCCACGGTGTAAGCGCCTGCCACACCGAGAAAAATACCGAGTATCCCCCCTAGCGTCGAGAGGACCGCTGCCTCAGTCAGGAACTGGAGTAAAATCGCGACCGGCGCCGCGCCAATCGCCATGCGCAGGCCGATCTCGCGCGTACGCTCTGTCACAGAGACGAGCATAATATTCATGATGCCGATTCCCCCAACCAGCAAGGAGATCGAGGCGACAACCGCCATCAAAATGGTCATCATCGAGGAGACGCTGGTGAGCATATCGGAGATCTCCGTCATGTCAATAATCGTGAAGTCATCCTCTGTATTCGGTCCCAGGCGATGGCGCTGACGAAGCAAGTCTGCCAGGACACGCTTAGCTTCCGGCATCTGGTCCATATCGTAGATACTAAAGAGCAACTGGTCCACATTGTTAAAGGACCCGCGTTTCAAAACGCGCTTCACCGTCGTCAACGGCATGATGATGATATCGTCCTGGTCCTGACCCATGGAGGTTGTCCCCTTTTTCGTCATGACCCCCAAGACCCTGAAGGGTATATTTCGAATACGGAAGGTTTCACCGATCGGGTCTTGTCCGTTAAAGAGGTTGTCCACGAGGGTCTGCCCCACGACACAGACTCGCGTGCCCGCGCGCAAATCAGCATCGGTAAAGAAAACGCCACTCGAGACATCCCATTTCCGAACCGCCACATACTCAGGTGTGACGCCCTGGATCTGCGTTGACCAGTTGTTCTCCTGAAAAATGGCCTGCCCTCCGCTACGCACAAGCGGCGAATAGGCCTTAATCAGCTCCGGGAAGTCACGGCGCATGGCCTCGCCATCCTCTCTCATCAAGGTCTGAAAACCGCCATGGCCCCCGTGAACGCCCCCTTTTTTCATGCTCCCTCCAAAGACAATGAGCATGTTGTCGCCCATGGAGCTGATCTGCGCCTTCATGCTGGTGGAGGCGCCCTCGCCAATGGCCACGACAGCGATCACGGCGGCGATGCCGACAATAATGCCCAAGGCGGTCAAGATCGAACGCACTTTATTCCGCAACAGGGCACGTAGCGCCACTTTAAAAATCATCATGCCATTCATGAGACCACCTTCCCGTCTCGCATGACAATCTTGCGCTTGGCATAGGCTGCAATATCGATCTCATGAGTCACCATCACAATCGTCTGACCCTGTTCATTCAAC
Source organism: uncultured Akkermansia sp. (assembly GCA_964459675.1). Classification (GTDB taxonomy): domain Bacteria; phylum Verrucomicrobiota; class Kiritimatiellia; order RFP12; family UBA1067; genus CAIZQW01. Next base: position 3,467 of record CAYWNP010000048.1, on the reverse strand, counting down.
GTACGGAAGTATTCCATGATTTCGAGACTGGCATGGGAGTCGAGGTTGCCGGTCGGTTCATCTGCCAGGAGCAACGGGGGATTGTTCATGAGCGCCCGGGCGATGGCGACACGTTGCTGTTGTCCACCGGAAAGCTGTCCAGGTGTGTGTAACATACGATCACCTAGTCCCACATGGTCCAGCAGATATTCCGCACGGTCATGCAAGGCTTTTCCGCGCGGAGCCGTCGGATTATAGAGCATCGGCAGTTCAACATTTTCGCGCGCCGTGGTCCGCGAGAGCAGATTGAAACTCTGAAAGACAAAGCCGATCTTTTGGTTACGCACCCGCGCCAAGGCTGCGCGATTCATTCCTGCAACCGGCGTGCCGTCCAAGATATATTTCCCGGAGGTCGGCACATCCAGACAGCCAATCACATTCAGCAGCGTGCTCTTTCCGGAGCCACTGTGACCCATGATTGCAACAAATTCCCCCTTCTCCACCTGCAAGGTGACGCCATTCAGGGCCCAGACATCTTCTTGGCCCATATTATACCCGCGTTTTAAATCTTGGATTTCAATTAACATAAAACCACACTAGCGCATTTTCTTAAAAGGCGTAGCCATTTTTTCTCACAGAGCCCACAGAGTTCACGGAGGAATCCAATTGAATTATTAATCATGTTTGGAATAGGGCAACATAAAAGGTCTTTATCATTCATTCGGAATACCTATTTCTCTGTGCTCTCTGTGCCTCTGTGAGGGACTACACATTTAATTAACCTGCTCTAGCGCGCAGCATGACGAACGCTATGGCTGGGCATCTTGGGCGTAAAGGGATTAACACTATCTTTTTCAGCAGACGAGGCGGATGCGGTTTGCGAGCCGATGATGACTTCGCGACCCTTTAGGTCCTGCTCTGTTTCCACACCGATCATCGTCCCGTCAGAAAGCTTTTGCTTGATCTTGAGACGCTCCGGCTTGTTGTCTGGACCGACAAGCCAAACCGCGGGTCCGCCTGCTTTCTTGATGGCCCCCTTCTCTTCATCCGGGCAGGGAGGCAGATCTGGCGGGGTGAAGCGTAACGCTGCCGAGGGAATCTTCAAGATGTCCTCCGCGCGACCTGTCTCAACCGCGAGATTGGCGGTCATGCCTGGGAAGAGCCGCTTGTTGGGGTTGTCCGCTTGAATAATGACCGGGAACGTCACCACATTTTGCACGCTGGTGGCCGCCATGCGAACCTGCACGACAGACCCAGTGAAAACGATACGGTTATAGGCATCCACGGAGAAGGTGACACGCTGCCCAATCACAATCCCGCCGATATCCGATTCCGGAATGTCGGCCTGAATCTGGACGCGGTTGAGATCGGTCGCAATCGTAAAAATCGTCTGCGCGTTCATGCTGGAGACCACGGTCTGCCCCTCGTCAACATTCCGCTGGATGATCACACCGTCTACCGGTGACTTGATCGTGGTGTAGCCCAGATTAGCGCGCGACAACTGGAGGGAGGCTTCGCTCTGCTGGATCATTGCCTCGGTCTGTTGGGTCGCGGCCTCGCTCTGCACAACAGCCGCTTCGTTAACCTTCACTTGCGCGAGTAGCGCATCGCGATTGGAGAGGGCTGTATCAACCTCTGACTGCGCCACCATTTCGTTTTTGCGGAGTTCCTCCATACGGACCAACTCCTTCTCGGCCAAGACCAACTTTGCCTGCGTCAGCTCGACCGTGGCGCGTGCCTGTACGAGGTTTGCTTTTGAGGAGAGTACATTCGCCTTGGCTGAGGCCAGCGCGGCCTCGTCCCTCGAGACATAGGCTTGGTAAACTGCTGGATCAATCTGCGCAATCTGCTGACCCACCTTCACCTCGGCATTAAAATCCACATACAGCTTTTTGATCGGCCCATTGACTTGCGTGCCCACTAAAATATTTTTGATCGGTTGGACCGTGCCGGTCGCCCGAACCTCTTGGACGAGCAGGCCTCGCTCGATCGTGCGCGTACGCCAAGGTGACTCGACCTTCGCCGGTTTAAAATATTTCATTCCCTGCCAGACAGCCAGGCCGATAATTCCCGCGATGACCAGGAAAATAATTCCTTTTTTCATTATTGTTTCCCTAGAGTGGCGTAAACGCCGGCTTTGGCCAATTCAAGTGAATACCGCGCGGAAACCGTTGCGCTCCGAGCGCGGGTGTAGAGGACCTGTGCATCGGTCAACTCCAGAATGGAGCTCGCTCCCACTTCAAACTGTTTCTTGACCAACTCCAGATTTTCTTTGGACTGCTGTTCCATCTCCTCGGCCACAACTTTACCCTGTTGAGCTGTCTTGAGTGTCGAGAGTGCCTCGATCAGCGAAAGGACCACCTGTTGCTCTTCCTGCGCCAGTGACGCCCGCGCTTGACGCAACGCCGTCACACCGAGCAGAATATTGTCCTGCTTTTCATACGCACTAAAAAGATCCTGCAGAAACGCAAGTCCCCACCCCAGACCGAGGGTCTGGAAGTCGCCGATGCCATAGGCCGTCGAGGCAGAGGCACGAATTTTGGGATAGAGGTCGGCAATGGTTTTATCCACCCCTGCCATCGCAGCCGTTACTTTGGCCTGGAGCGAGCGAAGGGTGGGCTGATTGGTTTGCGCAACCGAAAAGAGAAGATCAAAATCACTCTCTGGCAAGGGAAGGCTCGAATCTGCTGCCAAAGCATACGTGACCGTCTTGCCAAGCCCCATCTCATTGTTGAGCGTGGCACGCGCAGTCGTGACCGCATTGCTGGCGGTCAAGAGCGAGAGCATCGCATTGCTACGATCGGCCCGAGCCTTGGTGATATCATACTTGCGGCCAGTTCCCACATTGAAGCGCAGTTGTGCCTGGCGCAGGAGCTCCGCGTATTGTCGCAGATTCTCCTCATCTACGCGGCACTGCGCCTCGGCCTGCCCCAGCTGAAAATAGGCTGTCCGCACCGCAAAGATCCGGCTCACCCGCGTCGCCTGCAGCGCCTCTTGCGCAGCTAAGAGATCCGCGACCGCACCCCGCACCGCCGCATCTGTCCTGCCAAAATCATAGAGGACCCAGGTCAGGGAGAGGCTTGCGCTAAAATCGCGCTCCGAGGTAAAATCAAAGTTCCGATCATGAGAAGCTGCATTCCGAGAGCCATCATAACTGACAGCCCCTGAGAGATTTGGCCTCAGTCCTGCGCCAGCCTTACTGACCATCACCTGCGCGGCCACAACATTCTGAGTTGCGGTCACCATCTGAGGATGCCATGCGAGCGAGAAGCGTTCTGCATCAGCCAAGGAGAGGACATCACCCGTGTGCAAAGCAAACTCCTGCGGTGTTGTTGTACGCTCACCGAACGGAAGCGCATCCCCTGTCTCCTGTTGTGCCTGCCGTGCCTGCCGTACCGTCGAACAGCCCCCCAACAGCCCCACGATTAATACAAAACTAAAATATTTTTTGTTCATGTTGAATACTATACGTTCTTTCAGGAAAGTCT
>CAYWNP010000047.1:0-17943 GCA_964459675.1 uncultured Akkermansia sp. | reverse complement strand
CTCGTCACAATGCCAAATTTCAATACCTCTTCCGGGTATTTTGGCGTCACGCCCGCTTTGCTGGCGATTCTCAAAGAGAAAATACTCTTTCGGCACCAAAGGCTTTGTATATTTATAGATTGTTGTGTCAGTTATACTCAACGTCAATTGATAATCGGTCACTGTTTCCAAATCAACCGCATCGAGCCAACCCGCGTGCATCCGCAGATAACCGCACGGCTTGACAGGATTGGTTCCGTGTCCGCCGGAATTCATCAAGCAAAACCCACCCGCACCGCCGACCGAATCATAATTATAGTCGTAAATATCTGGAAAATCACACAACATGTGTCCGTTTTCATGGCAGAAGGTCCCCAATGTCAGTTCATCGCCAATATCCGTCATCTGATAATTATAGACAATGACGTTGGGACCGAGACTTTGGGGGCCTACCTGGACCAATGACCAGGAATGCGGCCAGAGACCTTGCGCCCATCCAATATCTGGGTGGCCTGCATAATACACATTACACGCCACGACTCTGTCAGCCCCATCCACCGTCAACGTTTGCAACTGCGGCCAAATTACGGTCCAATAGTCAGACCGAGCCTTTAACTCATCAAGCGCATCTTTGACCAATTCGTTAGCGGCGTCCGTATTGGCTGGATTATTGTAATAGGTTTTAGGATGGGGAACCCTGATATAGACTGTCACAATGTTACTATACGTCAGCCGTTGATTTGAAACATCCTTGAAATATTGTTTGACCGAACCGTTATTACCATTCCCTATATAACTATCCCCATTACAAAATGCTTCAATTTCAGTCTGTGGAATTGTCGCCCCATCATCTGAAAAATCAACCAGCAAGGTGAGTCCGACCTTAGTTCCAAGCGTTTTGAAGCTTGGAGGTGCATAGGAAGGGCCAGTACCTGTCGGGGGAGGCGGGGCAAGGCGTATAGTGGTGATCGCTTTAGTAGCCTCCCAACGACTGCTGATATTGACCGCCTCATCCCAGCGCGTGTAACGTTCAGCGCGTTCGGCCTTACGGACAGCCGCATCGGGACGCAGATGCTGCGACAAACTCAATAAGGCTGGATTATCACGACCCGCAACCAGTCCTGACGACTGCAACTTTCCGTCCACCGTGCGCGTTGCATAGACATAAGACTTCGTGGAGGAATCAAAAAGGATGGTATATCCGCCAACCTCCATATCCGCCGAGAACTCATCACCCCAGCCATGAATCTGAACCACGCGTCCATCAGGTTGTTTGACGTCCCACGTGCGATCAAAAGGGGCAGCTAAAAGCCTAACACCCGTCACGATTGACAGGGCGAGCATTAACCAAACCCGACTTTTATTCGTTATGAACTTCATGGCGGATCAAACCTGCCCACACGGAAACATCTGCGGGTCTATGGGGACGTATCCCCCTAGACCCGCTTTTCGTTAGTTTAAGGGAATCTCGACAGTGACAGTGAAGAATCCGCTGACTCCTGTTACTGTAACCTTGGAGGCTGGATCCGGCGTCTTGACTGTCACTCCGTTCGCATCAACAGATACGGTACCAGATTCCACGATCTGCCAATCCGCTTTCGGCGTCGCGAGCGAACTGGAGAACTTGACATGATACGGGTAGACCTTGGCTTCGGGGGCAGGGGCGCTCAGCGCACCCGTGAGCCCGCTAAACAGGGGTAACTGCGCTGGCGGCGCAGGTATCACAATGAAGTCCAACGCCGGACCTTCCACGCCAAAGCTAAGGTTTTCAATGGCGACATCTGGATTAGCATCTGCTGGCGACGCTTGTCCGTCCGTCGAAAGCAGATTAATAATCTCAGCTTGTTGCGCGGGCGAGCCTGAAGCCATTGCAAAGACCATATTAATGAAGCCAGATGCATCAAGCGTTGGATTGTACTCGCCATCACCCCGATAGGACCACGCATCATTTGGCCCCGTGAGCTCCAGGAAGTTCGACGCCGATCTGTTGAGCTCATACTCGTAAGCATCCGGGAACCAGTCTTGATCTGTATCACTGTCTTCGATATAGACCGTCACTGGCTTCGTCACCGCCGTGTAGGAAACCTCGATTGGACGTACATCATGCATCGACTTGGTCTCGCCATAGTAGTTTGCATAGCCCCAAGACTCCCAACTGTCCTGTACGCTATTGGTATTGGAATCTAAGAAGGCACGCACATAATAGACGCCCGGAGTCAGACCACGCAGTGAAATAGCATTGGTCACCGAGAGACTCTGGTTTGTCAGCATCGTATTTTGGGTCGTCGAGAAGGTATACTGCGCAGCAGGATGGCCTGTAAAGCCCCTGTTCTTAAAGGCTTGGAGGATGACGCGATCTGAAACCGTATTCGTCACGGCTCCAAAGTACTTCACGACAGCGCGCAACTGGCCATACCCAGAAGATGAACCATTGAGATTCGTCGCGACGACACCCGCAGGAGCAAGTGGCGTGTTGACATCCCAACGGAAAGGCCGCCATGCCGACCAATCGGCATCAACAGCGTTATTCACGCTGAACCGCGGATTCAACATCTGCACACGCCAATAGTAGACACCGTTATTCACGGTATTCTTATCTCCCATATAGAAGGGTGCCTCCCAGACGTAGTTGCCTGTCTTCACGTTCTTGATTGGCATTTGTCGGATGGTGATTGGGTAGACCAGTGGCGAACCACTTGAGGAGCCACCCCGACGCATCTCAAAGGCAAAGGCACTATATGCATTGTTTGTCGCGGGGAGTGACCACGAGAAGGTGGGACGCGCTGTATAGACATACGCACCATTTGCAGGTGAAACAAGGGCTGGAACAGCACGGACGCTATCAAACTTGTTTGTAAACGTGGCAAGCAGCGTGTTGTTTGTCAAGGGCTCCTTATCTCCCACATAGACCTGATAGGTGATCGCCCCAACAAGTGTGGGTGTAAAGGTGCCAATAAAGCTCCAGTCAAATCCATACCCGCCATAGGTCGGCAGGGTCATCACGTCACCCTCATGGATATAGTCACGCCCATAGATGATCTTGTCAAAGATGGTACGTTCACCGAACCCACTGCCCTGGATTGTTGAACGCCTGATACGTACATGCGTGTAACTCGCAGCGGCTTGCACAGCCCCACCCCCTGCCGCCGCGCCACCTGCTCCGAAGATGACATCTTCGGAGGTCAGCCCTGACGACAAGGATAATCTCAGGTTATAGGGTGTATAGTCCGTCAACTGGACGTCCAGACGATTTTCATCCCACCCGATATCGGTTTCGAACGGCGTTGGTATGCCAGCGGGCTCGCCTGCATCCCAAGTCGAATTGGCATTAGCATCCAGGAAGACGAAGAAGTAATTTTTACCTTCCTTCAGTGCACCCTCTGCGGCACGACCCAGATAGATGTGTTGTGGCCAGCCCGTCGGCAACTGAGTTTCATACGTCATTTCAAAGTACGAGACTGCCGCTTCAATATAACTGTTTCGATCAGCTGGATAAGCCGCCGCATCCAGGATAATGTCTACACCATTAAAGGCGCCCATCTCCAACACCATTTCGCCGGTAATATAATTAACGGTTCCGATAGGATCCCAAACCCCGTCGATCGTCATGGAGTAGATGACGCCATTCATATCGAAGCCGGTACCCGTTGTTTCGCCAGTCCAGGTATCTGTCAACTGGACAGCAATCGTTCCTGGCACAACTGAGCCCGGCGAGAGCCGTGTGCGGATCGTCTTGTCCGCATAGAAGCCCAGCGGGATCGAGTTTTGCTGACTGCCGGCAAGGCCAAAGCTGATCGTCCATTTCGCGTCTGGGGTTCCGAGCATCTCAGATGAAGAGAATGCTTCAAGCACGAGATTGCCGCCCGTCTGTACTCCCTTATAGCTGATATACGTATCCACGACAGGAATGGGATATTCAAACGTGGTGATCCCGTTGACCATGACGAGCTCACGAAGGTCTGGACGCGCTGTGGCGACTGCTTGGCTGTAACGCGCCTCTGCCCAGTTTGACCACCCATCATCATCATAATCTGTTTTGGAGTCAAAGATATAGGGGTTCGCGTATCCAGGCGAATAGCGCTCTTCCCACAAATCTTCAATAAAGTCATGATCAGAGAACATGGCGCCAAAGTTCAGCTTCGCTCCAGACGACTTCATAAAGTAGTCAGAGATTGGCTGATCCGGATGGGTTTTAAACTTCACCGGACTGCTATACCTAAACTTGTACACCTCCGTGATCAAGTATTCCGCGTAATTTGAAAGCCCGTCATTGTCGACATCGCCCAAAGGCCCGTGATCGCCCTTTGTATCCATCACGTTAAGGCCATACATGCGCTTCCACCAATCTGGCATACCATCGCCATTGCTGTCAGCGGTTTGCTGATACGCAGCCGTATAATCCGTGGTCGTGGTAGCACTCGGCAACATGCCCATCGCGAGGTCTCGCTGGTACACGTCGCCATTGGTCATGCGATTGGTCGTATAGTAGCCACTGCTACCACTATAGGTGTCTGTCCAGCCAGCCGTGGTGGCATGCAACGTGACCCACCATACGGGCAGACCGTCGGGCAACGTATCATAGTTTTCAAGCCAACTCCCCGACGCGCCCTTGTCATCCCAGAAGTCGGTGCACTGTTTAGCCCAGGCATCACCGATTGGGAGCAGGTCGATTCCACGATTTCTTTCCTTTAACTCGCTATATAATTCCGCGATAGCCCAGGGGACGCCCAGGGGTGGTGGAAGAAGTCTATAAGTGTCGGTTAGAAAATAGTAGAACCCATACGGATTGTTGTTGTTCGCGAAACTATTCTGTTGCTCAACGTCGCCCGCTGCGCGACGTGTCCAGTAGACAGAATCTAACACAACATTGTCATAGACGAATGTGGTGCCCCCGCTATTCGTGTCAACGATTGAAGTCATGGGTGGCATATGGGCCGCTACATTCTCAATCCATGGCAGGTAGTGCCAGTTCGTGTAGACCGTACTCTTCACTGAGCTCGCATTCCACCACTCCACCGCGGCGCCCGCTGGCGTACCTAAGGGACGGTTCGCGGCAACACCCGCTGAGTTAAACCCGCGCGGCACCTGCGCAACATACTGTTCCGTGTTCGCACTGAAGAGATTGTTGAAGGTATAGAGATTCATCAGAATCGGCGAGAGGAAGTTGTTGGTCGAGAGCGCCGTGCGCCCTGCACCAGCGTTCAACTCATTCAAAATCTCCGTCCTGTTTTCAAGGATTTCCAGTCGTGTGAATTCCTTACTGAGGCTGTCGTTGATCTCCTGGTTGCTCCGTGCGCCATCCCAGATACGAACTTCATCGATCCAACCACGATAGAACTTGTTATAGTCTGCCCACGTTGAATACCAAGCCATCGGCAACGGATGAGAGGCATATAACCCGATATCAAAGAACGTAAGCCTCGTAGCGCCTGCACCCAGAACCAGTGCGCCATTACGGAATTCGTTTTCATACTCAGTATCCGGGTTGTCCAACGCTGGATCCACGCCCGTGGCGGGAATCAAGGCTGTAGATACTTGGCCCTGAGAAACGCCGTTGATGAGGAGCGAAAAACTCTGTCCGCGTCCATCCATCCGAATGGCGACATGCATCCATTTGTTGGAGATGACCTTCTCGCCAATGAGTCGAACCGAGTCCGTGTGCTCATCATGTCCGCCAGCATTGTCAAAACCACCAAAAATGCGTCCGTCCGGAGTGATCCCGATCTGGAAGTTCCGACGTAGACGCGACCATTGAGGCTGGCTGGCATCCGATTGGCCATAGTTAAAGGTACGTTCAATGAGAATCTGATCATTGGCACTTGTGTCCCATTCAGGACGAGCCCACAATTCAACCGTGAAACTGCGGTACGCCTCCCCGATGTTCGCATAAATCTGTCCGACAACCGTATCATTGGCATCTGCATAGATATACGGCGTGACTGCAGCGGAATTTGCGCCACTGCACCAGAGGGCTTGACGACGAATCGGATCTTCGCTATCCCGTGGGTCAGACCCTGAGCCTCGATTTGTGACCAGCTCATCTTTATCCGAAACGCCATCATTGTCTGTATCATACCCTTCATTCATTTCGAAAGGGTAGTTGAACGTCGGCATGTCAAAGTTTTCCTTCGGCCAGAAGAACATCGGCCGATTGAAATTTCTTCCATTCCATGTCACATAGAAGCGGGCTGTGAGACTGTTGGTATTAGAAGGATCCGTCATCCACAGCGGGGAAGGATCGGTATTGGACGGCTCCGGCAACGGCATGTTAGCCGCCAACGCCTCCTCCCTATTCAAGAGTCCGTCTGCATCTGGATCCGCATCCGGCATCCCGTTCAGCCACGGATACTTGACAAAGTCAAAATTAAGACTACCTGTCGGGAAAAATGCGTTCCACCGGTAGACCACCGCAGGCTCTCCGTTGATGATCCAGGATTTCGCCACCAAGTCATCCGAATAATCATCTCTTATCCCATACCCGAGCAACGGATTGAGGCCATGGAACATTTCATAGTAGTCATCCATGCCGTCCCTGTCCGAGTCAGGATTGTTGGGGGATGTTGAGCAATAGCCGTTCGGCCCTGCTGGACGCATCCACCAGAGCGTCAAGGGGCCTGGCCAACCCACGCGGGCTTGATCCCAAAGATTTGTGACCTCTTCAAAGAAGACACTCGCTTCAAAAGTGATGTCCATGGGCTGGCCATTTTTTTGCGTAAATCCAGCAACCACAGCCGCATTCGTATCATTCACCACGGCTCCTAGCGGAATATCATACCGGTAACAGCGGAGGGCTTGGGTCAAATACTCCTGATAGCTCACGAGTCCATCCAAGTCCGAATCCTTGTTCGAATCGGCAACAGAACCATCCTGTCCATTAGAGATCGTCATCGGAATGGGTAATCGTATCTGCCCGGGAACGATGGGCGGTGTGTTCGTTGAGCCATCGGCTGCAACCGCAGTTCCTGCAAACGCTACCTCCCAGGGATCCGGCAACGCATCGCGGTCTGTATCAACCGAGCATGGATTCAGACCGCCACCCGCACCCGGAGCCACGGCAAACCCATAGATAAACGCCCTTTCCGCTCCATCACCCACCCCATCACCGTCGGTGTCTGCATTCCACGGATCGGTCGGCCATAATTTATTACTCCAGTAGTTATCCGGATCATCTACAGGCCTGATAATAGTCACAACGCCGATCATCGGATTGTTATTGGTCATACCAAAATAATATTGGTTTGTATTGGCATACTGAGCAAGCGACTGCGTTCCCCAGAACTCCCACGAAACACCAGCTTGAGCAACCCAGGGTGAGTGGGTGAATTCATTGATGTTGGCTGCGGCTCCAGGCGGAACCGCGATATAGAGCTCCCATCCATCAGCAATACCATCTATGTTGCCAGGCGTCGCATCGGTATCCGGTGTACGCGGATGCGTGGTAAAGCGGCTCCACGACTCCTGAATCAGAATACGCCGCGTGTTATTAAAGACAATGGCGTTATTGTTCGAAGCATACAGATTGACCGCCTGATCATATCTGGCAATCCACCCCGAGTTATTGGTGGAGACCATACCATTCAGCCGAAGCTCATACATAAACTTCAAGAGCAGGTATTCATCGACTGCGGTAAACGGACACGTATCCGGGCCCGAGGGGCCAAAACGATCTGTAGCATCATACGGCCAGCCAGCCCGCGCCCCTCCACCGCTGATACCCCCGCTCCATGCTGTACGCGGATCAAACACGTACTCATCACGGACCTGGAAATGCATGATCAGCGGATTGTCCTCGTAGTCTGCAGGCCCCGCAATCACATTTGCATTCGTCAGTGCCGTGACAGGCACTGGACGACCCACAGCCCAGGGTCCTGTGCGGTCATCGCCATAACGATAGCCGGTCGTCACTGACGAAGAAATAATGTCAAGCGTGGGTGAATTTGTGTCAACCACTGCAAAGTAGTGGTTTGTGGCAATCGTCACCGTCGGATCACCGAACACATCGAAGCCCCCATTGGTGGTCACGACTTGGATGTGACGCCGGGGTGAGGTGGAGATCGCAAAGAAGTCACCATCTGGATTGTTGTCATACTGCGCACCTGGAGTCATTGGCAACTTTCCATCACGACCATCGCAAGGCTGAAAACCCCTCAAGATTTCCCAGCCATCCGCCATGAGATCGCCATCGGTATCCCAGTTCGTGGGATCTGTTCCAAGGACAAGCTCTTCAATGTCTAAGAGACCATCATTGTCAAAATCGTCTCTCCACAGAACATCCGAATACGCGCTGCGAGGCGACATCGGATTAAAGGCGGTAACAATCTCCGTGTCATCAATCAAGTCGCCCTGCGCGACATTCAACGGATTGTAGCGAGAACCCAAACGTCCATTCATGTTAGATTCATACCAGAACCAATACTCCCAGCCATCTGGATAACCATCTTGATCGGTATCCCTCATGGTCGGATCCGTCCGAGGATCATCCGGCGTCCCCAACCAACCATCCCAACCGCGAATTTCCATAAAGGCGGTAAAGGCATTCACCGCGACATCCCCTGCGGCAGTATCAGGATTAGCCACTGGAGCGAAGCTTAAGACGCCATTTCTATCCCCTGTCGGATAGACAGGCAGGTAGTCTAGATCTTCGTTGTAGCCACCCAGAGGTGTGAACCAGATTCCGCTCAAGCTTGCATCACTTACGGTTGCGCCGCTCGTGGCGTTCGTCGTATTGACAAAGTATCTCTGCACCAAACGATCCGGCACGCCATCTTGGTTCAAGTCGCCGTTATTGACGCCTGCCGGATTTTCCACGTCATTTACATTATATTCAATGGTAAAGATTGCACTCACTTGGACAATATTACCATTGAGTGTAGTCCCTGCGGCCCCACCCGTTCCAATCGTCCCCGAGGGCAGATTGACGATGGTTGAGCGCGGCGCCAAGGGCTTGGTCACATGTGCTGTATTTTGGAAGGCAGCCAAAGGTCCGTCCCACGCAAAGAAGTAGCTCTGCTTACCGACATCCTCTGGCATCGCATTCGTTGTCGCGAGCGGGATCGGCGACGGTATGGCCAGCAACTGTGCCGACATCGCATCGGCACTGAAATAGAAGGTATAGAAAAGATCAACGGGATCCCATACCGAGGGGCTTGCATTCGTGGCGACGATACTACCTATTCCCAGTCTCGTGAGTCCATTAAAGCCCGCGGTGTTGGGTCCGATGGGCAGGGCAATGATTTTCTTGGAGTCTTTGACTGAAACATAGAAGGTGATAATTGAATAATCACCATCTTTATCTGTGGCTGTCACGCTCACAGAGAGCTGGGCAGCGGGTGTCATATAGGTATGCGCGATCGAACCCGAACCACCTATGGTCGTGGAGGTGGTTCCATCGCCCCAGTCCCACACGAGAGTCATGCCCACGAGATCTGCTGCCACATCGCGAACCGACCAGGTAAACGTACGAGACTGGCCAACAGTAGCAACCACATTCGTACTTCCATCAATCGGCTGGATGATCTGTGGCGCCACGTTCTGCAAGAGAATATTACCGGGTTCACGTTGCACATAGATGGAGTCGCCAGGTGCGCCCACGGCGATGCGCGGCGTCACCAAGAATCCAGATGTCGAACTCGCCACGGTACCATCTTGAACGGTGAAGTTGACCGTCTTGGTTGTTTGCGACGAGTAGAAGGTCACGCTGGCGGGAATCGTGATCGTGCCATTGGCCACGCTATTCACGGGCGTCACATCGAGGAAGACAACAACCGGATTCGTGAGACCTGTAGAGATCGGGGTCTGGGAGAGTTGAATGGTCAACTGCTTGGCAGAGGTACTGTCATTTTCAGCAATGAAGACGGGGTAGTCGAAAACAGTGATTGACGGAGGCGGGAGCGGTGGCACGATAGTGATCGGGAAGGTGACGGTACGCTGACCGCCATCTTTATCCGTAGCGATCATCGTCACGGACTGACCCCCAAGCGCACTAAAGGTGTGCGTTACCGTGCCATTCACGCCAGTGTTCGTGAATGAAACGCCATCCTGGAACTGGAACTCGACTGTAATCGCGGGCACCCCACTCACATCAGCCGTAATATCCGTCGCTGAATATCTGAACGTGAAGGGTTTGCCGAGCTCGATCGCATTGTAAGGTGCGACCGCGGAGGTCGTAGGTGTGCAGGTCGGCACGGTATCAATGCCAGGGGCGACGTTCTCAATGATGACGATGCCGGAATAGGCGCCTGGATACTGGACGAGCGCCGCGGCATTGGTAATCGTCGGGATAATCAGAATGCCCGAGGTGGTCTTGATCGTGCCGTCTTTAATGCTCATCGTAAAGGGAACGGAACTGGTCAGACCTGTTGGAATAATAATATTGTTAGTCACTGACAGACCGAGGCAAGCATCGGCCGAGGTACTATCAACCACATACTGCGCCACCAAGGAAACCATGGTATTTTGCAACGCAGGTGCCGAAAGGATCACGCGATATCTTGCCGTCGTATCGCCCTCTTGATAGATCAAGTCATCACGGTTGACCGCGATAGAAATATTGGCGGGCTTAGGTGCTGGCGAGATGGTAATCGTATGGGAAGGCAGCGTGTAGCTTCCGCCATCCGGATCTGTAATGGTCAGTGTCACAGTATAGTTTCGGGCAGCAGCACCAATACCAGCGTAGGTGTGGGTGATCTGACCGAAAGTCGTGAAGTTGGTCTGCGTGATGGGGGCGGAGTCACCAAAATTCCAACGGAAGGCCACACCCCGGCTGATATCCTCATTCACATCAACCAAGTCGCTCCAATCAAAGGTCACTGGATTATTCTCGTCTCCGGTCGCTGGAGGATACCAGAGCACGCTTGGGTTCACGTTTCTGACAGTCAGAATGCCCGGTCTCGCGATGGTATACGTCGCTGTATTGGTCGCTGTGGGTGTGATACGGACAAAAGGAGCGCGGGCACTCTCGCGCGTACCATTAACCACACTAAAGTAATACGGATCGGATCTCTCCTGTCCTGCTTCGACATAATATCCGCCAGGCTGTGGCGTGATGATGATGTTGGTCAGCGTATTGGGCTGGTGCACAATCGCAAAATCAACATAGACGCGGTTGGTGGAGGACTCTGAAAGAACAATCTGGAAGGAGCCCGTATCCACGTCATTTGTCTCTGAGAGCGTTTGCGACTCCATGCCGTTCGAGAATTCAAGGCTGATCGTCGGAGCACCCGGCGCCGTGATGGTCACCGCTCGGGTAATAAAGTTTGTGATCGACGTGGCATTCTTCGCATAGTCTGACGGACGCTGGGCGTAGACCGTCGCAACGGTCGGTATCGCATTGGTGGCCAGTCCCTTAATCGGGAAATCTACATAATCGGCACCCGCAGGGATGGTCACTTCCAAGGGCAGATTGGGACTCGTCCCGATCTGGAGGAGATTCGTGTCAGGCGTCCAGACCCAGACCTTAACGGGAACCGCGTTTGTCCCGCCTGACTGGATGCGCCACGACCGAGCAGGCGCACGGGCCACCAGCGTATTGGGGCTGTTCGCTGGATCATAGCTCAACGTCCGCAGAACGATGTTCTGGTAGGACATATTCCAGTCGCCATACCCCATGCCATAACCATCATCCAATCCGGTATTCCACTTCGAAGTATTTATTTTCCATACCACATTACTCGTTATATTTCCTGGAAAGGCCAAATATATCCAACATTGATTCGGGACGATCGTATATCCGCCCAAGGAGGTCCCGAAAATTCGTAATGGGTCTGCCATGTCACCCGGACGAATCGTATACGAAAAGATCAAATCCGTGCGATTCAGGGGATCAAACGGAGCGACTGTCCATGAAGTACTTTTAAGCGTAGCATACGCAGTTGATGATGAACCATCTGAGCCCACCTCCATACGGACCTGAGGCTGCACGAAGGCTGTATTGAAGAGATTGGAGACCACAACAGTCCCTTCAACACGGATCGTAAAATCCACGGTTGTGCCAGGCGCGGTGAAGGTCGAATTTCTAAAATCCGAATAAAAACCAATAATGTCACCAGCAGATGCTTGCGCCAGCGCACCAGTTGCACACATCATACCAGAGACGGCCAACGTGAGCACCATCTTCTGCACTAGATTTCCGAACCGTGTTCTTGTATTCATAACTGTATTCTCCACTTAAAACTACTCTGACGTAAAACGAATCGTGTTATTTCACTTCCGCTGGTGCGCGGGGCTGGGCACTGTCGAGTGCCTTTGCCGCTCCTTTGTCAAGTGCCTGATTATCGCGTAGCTCGTCTTTCATGCGCTTTCTAACCATCTCTTGCGCCTGCTTGAGCGTCTCTTTTGAGGCTGCCTCGGCCCTCTTGATCTGGCTAGCGAGTTCTTGCCACGTCGGGTCCGCCTCCAGCGCCTTCTGGACGGTCTCAGGCATTGCCTCAGGCGGGAGCGCCCCACGGACGCGTGTGACGCATTGCGTCATCTTTAAAGAAAGACTGAGACGTTCACGAGCCTCCTTGGCTTGCTGCTCATGATTGGCCATTAACGAGGAAATGTAGGTTTTATCGTTGGCTCGATCCGCATAGACCGTCGGCAACGCTGGGGCAGGGAGCGTCTCCTCTTCCTTCTTTTTACAGCCAGAGAAAACGAGGGCGACAGCAACGAGGACGAGCGCCCCTTGCCCAAGGGCCCCTACGCGCCATTTAAGATAATCTTTCATCGGACTCTGAACACACCACATAAGAGAAAACCTCCGGCCATTTTCCAGAACAAACGCCACGCTATTTTCGGGAGAAAAAACTACACCAAAGTTTTCTTATAATACCATGAGGCTAAGGTTACAAACAAGGGAAAAATGGTTTTTTTCCCATTTTCCGCATTGACTAAAAGGAGGTAACGTGTAAGAATTTGAGGCCATGTCTTCTGAAGAACTTACACCCATGATGCGTCAATATCGGCGGATCAAAGCCGAACTGCCGGAAGGCGTGATTCTGCTCTTCCGTCTCGGTGATTTTTATGAGCTGTTCTTTGAGGATGCCCGTGCGGCTGCCCCGCTTCTCGGGGTGGCTTTAACGCAGCGAGCCGGGACCCCGATGTGTGGGGTCCCGTACCACGCCCTGGACGCTTATCTGGCTAAGCTCATCCGGGCAGGTAAAAAAGTAGCTATTTGCGACCAGATGGAGGACCCTGCCCAAGCCAAGGGGATCGTTCGGAGGGAGGTCACCCGCGTCGTGACCCCTGGGACGGTCACCGAAGATGATATCCTCGACTCCTCCCGGAACAACTTCCTTGCAACCCTCTATGGCGCGGAAAAGACGCTCGGCCTCGCGCTTTTGGACCTTTCTACGGGTGAATTCATGGCGGAAACCCTCCCGGATGCCCCCTCTTTAGCCGAGGCTTTAAAGCGTTATGCCCCCAGTGAGTGCCTTGTCGGCCAGACCCAGCGGTCAGACCCCCGTCTCTCGGAGCTCTTAACCCAAGGAATCGCTGGAGCCGTAACGGAAATTGACGATTGGACCCTCGAGTATGATTGCGCGTATGACCGCCTGTTGCGCCATTTTAAGGTCCATTCCCTCCAAGGATATGGTTGTGAAGGCACCCCCTCTCTTGTCTGCCCAGCAGGGGCGCTTCTCCAGTACGTTTGCGAACAACTCCACCATACGGCTGAACATATCCGCTCGCTTCAGATCCGCCATTCGGCAAATTTCTTGATGCTGGACGAGAATACGTGCGTCAACCTTGATCTTATCCCCCAGAAGGGTAAGTCTAAGGATAATACGCTTCTGGGGGTCCTAGACAACACGCAAACCCCGATGGGCGCCCGCCTCCTGCGAGCTTGGATCGTCCGCCCTTTGCGCCAAGCCGGAGAGATTAATGCACGCCTCGAAGCCGTTGATTTCTTTACGCGTAACCGAATCCCCTTAAACATGTTACGCGAAAAGTTTTCTGGGGTTCGAGACCTCGAACGCCTGATTGCCCGCATCGCCGCCAACCGGTGCAACGGACGGGATGTCAAGGCGCTGGAGGGATCCCTCCTCCCGCTTCCTGAAATCCGTGACGCACTGGCGTTGACGGGGAACCCCCTACTCTCTGCGCTTGCCAGCCGTATCCACCCCCTGCCTGAGCTGGCCGACCTTATTCAGGCTGCCATCACCGACTCCCCTGCTATCGGACTCAAGGACGGGGGAATCATCCGACAGGGGTATAATAAAGATTTAGACGAGCTCCGAGCCCTTGCCTCTGAGGGACATGCCTGGCTGGCCCGGTATCAGGCGACCGAACAGGAGCGGACCGGTATCAAGACGCTCAAGGTCCGCCATAACAGGGTCTTTGGCTTCTATATTGAAATTTCCAAGGGGCAGGCCGCCTCGGCCCCCCCGGATTATGAGCGTCGCCAGACCCTCGTCAATGCCGAGCGGTTCATCACGCCTGAGCTCAAAACCTATGAGCAGAAGATCTTTGGGGCCCAGGAGAAGGCTGTTGCCATGGAATTCGAGCTTTTTTGCGAAATTCGGGAGAAAGTTGCCCTTTATACGGCAGAAATCCAAGAAACCGCTGATGCGCTGGCCCATTTGGATGTCCTCTCCTCTTTCGCGGACCGCGCCCTCGCGCTCGGCTATGTACGCCCAACCATGACCCCTGACGACACGCTCATCATTCAGGATGGACGCCATCCCGTTATCGAACAACTCCCTGATGCCGAACAGTTTGTACCCAATGATGCGCTACTGGACTGTACCCAGAATCAGATCATGCTCATCACTGGACCGAATATGGCGGGTAAGTCCACCTACATCCGTCAGGTCGCGCTTATTGCCATCATGGCTCACCTCGGATCTTTTGTTCCGGCCAGCATGGCCAAAATAGGCCTCCTGGATCGAGTCTTCACGCGCGTGGGCGCAGGGGATGATCTTGCCCGAGGACGTAGCACCTTCATGGTCGAAATGCAGGAGACCGCCAACATCCTGAACAACGCCACGGGAAAAAGCCTGATCGTGTTGGATGAAATCGGACGCGGCACCAGCACCTTTGACGGCATCAGCATCGCCTGGGCCGTGGCCGAGTATCTGCACAATACAACCCGCGTCAAGGCCAAAACCCTCTTTGCCACCCATTATCATGAATTGACCGATCTGGCCATCACCCTTTCTGGCGTAAAGAATTATACAGTCCAAGTCCGTGAAAGCGGCGATAGCGTCGTTTTTCTTCGTCGTATCGCCCCTGGCACTGCAGACAAGAGTTATGGAATCCATGTTGCGCGACTCGCGGGACTGCCCGATGAGGTGATCAACCGCTCCAATGAAATTTTAGCCAATCTTGAGGAGGGGGAACTCGAGGCGGGACTCCCCAAACTTGCCAAGCCACCCTCAAAAAAGAAAAGTCAAGCACCCACAAACCAATTAACCCTCTTTTAGAAGTCCCAATATTCAATCATCAACACGGAACATCCAAGTTAGGGAAGCTACTTCATGTCAGAAAAAAAAGAATTCGATTTGCAAGACAGGCTAATTAATTTTGCTGTACGAATTATCAAACTGTCTGAGGTGCTCCCATGTTCAAATGCAGGGCATCACATTTGTGGACAAATTTTAAGAAGCGGAACATCTCCAGCAGCAAACTATGGAGAAGCTCAAAGTGCAGAGTCGAGACCCGATTTTATCCATAAGGTCAAAATTGCATTAAAGGAACTTAGGGAAACCAACGTCTGGTTAAAAATTATCGTCAAAACAGAAATGATAAAACCTACAGAGAAGCTCCTCCCTCTCCTACAAGAAACCGATGAGCTGATTTCTATTCTTTTCACCTGTGTTACAACCGCAAAAAGAAACAACGACCCACAGAATCTTCTTATCTCCAAATAAGCAGTTGGATATTGGATATTCCGTGTTGATTATTGGAACTTCACTATGAACATGCCAGCAAAAATCCTCGACGGCAAACAACTCGCCGCGACCCTGCGAACCGATATCGCCAAGCAAGTCGCCGAACTCAAGGCCAAACACCAGATCACCCCTGGACTCGGTGTCATTCTCATCGGCGCAGATCCAGCCTCCACCTCGTATGTCACCGCCAAAGAGAAGGCCTGCGAAGAGGCTGGGATGTACTCGGAAGATGTTCGCGTCCCCGCTGAAACAACACAGACCGAGGCCCTTGCCCTTGTCCAAAAGATGAACGCGGATCCTCGCATCCATGGCATCTTGGTGCAACTCCCCCTCCCGAAACATATTGACGAGGCCGCTGTCATCAATGCCATCGCACCAGAAAAGGATGTGGACGGCTTCACCCCCATCAATGTCGGACGCATGATGATCGGTGAAACCTGCTTCTTGCCCTGTACTCCCAATGGCGTCATCCAGATGCTCCTGAGCGCGGGCGTCGAAACGTCTGGCAAACATGCCGTGGTTATCGGCCGCAGCAACATCGTCGGCAAACCTGTCGCCCACCTGCTAATGCGTAAAGCCAAAGGGGGTAACGCGACAGTCACGGTCTGCCATACCGGCACCAAGGATCTCGCGACCTTCACCAAGCAAGCGGACATTCTGGTTGTCGCAGCAGGTCGCCCCAACACGGTTACAGGCGAGATGATCAAACCCGGGGCCGTTGTCATTGATGTGGGTGTGAACCGTGTTCCTGATGCAACCAAGAAGAACGGCTTCCGTCTCGTGGGCGATGTCGACTTTGACTCAGCCACTCAAGTGGCGTCTCTGATCACCCCTGTCCCGGGCGGCGTAGGCCCCATGACCATCACCATGCTCCTCTATAACACACTCGAATCTGCCACAAGGAAGGGCTTGATGCATCAAGCCCCTACACAACCATGAAAATAATTACTGCCACAAACGCCCCCGCTGCCATTGGCCCCTATTCGCAGGCCATTGAAAACAATGGACTCCTCTTCTGTTCAGGTCAACTTCCCATCAACCCTGCCAGCGGCAACATCGAGGTGGCAGGTCCCGGAGAGCAGACCATGCAAGTGCTCCTCAACCTTCGCGCTGTCTTGACTGCCGCAGGCTCGGATCTGAGCAAGGTGCTCAAGACCACTGTTTTTCTCACGGATATGGGAGACTTTCCTTTTATGAATAAGGTGTATGAAGAGATGTTCGCGGGCCATAAGCCTGCGCGCTCCACCATTGAAGTATCTCGTCTTCCCAAAAACGCCCGTGTCGAAATCGAGGCCATCGCCGTGACCGCCGTGCCGCCTGTTACTGCCGTGCCACATTCTTGTGACACATAAAAAATGAAACGCTTATTTGACATACTGCTCACCCTCATTACAGCGCCACTCTGGGTGCCGCTTCTGGCAGGGGTGGCGTGTGTTGTCGCAGCAGGTCTTGGCTTCCCGATCTTCTTTATTCAAGAGAGGCCAGGGCTGAACGAAGCACCCTTTCGCTTGATTAAGTTTCGGACCATGCGTCTGGGTGATGCACCAGATGCCGAACGCTTAACAGGGCTCGGGCGCTTCCTGCGCGCGACCAGCCTCGACGAGTTGCCCGAACTGTTGAACGTGCTCAAGGGCGAGATGTCCCTCGTGGGGCCACGTCCCTTGCTGGTGCGTTACCTGCCCCTCTATACGCCTGAGCAGCGCCGCCGGCACGAGGTTCGTCCTGGCCTCACAGGATGGGCTCAGATCAATGGACGAAACGCGCTCACGTGGGAACAGAAATTTGCGTATGACCGCTGGTATGTTACTCATCAGTCGTTTGTACTGGATCTGAAAATTTTAGGGCTGACCCTCTGGCGCGTCGTGACGCGTCAGGGCATCAGCGCAAACAACGAGGCCACCATGGGAGAATTCACAGGAGGCAAATGAAGAAAATCATCATCATCGGCGCGAGTGGCTTTGGCAAGGAAGCCGCATGGATACTGGAACGCATGAGCCAATCTGGCCAGCACGTGGGCCTGCTCGGCTTTTGCGATGACGCCCCCGACAAACAGGAGGGCCTCTTCGTAGGCGTTCCACTCCTCGGCAACGTAGAG
>CAYWNP010000046.1:0-18362 GCA_964459675.1 uncultured Akkermansia sp. | reverse complement strand
AAGGAGTTTTTATGGGAGAGATTACCGTTGCTACGATCAATGATTTGCGCCAGCGTACCAATGCCGGTATGATGGACTGCAAGAAGGCGCTCATCGAGACCCAGGGCGACATGGACGCCGCGATCAAGATTCTTCGTGAGAAGGGTTTGGCCATTCAGGTCAAGCGTGCGGACAAGGAGTCCAAAGAAGGGATCATCAAGGCAATCGTTGCAGCAGATGGCAAGACCATCGCTATGGCGGAAGTCAACACGGAGACCGACTTTGTGGCCAAGACCGACAACTTCAAAAACTTCGTTGCTGCCGTCACCCAAAAGGTGATGGATCAGGGCGAGGAGCTGGGTGACAGCATGAAGGACGCGCACATGACCATCGTGTCGCAGACGGGCGAGAACGTCAAGATTCGTCGTACAGCCCGTTATGCACTCAGCTGCACCGGCAAGATCGAGTCCTACATCCACATGGGTGGTAAGGTCGGCGTGATCGTCGAAGTCGCCTGTGGTAAGCCAGAGACGGTTAACAACCCCGTCTTTGTCGAGCTCGTTCATGACCTGGCGCTTCAGGTCGCAGCGGCCGCACCGCGGTACCTGGTTCCGGAAGAGGTTCCCGCAGAGATCATTGAGGCGGAGAAGGACATCTACCGTAATCAGCTCGCTGAGCAGAAGAAACCCGCGAACATTATGGAAGGCATCCTCAAGGGTAAGATCCAGAAGTTCTACGGCGACGTCTGTCTGATTCATCAGCCCTTCGTGAAAGAGCCTAAGCAGACCATCACCGATATCGTCAACGCCTGTATCAAGGCAACAGGCGATACGGTGACCATCAAGCGTTTTGTGCGTTTCCAGTTGGGCGCATAAGTGTTGAACCTGCCTCTTTTCTCTGTCTCCGCGGCACGGTTGTGTGCGTGGCGACAAGGGAGAAGAGGCGTTTTTTTTTAAAACTATGAATATTGAACAACGTTTCCGTGCCTTGCTTCCTGAAGCACGTCGCATTATCGTGAAGATCGGTACGCGAGTCATTGCTCAGCCGAGCGGACATCCCGATATGCCGCCACTGAAGAGCCTTGTGAAGCAGATCTCCGCGTTGCATCGTCAGGGTTATGAGATTCTTGTGGTCTCTTCAGGTGCGATCGGCGCGGGCGTTGATGCGCTTAAACTCAAGGAGCGGCCGAAGGCTGTCGCGGACTTGCAGATGTGCGCGGCGGTCGGGCAGGCGCGCCTGATGACGAATTATGCGACACTCTTTGGTGCGCAGAAGATCACCATCGGGCAGGTTCTCTTGACACATGCTGATTTCCAACATCGTATCCGTTATGCAAATGCCAAGCGTACCATGGAGCACATGATGAAAATGGACGTGATCCCGATCATCAACGAGAACGACGTGGTGGCCGATGAGGAGATCAAGGCCGACCTCTCTCTGGGTGACAATGACTATATGGCAGCGTTGGTGGTGAAGCTGGTCCGTGCGGATCTGCTCATCATCCTCAGCACCGTGGATGGCGTGTTAGATGGAAAGAATAAGCGCATTCCCTATGTGGACAAGGTTTCGGATGTCATGAAGTTTGTGAGTGCCGGCAAGGGGAGCAATCTCTCCAAGGGCGGTATGGACTCCAAGCTAAACGCCGCGCAGATCGCCACCAAGACGGGGTGTGGCGTGGTCATTGCCGGAGGTCGCAACGCGAATGTGCTGACCGACATCATGTCCGGCAAGGATACCGGCACATTAATTCTCAGCAACGCGCTATAGCGCGTTGCTTGAATATCCAATCATGAACATGGAATAATCAATAACCATCGGAAATGTGGTATTTTCCTTGGAAACTGGATATTCCGTGTTGGATATTGGTTATTCCCTGTGAGGGAAAGAATGCGGACAACGGAAGGAGCGAATAAGCCGGATTCTGTTCACCACGCGAACGTGGCTCCGATCATTCATCTAAGCAATCTACCCGAGACCCTATTCAGCCCCGAAAGGCTGAAACGACGCGAGCCGCGTCTCGAATCCCCTATTTGATCTTGCTCCAGAGAGGGCTTGCCCTGCGACGGTGCTCTCACAACCGCCCGGTGGTCTCTTAAACCGCCTTTTCACCCTTATTCCGCTTGCGCGGAACGGTTTGTTTTCTGTGGCGCTTTCCGTTGGTGCCGATCTAGCAGCACCCCTCCGACCTTCACGATCGGATCTCTCGCTCTGCGGAGTCCGGACTTTCCTCCCCTGCACGAGGCAGGAGCGATCGGTCACGTCCTTCCGCTGTCCGCAAATTGGAGGAGCGCCTGTTGAGGTCGCTCCGTTAAAATTATTGATAAACAATACGCCCGCACATCTGGCAGGCCACAAGGCCTTGTCTCCGCCGGACGCCTTGCAAAATAGAGGGGGGCTGTTGCAGGTTGCACCCTTTGCACACGCCATCCTCCTGAAGGAGGACCACGACGGGCCACCGCTTGGTCAGCAGACGGTCATAGATAAACAATTCGCGAGGCTGTATCAATTTCGTTGCTTCGGCACGCGCCTTCTGGCAGGAGAGCAGTTCGGCATTGACTTCAGCGAGGCGTGCGTCCAGCTCTGCGCAGTAGGTGTCCACAACGGCCTGTTCCTCTTTGAGCTTGGCTTCGCGTTCGTCCAGCACGGTCTTGCACGGCGTTACATGATCCATCGAGCCGATGAGATTTGCTTCAGCGACATCAATGTCTTTCTCAATCTTGGCGATCTCGAGATTGTAAGCTGAAAACTCTTTATTGGTCTTCAGTTGGGCTTGATGCTTCTTGAGTTCTAAAATCTTGTCACGAAGGGCTTTGACATCGCCTTCGAGTTTAGAGACCGTGAGTTGGGCGCTTTTCAGGTCGTTTTTCGCCTGTTCCACCAAGGATCGCGCGCCCTGCAGACGTGCGGATTCCTGGTTTTTGCGCTGAGGAATGTCTTTTGATTCCTGTTGTAAGGCACGAATTCGGCCATCGATTTCCTGTAAGTCTAATAAAGATTGTACAACACTCACCGGTGCACTTCCTTCCGAATTAAAATTATAAAGAACAGGTCGTAAAGCCGTATAGTGTAGCCGAAACAACCCCTCTCTGTCAAACACCGTTCCGATGGCTACGGTTTTATTTTTTGAAATAAACACTCAATGAATAACGGTATCGCACAAAGGCACAAGGCCACAAAGAAGAGAAATATTCTTAATTTCCAATATTCCTTGTGGCTTCGTGGCTTTGTGCGAGATAATTTACCAAGGTATAGGTACGGCACGGGAGGATTTGTTGTCATGAAGCATTGGACAAGACGAAGAGTTTTGTTATACTGCCACCATCTTCTTGTTGGTGAATTGTCTTAAGGTGCTATGCTTCCACTTCATATTGTTTTAGTCAGACCGGAAATCCCTCATAATACGGGGGCGATTGGCCGTCTGTGTGTCGGCTTAGACTGTGCGTTGCATCTGGTCCGGCCGTTGGGGTTTCATTTGGATGCCCACCATTTAAAGCGCGCCGGGATCGATTACTGGGAGCATGTGAAGCTGACGATTCACGACTCGTGGGAGGACTTTTTGGCCCACGTCAAGCCTGCCCACCTCTTTTTTCTGAGTACCCGAGGGGAGAAATCCTTATACTCCTGCACCTTTAGTCCTAACGACGCCCTCATTTTTGGTAACGAAAGCGCTGGACTTCCTGAGCCATTTTACGAATACTATCGTCATGATCTTTTTAAGATCCCGATGCCGGGTGAGCATGCTCGGAGTATTAATCTGGCTAATGCGGCCTCGATCACAGCATATGAAGCCTTTCGGCAATTGAACAACAGATCTTTATTATGAAAAACAAAGAGGAAGAGGCGACTGTCCGTATTCATGTTCCGCCCACCGAGCGGATCGCCCCCCCGTCATCCCCAAAAGATGCTTCGCTCGCTTCCTCTCAGAACAGTGAGGCCGAGGTGTCTCTTTCTCGCTCGGATCGCCTCTTTGATCACTATGCCATCTATAGCAAGATTGGTGATGGCGGTATGGGTGTTGTCTATCTGGCGCGGGACAAACGGCTCGATCGCTTTGTCGCGATTAAGCGCTTGAATATCCAGGCGCAGACTATCCCCGCCTTGCGTCAACGCTTTCTCTGCGAGGCCCGCGCGGTTGCCGCGCTTAGCCATGTCCACATCATCCACATCTATGCCTTGGGCGAGGATGAGGATGGTCCTTATATTGTCATGGAGTATATTGCAGGGCCTGACGATCCTGAGCTTCAAAAGGAGCCTCCGACAGGGGGACTCAACAAGCCTAATTCACCCCTCACCCTCGACAACTATGTCTCCAAGCATGGGCAGTATAACCTTGAGGATGCCTGTGTCTTAGTCTCGAAAATCGGCAGGGCCGTTGCTTATGCCCATGCCAGTGGTGTGATTCATCGTGATCTGAAGCCCAGCAATATCCTAATTGACAAGACTAATGAGCCCAAGATCGTCGACTTTGGGTTGGCGCGGCTCATGCATAAAGAAGGGGACGAAGAACTCACGGTCCCCGGCGAAAAACTGCTCTCTGTTGGCTATGGTGCGCCTGAACAGGAGACTGATGCTCGGCAGTCTGATGAGCGCGCAGATGTCTATGGCCTGGGTGGGTTGCTCTATTTCTTGCTGACAGGACAGAACCCCCGGTATTTCCGCGAGCAGGACGTTCCCGTGCAGATTCGTGAGGTGGTGATCAAGGCGCTGGCGACAGACAAGGAGCAGCGTTGGCAGTCAGCGCAGGCTTTTGTGGATGCGCTTGCCCTCGCGAGGGAACGCACGAAAATTGTCTTGCCGACGGCCAAGACAACCTGGCGGTGCAAGTGGTGTGATGCTGTAAACCCCTTGACGCTGAAATATTGTGCGGAGTGTGGTTGGGACGGAAGCGAGGCGTGTCCAGAATGTAGCGCGGACTCCTTTATTGGTGTCCAATATTGTGGCAATTGTGGAGCGGATACGCGCACGTATGAGATGTTGGGGTCCATTTTAGAGAAGATGCGCCAAGCGACGAAGGAGCATCGCTTTGAACGGGTCATCCTTTATGCTGGACGCATCCATGGCTTTGAACCTGCAGGCCCCACAGGGCGACAACTGCTGAACGAGGTCGGCACCCTGAGGGAACAGGCAGAGAAGAGCATTCGTAAACGGAATCAGCTCAAAGAGCAGATTCCTATGGAGATCCGAGCCGAGAACTTTGAGCGAGCCGCGCTCTTTATTGCACAGGTTCGTGACCTCTCGGAAGAGCAATATGTCTTTCTCTCGGAGGAGCAAAGCTTGCCCGAGCTCATTCTTAAACGCGATATGGAGCGCATTCAGCAGTCTATTCGCCACCGTGACTGGTTGACGGCCAGACGCCTCCATGTTGAACTTTCAAAAACAGCAAACGCGCTGAACAATGAAGAGTTTATTCGACTCGGCAAGCGCATCAAGTCTCACCGGATTCTGAAGCGGTTGCATACGGGGGCGACTCTTGTGTTCACATTTTTCATGCTCTACCTTGCCATTCTGCCACTCTTTGCCCGGCAGTTTAAGGACACGACGAGAACCGCACCTTACCATTTTGCCCGACCAGGCCTTTGGTTTTATGAAAGCAGTTTATTGGCCCAGCCGCTACAGGTTTATGCCCAAAACTGGCTCGGCAAGAAGGTGGCCCTCCGCAGTTGTTTGACGGCGGCGTTGCAGTCGGCTGGAAAGTCTCCCGATTTTCCGTCCCTTTCCCAAACGCCTGAATTCGTCGCGCTGGAACAGAAGAAGGCGGACTTCGCTCAGCAACTGGAAGCCCTTGTGGTCGCTCAAACGGCAGTTGTGAAGGGTTGGTCGCAAGAGTACTTGAAAGAGTTGGATATCTTAACGGAGCGCCGCCGGACAGCAGGTGATTTCGAAGGCTGGGCCAGCGCCCAAGAGGAGCGTAAAAAGTTTGGGGAGAGCGGCTCGATCGATGAAGAGACCAACGAGGCCACGGCTGACGTCACAGACCTACGGTTGCTCAAGCGTAAATACCGCCAACTCTCCCAGGAGCAGCGCATTCTGCATAATCGTCGGCTCATGACGCTCAGTAAAAAGCATATCAATGATTTGACAGATCAGCAGCGAGCCTATATGCAAGGCGCAAAGATGGACATTGCCTCGGCGATTAATTCCGAAATCCATCGCGTTCGCTCCCTCCCTCAATATGTGGCGGCTGAGTCGGATGCGCAAGCCATGTCTATGACGGTGAACAGCGAGAAGCTCACACCCTCAATCCCCTCCTCGGGTGGAAAATCCAAAGAACTGGATATGGCCGAGCAACGCGAGGTGTTTGAAAAAAACCTCGCGGCGATTGAGAGTAACGTCTTGCAAGCCTTAGGGCAATGGCCGGAGAACTATATTGGGGAACTTAATGTTCTGATGGATGGCTTCCAGCGCGCAGGGAACTACCTGGGCTGGGAGACGGTGCGTGAAGAGGCCTCCCGCTTTGAGGCAGACCGCGTCATCCTGCCACGTCATTTGGTGTCACTGAAGAGTCTCCTCGCGATTCAGAACAAATATAGTCAGGTGCGCGATACGCTTCGAAGAGCTAAAGCCAAACAGATTATTGACGCAACCGAGAAATATGTGGCCAACCTGCTGAAGTATCAAAAAGACTTAACAGTCAGCGGTCGGATGGCGGACGCCTCCATGGTTCAGGCCGAGATCAAATGGGCCCGTTCGCGCCTCGACTTTATCGAAGCTCAAAACGTACTTGCGACACCCCCCGTGGAGACGAATGGCACGAATACCGTCGCTGGCGCAAGGGACGTAAAAAGTGAAAAGTGAAAAATGAGAGATGTTCTTTGTAAAATCATGCATCATGCTCCGCTTAAGGCGGGCTATTGGACGCTCACGTTGGACGCCAAGGAGATCGCCTCTCAGGCTCAGCCTGGGCAGTTTGTCCATATCCGTATCCCCTCTCTGGAGAATACGGCGCTTCGCAGACCCTTCAGCATCTTTGGTGCGACGGATGGAAAACTCAAAATTCTCTACAAGACCGTGGGCCGCGGAACAGACAAGTTAAACGCTTTAAAACCAGGCGATAAACTCTCGGTGATCGGGCCGCTTGGAAAGGGTTTTCCGCTGACGCTCAAAGGTGTGCCCCTCCTCGTCGCTGGCGGATATGGCGTCGCGCCGCTCTGCTTCCTCGCCGAGAAGTTGCCGCGCAAGGGCATGGCCTTTATCGGAGCGCGCACCGCGGACGATATCTTGGCCAGCGAGTTGCTTCAGCACATGGGCTGGTCGGTCTTTATCGCCACCCAGGATGGCTCCATGGGAGAGACCGGACTTGTCACGCTTCCGTTGGACCGGCAAATCAACCAGCTCAAGTTGAAGAACCTGGCTTTTGACCTCTTCGCGTGTGGACCCGATGGCATGCTCAAGGCCGTCGGCCAGCGCGCCATCGAACATAACATGAAGGGCTGGCTCTCGCTCGATAAACATATGGTCTGTGGCGTGGGCGCCTGCCTCGCCTGCATCCAGAAGCTTCGTAAGGATGATGGCACTGAATGGACCGGCCGCGTCTGCCGCGACGGCCCCATCTTCGAGTCCCGCGAAATCATCTGGTAGTTACCGCTTACTTCTCGGATGGAAGCGGGCGTGGACATTGACGCGTTCGCCGTCATCGACGTGGGTGTAGACTTGCGTGGTGGCGATGTCGGCATGGCCGAGCATCTCCTGAATCGCGCGGATCTGGGTGCCATGCGCCAGGAGGTGCGTGGCGAAGCAATGGCGTAATACATGCGGCGAGATGGTTTGCGTCAGCCCTGCGGCCTTCGCCCGTTTCAGCAGCATGTCGAAGATGCCTTGGCGGGTGAAGGGTTTTCCGAAGCGTGTCAGAAAGAGGCCGGACTGTGTGGTATCACGCGTGCACAAGGCGGGTCGCGCTTCAGCTAAATACTTGTTGAGCCAGCCGCACGCCTCGCTGCCGATGGGGACGAAGCGTTGCTTGTCTCCCTTGCCGATACAGCGGACAAGGGTTTCGTCCATGCGGATGTCGCCGACGCGGAGGTTCACCACTTCTGAGACGCGAAGACCGCACGCATAGAAGAGTTCCAGCATGCAGCGGTCACGGATACTTTGCGGTGTCACTCCTTCGATCGAGTTTAGCAAGGTTCCGATCTCCTGTTCGGATAACGTCCGAGGCAGGAGGCGTCCACGTTTGGCTGATTCGACCGTCTCCGAGACGTTGACACGCAGATGTCCCTCGGCTACCAGATAGGTGAAGAGGACCTTGATGGAGACCAAGCGCCGGGCACGCGTGGCAATGGAGAGTCCCTGCCGCTTTTCATAGAGCAGGTAATCAGCGATGTGTTCGCGCGTCACCTCTGAAAAAGAGGCGACTTTGGCGATACTCTCCAGATAGGCGAAGAAATCCGAGAGGTCGCGCTCGTATGCTGCGCGTGTATGCTCGGAGAGTCCGCGTTCATACGCGATCGCATCTAAGAATCGTGCAGCTTCGCTTCGCATAAATTTTTAGGTAGCGTTATTCCGAAGGAGACATAATGGGTTCATGCAGAGGCATATCCTCAAAAGCCTCCTGCTTGACCGGTGTCTTGTCATGCACGAGCGGTTGCTGCACAGGCAGGAGCATTAATAGCCCCCATGCGACCAGGCCTGTGAGGAGCCCGATAACAGCGCCGATCTTGAACCACTCCCAAAACCCGATATGCACATGGCCTCGCTTCTCAAGGAACCCAAGGGCGATAATATTCGCTGTGGAACCTACCGCCGTAATGTTGCCACCAAAGCAGGCGCCAAACAGGAGGGTCCACCAGAGGATGGAGTAATCAGCCGAGCGTTCGACTAACGCCTGAATGACAGGGGTAAAGGCTGCCACGAAGACGATGTTATCCACAAAGGCAGAACCCACAGAGGAGAGAATCAGCACGAAGGGAACCATGGCGTCAGGTCCACCCTTGACCACCCCCATCAGTTTGTCGGCCAAATTCCGGGTGACGTTTTGTTCTTCCATGGAACCGGCAATGGCGAAGAGCAGCATAAAGAAGAGCAAGGTCCACCACTCCACGTCATGTTCGACGTAATGCCGAGCACGCTGGGGCCGATACATCATGAGGAGCCCCGCAATCACTAGCGGGGTGACAATTAAGAAGGCGTTTTTGTTTTCGACTCCAGACAACCCCAGGAGTGTTTCGATTTGGTGATGAAAGACGATAATGCCAATCGTGGCCACGAGCACAAAGAGACCTCTGCGATGAGGAATACGCAGCAAGGGGCCAAGCCCCTGATTGTGAAGCCGATGAAGGTCCATCTGCTCTGTCATATCACTGACATCCTTGCGATACCAGATCAGCAAGGTAATCGTTGTCACCACAAGGGCAACCAGCGCAATCGGGGTTGCTCCCACGATGAACTGGCTGAACGTAAACCCTGCCTTGTTTCCAATAAAGATCCCGACTGGATTGCCGAGCATCGTTGCGGCAGACCCGATGTTGGTTGATAATACGGCCATGAGGACAAATGGGGTTGCCCGTACCTTGAGTGTCTCACAGACCTGAAAGACGAGGGCTAGAACAACGATAATGGAGGAGACTTCGCCGATGATGCTGGAGAGAACCGCTGAAAGGAGGCAGAGGACGATTACAAACATCATCCCGGTCATGTGTTTTTGATTAATGATGATCTGGATGACCCATGTAAGGATCCCAAGATCCTTCAAGGCTCCGACAATGATCATCATGCCGATCAAGAAGAAGATAATATCCAGTTCGGTTGCCTGCAACATCCCTCGGAGGGTCATGGCCTGGGAACCGATCAGGATGGCGACACCGAGAAAGGCGACTGCGACACGGTGAGGCCAGAAGAAGAGGGTCGTGCAGATGACGCCGACAAAGGTGCAAACGGAGAATTGCGACAAGGCTGTTGGCGCCACACCGAGGAGATAGGTGCCAACGCCTGCGGCCGAAACCACGGTCGCCATGATCGCCAATTTCAATAATATTTGCAGGAGTGATTCTTTTACAGGTTCATTTTGCATAAGGGGTTACTCGCGGAATACTTTGTGAAGAAAGACAGGCAAATCAATGACGCCGACCAGCTTCTTATCATTGAGGACGTAACAGCGAGAGCTGTTGTTGCGTGTCAGTTCTGCTGCGACCGAGACGGCAGGAGCTTCGACCTGCACGCAGGAGTAGGTTGTTGCCAGAATGTCTGAGAGCCAAGCACTCTGCTCTTTGCGTAACACATTGGCAAAGGGTTCAAAGTTAATAATGGGCGAGAGATCGCTCATCCACAGCAGGTAGTCGGGTAGGCATACCTTGAGTAAGGCTCCTGCGCTGACAATGCCAACCATGTCGCCATCACGGTCAACGACCGGTATTTCAGAGATATTTTTGCAGATGAAGCAGTCTATGGCTGTCTTTAGGCTGTCATTGTCGTGAAGGACAAATGCGGGTTCAACCATGATGTCTGCTGCGCAGATATGACTCGGCAGGGTCATTCCCGAGCGCTCGAAATACTTCATGACCTCGTGAGGCGTTTTCATCAGGGCGACCTCTTTCGGAGCATCGGGGTCACGCATGATGGTTGCAAGTGCTCTGAGGATCTGGAGATAAAAAGCAGGCTGATCACGTGGAATGAGAACGATCAGCACCAGATGAACGAGTTTGCCACCGCCCGGATGAAACTGAATCCCTTCTTCAGAGGTTGCCACACAGACCAACGGCTTGGGCAAACCATCAATGCGGCCATGGGGGACTGCAATGCCATCTGCGATAATCGTGTTTTCGGTGTTTTCACGCTCAATCACGGCATTATAGTATACGTCTACATCTTGGAAACCATGCCGCTTCGCGAGATGTTCAAGCATGAGGCGAATCAAGGCATTTCGATGCAGGTTTTCCTGCTGAACCAAAATGTCCTCTTCGCCGAAGAAAGAGGTGAGCTTGAGCGTGCTCTTTTGTTTTTCCGATGGTTTGTGCATAACAAAGACTTTCGCAAAAGAATTCAACAGTTTGACTGTGAACACGATAGCACCAAAGCCTTCCGGCTGGCAATGACAAAATATCCTTCTGGCAAAATCTCATCCCTCGTACGCTCCTTCAGCAAAATTGAATTGCATCCAGAGGATAATGGGTTTGAGTTATTCACAGGAATTTGCTATACTATATCGTTTTTCGGGAGAGGATTTTTATTGTGAATACGAAGCGAAAGATTGTTGTGACCTCTGCATTGCCGTATGCAAACGGCGATATCCATATCGGCCACTTAGTCGAGTATCTACAAACTGACTTCTGGGTGCGCTTCCAGAAGATGCGTGGACATGACTGCCTCTACATCTGTGCAGATGATACGCATGGAACGCCCATTATGTTGCGGGCGCGGTCAGAGAACATCACGCCCGAGACACTGATCGCCCGGAGCCTTGAGCAACACGCCAAGGATTTCGCTGACTTTCAGATCGCCTTTGACAACTACTATTCGACGAACTCCGAGGAGAACCGAGCCTTTAGTAATACGATCTTTGCCTCCATGCAGAAGAGCGGGGCGATCACGGTGAAACAGCTTCCGCAGCTCTATTGCGAACACGATGCTATGTTTCTGCCAGACCGTTTTGTCAAGGGAACCTGTCCAAAATGCAATGCGGAAAATCAGTACGGCGATGCCTGTGATGCCTGCGGCCAGACGTATCCAGCCGAGGAGTTGAAGCAGGCGGCCTGCGTCACCTGCGGTTCCACACCCGTCCTTCGGAATAGCGAGCATCTCTTCTTCGAGCTCGAACCCTTTCGTGATTTTCTCAAGAGCTGGATCCCCAAGCACGTCGCAACCGATGTGGCTCACAAGTTGTTGGAGTGGTTCAGCGAGCCATTGCGTGGCTGGTGCATTTCACGGGATGCTCCCTACTTTGGCTTTGAGATTCCTGGGCATCCGGGCAAGTTCTTCTATGTGTGGGTCGATGCACCGATCGGCTATTTGGCTTCACTCCAAAAGTGGTGTACCGATCACAAGCAAGCGCTCGATGCGTGGTGGAACAATCCAGAGGCGGAACTGTACCACTTCATCGGCAAGGATATCGTGCGCTTCCACTGCCTTTTCTGGCCTGCGATGCTGAAGGTGGCGGGGATCAAGACCCCCAATCAAGTGTTTGTGCACGGCTTCCTGACGGTCAACGGCGAAAAGATGAGCAAGTCCAAGGGGACCTTTGTCAAAGCGCGCACCTATCTGGACCATCTGAATCCGCAGGACCTCCGGTTTTATTATGCCTGTAAGCTGAATGGCACGACGGATGACCTCGATCTGAGTCTGGAGGACTTTGTGCATCGCGTCAACTCCGATCTCGTCGGCAAGATCACAAACCTCGCCTCGCGCGGGGCTCAGATGTTGCACAAGAGTTTGGGTGGAAAGATGGGCGTGATGGATGTCGAGGGACGTGCCTTGTGGGAAACCGCCTGTAGTCGCGCCGATGCTGTTGCAGCCTATTATGAAGCCCGCGATTTCGGAAAAGTGATGGTGGAGATTCGCGACCTCGCAGATGCCGCCAACCAGTATTTTGATACAAAGGCTCCGTGGGCGCTCGTGAAGACGGATCTGGAAGCTGCGCGACAGGTGATGACCTCCGTGCTCAATGTCTTCCGCGTGTTGGCGATCTATCTTCAGCCCGTGCTTCCTGTTTATGCTAAGCGTGTTGCCACACTTTTTGCCGAAGCGTCCTATGGTTGGGCTGATCTTACGCGGGCCATTGAAAACCAAGCGATCAACCCGTATGAGTATTTAGCAACACGGGTCGATCCCGTGGCAGTCGAGAAGATGATCGAGTCCAGCAAGGCTGCGCCTGTGGCGCAGCCTGCAGGGGTGACCGGCAAGTCGTCCGCCATGACCGTGGAGCCCGTTAAAACAACTATTGACTATGACACCTTTGCGCGGATGGATCTGCGTGTGGCGACCGTGGTCAGCGCGGAGCTGGTGGAGGGCGCCGACAAGCTGCTGAAGGTCATGCTCGACATTGGCGAGCCTAAGCCCCGGCAGGTCTTTGCGGGTATCCGTAAGGCGTATGACCCTGCAACCCTTGTGGGACGGCAGGTTGTGATGGTGGCCAACTTGGCACCACGCAAGATGAAATTTGGAATGTCCGAAGGAATGATTTTAGCTGCAGGCAATCCCGATGGCGCATTGTTTGTGGTTTCGCCAGATGTGGGAGCAATCGCTGGCGCGACGGTAAAATAAGGAAAAGAACGATGAGTGAAAATCAAGCTTTGACAGGTGCGGAAGACTCGGTGAAGGACTCGGCAAGGCACTTCTTTAAAATTGAGGACTGGATCGCCTCGGTGCTGACGTTCTCTTTTTCAACCTTTATCTTTTACTGT
The DNA here is from genome assembly GCA_964459675.1 of uncultured Akkermansia sp. Lineage (GTDB taxonomy): Bacteria > Verrucomicrobiota > Kiritimatiellia > RFP12 > UBA1067 > CAIZQW01. The sequence goes on along the minus strand of CAYWNP010000046.1, from coordinate 5,052 downwards.
AACATGGCGCCGGAAGTGACGTTACAGGATTCTGGTGAGCTGGTGACAGGTGCCTACACCTTTGGTGTGCCGCATCCGCCCGGCTACCCGCTTTGGGCCTTCATGGGATATATCTGGAGCCATTTCATCTGTCCCTTCGGTAATCCTGCGTGGCGAATCGGCATGATGTCCGTCTTCACGGGGGGCCTGACGGTCGGCATCATGACGATCATGATGACGCGCAGTACGCGTGTCCTCTTGCATACCTTGCCCTGGACCAAAGAGATCGAAGATAGGCTTTTACACTGGATCGCCCTCTCGGTCGGTATCAGCTCCTCCTTACTCTTCGGTTTTAACCGAGGGGTGTGGCTCTGGGCAAGTGTCTCTGAAATGCGCGTCCTGAACGCTTTCTCCTTCATCCTGATCGCCTGCTTTTTCTTTGCCTGGATGGTTCAACCCCAGCGTAAGGGATTTCTCTATGCTTCCTTGCTGACCTACGGATTGAGCATGACGAACCATCAGACCGTGGCTGTGATGGCCTTGGCGTTGGTGGCCGGCACGTTTGCGCTCGGGCTGGATAAGTTCTTTCGTCAACGGGAAGAGCAGCTCGCGGCAAAGGTCAAAGTTCAGTCTCTACCGTTGTTCATGACATCGCTTTCGACCTTCTGGGATCTGACGGTGGCCGTACTCTTTAGTTTGGCTGCTGTTTTTTCGCTCTTTGCGTGGTTAAAAGATGATGCAGGAATGGGAAAGGTTGTCGTTCTTGCGATAGCAGGGCTTATCCTATTGTTTATTGGGTGGGCTAATAAGTGGGTGAGTCCACGATACGCGCTTATCTATACCGGACTCTTTCTGTGTGGTTGCGCGCTCTATCTCTACATGCCGATTGCTGCTTCGACGAATCCGCCGATGAACTGGGGCTTTGCCTCCACAAAAGAGGGCTTTCTTCATGCCATCACGCGTGGCCAGTATGAGAAGCTTCAAATGGCTGACCCCTGCGGTTCCATCATCCATATTCAGATCTGGGTATTTATCCGTGGCCTGTTGCGGCAGTACTCGACCCCGCTCTGCCTCTTTGGTCTTGTGACCTTGCTGGTCTCAACCTGGTGGTTGGTCAAGCAACTCGTCAAAAATGCAGAAAAGTATGTTTGGTTGTTGATCGTCTGGGTGGCGACTATTCCCCTCGCGATGCTCTTCGTCTCGCTCTTGCGGACCGCAGTCTTAAAGCTCCCCTTTGCCTTCTCCCCTCAACTCAGTATCTGGGGTGTCGGGTTGGCGACGCTCTTCTGTCTGCTGATTGCCTTCTGGCTTTACCTGGAGTGGCCGGGTCGCTCCTGGGGTATCTTTATCTGGGCGGCCTTCCTCGCCTCCAGCCTCGGGCTCATCATGATCATCAACCCTAAGCTGGACCGCCAAGAGCAGGAGATCACGATTAAGTTCTTCGCCCCGGCCCATGGTTTCTATGCGATGTTGATCGGGTATGGTATTGCGATGTGCTTTGCCGGGGTGCTTTACGTTTGGCGAACGATTCCGAAGGCATTGGTGGCTGTCGCCTGTATCGCCCTCTTGGCGCTCCCCTACATTCCCTATGCTAAAAACTGGAGCCTCTGTGCCCTTGGTACGCATGACTTCGGCTATCAGTTCGGCTATCGCATGTTCTGTCCGGGTGGCGGGTATCCCGACATGGAGAAGGATGCTGTGCTCTTCGGAGGCACAGATCCTGGGCGCTTTGTGCCGACCTACATGATCTTCTGCGAGAGCCGCGTCAAGCCGCAGCACCGTTATCAGAGTCCCCATCTGCCAGAGTCCAAGGGCAGCGAATTTAACCGCTCGGATGTCTACATCATTACACAGAACGCGCTGGCGGACGGCACCTACATGAATTATATCCGCAACCATTATGACTATAGCCGTCCGGATCCTGAGAAGCCTGTCACCCTGACCAACGCCTACAAGATGGCGTGGCAGCGGAGCGTCTTCAAGTGGGGCTGGGAGGCTGTGGATCGCAAGAATGACTTCCCCAAGGAGCCGATCCGGATCCCGAGCCCGGATGACAGCGCGCGCGCCTTCCAGCAGTTTGTCGCGGAGGTTCAGAGCGGTGCCCGTCCTAACCGCGGGGATATTGTGATTCAGGATGGCCGTGTGCAGGTGACCGGTGCCTTGGCGGTGATGGAGATCAACGGGATCCTGGCCAAGAACATTTTTGACTGGAACAAGGATAAGCATGCCTTCTATGTTGAAGAGAGCTATGTTATCCAGTGGATGTATCCTTATTTGAGTCCTGCAGGTGTGATCATGAAGATCAACAAAGAGATGCTCCCCCCGCCATCGCAGGATCCAAAACTCTGGCAGGAGATTGTTGCCAAGGACAAGGCCTATTGGGACAAGCTGACCAAGGAGTTTACCGATCGTGAGGAGTTTCGTCGTAACGCCGACGCGAAAAAGTCCTTCTCCAAGATGCGCTCTGCGATTGCAGGTCTCTACTTGAATCGCGGGATGTTAGACGAGGCAAAATATGCCTTTCGTCAATCTATCCAGCTCTGCCCAGAGAGTCCAGAGGGCAACTTCAGGTTGGCCGAGCTCTGCATGAACCAGCGGGAGTACGCGGATGCTCGTAAGCTCATCTCTGAGTATCTGAAAATCGATGAATACAATACCAGCGCCAAGGGCTTCTTGGCCCAGATCACAGACATTGAGAATATGGACAACCGCAGGACAGAACTCCAGAAGAAGTTCAATAAAGGGGGCGGCGCGGATATTAATGACATCATGGAGCTGATGAGTATCTACGCGCGGTTAAACCTTCAGGAGGAGATGGTTCGCCTGAGCGACGTTATCATGGCGAATGACAAGGCGCCTGTAGAGTGCTACTTCCAGGTGGGGATGATGTTGACCAGTATTCGTCGCACGGAAAAGGCTCTCGCGGCCTTCCGTCGTTATATGACTTTGGCCCCCCGCGACCCTAGGGGTTTTGTCGAGGTGGGGTGGCTCTGCCTCATCAGCGGCGGCAAGACAAACGAAGGGTATGATTTGTGGCGCCGTGCAGTCGAACTGGGTGGCGAGGCAACCCGTACACAGTTGCGTTCTGAGCAGCGCTTCCAGGCTTTGTGGCAGGATCGTAATTTACCCGCGCCCTTCCGTGAGCTGGTGCAGCCCTCCCGGGCGCGTGTCGGTGGAAACTTCGGCTTTTAGTTAAGCCCACCACGAAAAAATGGATTGGTTTTTTAGCATCCGAATGGCACGAACAGCACGAATGAAGAGAATGTTTTACGCTAGGATCGCTATAAGAGGTGCTTGCACGGAAAGCCCTCGCGAGCGGCTGAATACAGCCGGGGCTTATCTCGTGCAAGCACCGGCAAGTTCTTCAAGTTGACTCCGGGTGAAGGACGAGCTGTGCCGCCGGCGTATTCGCCGATAGCGTAGGCACGCCGTCCTTCACCCAAATAGCGATCTTAGCGAAAAAGTATTAAGGTTATAGAAAAGGGGGTTATCGATGAATACAACGAACTTTCTGAAAGAGAACGGGCTCGATGTTGAGAGCATCAATCGCGAGGCGCTTCTGGCGGCCTTTATCGAGGAGATGGAAGCTGGCTTGGCAGGTCGTCCGTCGAGTCTCATGATGATTCCCTCGTTCATTACAAGCGGTAAGCCTGTGAAGACGGGCCAGCCTGTGGTGGTGCTCGATGCGGGCGGAACGAACTTGCGGGCCGCGATTGTCTCGATTGATGCGAATGGCAAGCCAGCAATAGGCTCCTTCTTTAAGCGTCCCATGCCCGGGACGGAGAGCGAGATCACGGCAGAGGCCTTTTATCAGGCGTTCGCTGACTTTCTGATGCCGGTGATCGAAGCTTCGGAGACCATTGGCTTCTGCTTCTCCTATCCTGCGGAGATCCTGCCGGATTGCGATGCGCGGCTCATCCATTGGACCAAACAGATTAAGGTGCCCTCTGTCGTCGGAACCTTGATCGGTTCAGGACTTCAAGAGCAACTGGCGAAGCGTGGCTTTAAACGGAAGGCCGTCATTTTAAATGACACGGTTGCAACCCTATTGGCCGGCAAGAGCGCCGGTGTGGCCAAGAATTACAGCGCCTACGTCGGCTTCATTCTGGGAACCGGGACCAATACATCTTACATCGAGCAGAACAGCCGGATCACCAAGCGCCGCGATCTTAACCCTGCAGAAGCGCAGGCCATCAATGTGGAGTCCGGAGGCTTTGGCCGCGTGACGCAGTCCGTCTTTGATCAGGCGATGGACGCGCAGACCAATGATTGCGGTCGTTATGCCTTCGAGAAGATGATCTCGGGCGCGTATCTCGGTCGCATCGGTTTTGAGGTGTTGAAGGCTGCGGCCAAGAAGGGTCTCTTCTCCTCATCGGCCGTTGCGGCGATTCAGGCATGGGAAGGGCTCTCCAACCTGCACCTGGATGATTTCTGCGGCGGGAAGCCGACACCGGATAATCCCTTCCTAGCCAGCGCCTTTTCATCTTCTGACCGCGAGCAGGTCAAGCAGCTCTGCACGCCGGTCTATGCGCGTGCTGCCGTGTTGACCGCAGTCAATCTCGCCTCCGCGATTCTCAAGACTGGCGAAGGCAAAGATCCGAACCGTCCGGTCTGCGTGAATGTGGATGGATCGACCTACTACAAGACCCTCACAGCCGACTTCCAGAACCGCGTGCAGCAAGAGCTCGCCGCTCTGCTCAAGCCCCGTGGCATCTCCTACGAACTGATCAAGGTGGACGAGTCCCCCGTGATCGGCGCCGCCGTCGCCGGCCTGATGGCAGGGTGAGGGACAGTTGGCATCCGCCTTCGCGAAGACGACTTTCACCTTCGCCAAGGCTACGGCGGATAAAACGGCGGACAGGGTAGGCAGTTGGCAGTTGTTCGGAGTTCCGCCTTTAGGCGGCGAGGGGCAGAGGGGTAGCCTAGACCATAAGGAACACAAAGAACGATGGGCGTAGCACACAAAAAACAGGGGGGCAATCGGGTTTATTGCCAAGTGGCGGAGGCCCTCGAGGAGACCGTGCAGCGCTTTGTTGAGAAAGAGGGGCTGTTGCAGGGTGTGAAGCGTCTGGG
>CAYWNP010000045.1:16253-18413 GCA_964459675.1 uncultured Akkermansia sp. | reverse complement strand
ATCTTCATGATTCTCCTCACTGTCACCTGCCATCTGTAACAAAATGGGCTTGATTATAGACCTTCTCAAGAGGTGCGTCAACCGCGTTTGTCGGCTTTAAACACCCTTTAGGCGGCCCTACGCAATACTCCCCCTTTCAGACACGGACAGGAATGTCCATACCTACTTCAATACAGGAAACCAAAAAGCCAAAGCGGTATTTTTCCTCCCGAACCAATCTCGATCCTATCCACTGCCAGATAGCCATTCGTCACATCTGTGAGTTGCCGGTATCCCTTGCTAGGACCTCCAACCTCAAAAATATAATTTCCCACCTGGAAATCTCCCTTTTCCGGAAAAGTGATCTCATCCTTTTCAAAACAACTGAGGAAAAACGTTTCCCGAATACTTCCCGTGTCAGGGGTTGACCCACTCAGAGCCTGCATAAGGTTTGGATTATCCAAATAGAGCTTTTCTGGTTTGTCGAGCCTGTTGAGTGACTTCCCCTTGATATGCAGCGTTCGGATAATCCCGGCGTTTTCAAGATGCATGAGATAGGTCTTTAAGGTTCTTTCATCCCCGATCTTCAAGGTTCGCTTAAGGCCTGCCATGTCGGGTTTATAAGGGACTAAGGAGCAGATCGTTGACAGTAACTGTTTTATTTTACAGACGCTTGCGCCGGTTAACGAGGGTTCTAACGCAGGCAGGTCATTCTCAATCGTGGTGTGCACAGACTGTTCAAGCGTCAAAGGGAAGAGATCCGGAGTCCCCGTATGTTCCAAGGAGTAGGGATAGTATCCGGTCTTCAGATAATCCTCAAATTCACGCAATACCGTTGTGCCTTTCCCGCGTAGTGATTCAGCGATAGAGGTACTTAACGGACGATGGTCTTGAATAATCTGCTTCAGCGTGACTGGCAGGACATCAAGCAATTCACGAACACAAAGCCACTCCCGGAAGGACATGGAGCGCAATTTTTGGACAACAGCCCGACGGGAAAGATCGTGGCTGCCCTTTCGAACGGCGAGCGCGGAGCTTCCCGAGGCTATTATCCGGAGGCGTGGAAATGAATCATTGATGCTTTTCAGTTCCTTTGACCACTCAGGGTATTTGTGAATCTCATCAAAACAGATCACCTTTCCCCCTAGCGACTCAAACTCTTTAGCGATGTCATACATGCTTCGAGTACCCAGAATAAAATGATCCATCGGAACATAAATAAATGCTTCAGAAAAAGGGTCCTTAAACTGACCCAAGAGATATTGAACAATAAGCGTTGTCTTGCCCACACCTCGTTGCCCCAGCAGAATCGTCAACGGCGAGCGGAAAGGGTCGCAGCCCAAAAGATATCGTTTGAAAGGGCGATTCTTTTGGGCAACCATTTTTGCACTGAGTTCAAATAATTCCTGCATATCAACTCCTTTAGTATTGGAGTCCTATAATATAGTTTAATTCTTAGTATTGCAATACTATTTCTTATTCAAGGCTGAATTTTCCAAATCGAACTCAGTTCCATTCATGAGTCGACAACCCACTGGAATCCAGCCAAGTATTCTCTCCATCTTTCCTCTTGAAAGTCGGGGCTCCTTTAGACTATGATGCCAGCACTACTTTATGAGCCCGATCACACGATACGCTTTATCTCTTCTCGCTGTCTGCTTGCTCTGCCTCGGCTGTAGCAAGCGTGAACCGGTGATACCGAAGGAGGCTCCTCGTCTTGTGTTCACGGCTGAACATGGCCTTCAAGCCCTCTCGAATGTCACGGCTTTTGTCCAAGCCTGCACACCCCGCGATGCCATGACCCCTGGAGCTGAACGTGCCGCGCAGTGGCTTAAGGCAAAGCTGATCGCAAACGGGCTTACGAATGCAACAATCCAGACCTTCACCGACAAAACTCCCTTAGGCGAGCAGGCCTTTCACAATGTCGAGGCAGTCATCCCCGGGCAGTCACCGAAGACCATTCTCCTCTTATCCCACTTTGACACCAAGAGTGGTATCAAACCGACCTTCCAAGGGGCAAATGACAGTGGCTCCTCCACAGGCTTGCTGCTGGAGCTGGCGCGTATGATCAAATCCACCGGAACGCCACGCCATACCATTCAGTTCGCATTCCTGGATGGCGAAGAGTGCAAGATCGACTTTACTGCGCAAGACGGACTCCATGGCAGTCGCCATCTGGCC
>CAYWNP010000045.1:0-16153 GCA_964459675.1 uncultured Akkermansia sp. | reverse complement strand
GTGCAAGATCGACTTTACTGCGCAAGACGGACTCCATGGCAGTCGCCATCTGGCCAGAAAACTACAACAGGAGAAGCGAGAGGTGGTCGCCGTGATCCTCATGGATATGATCGGGGACCGTGACCTGCACATCCAACTTCCGCACAACGGAACAGGCACCTTGCGTGCCGGCGCATTGCGTGCTGCGGATGCGACAGGGGACAGGGCTCATATTGCGCTCTACGACGGAGCGATCCTCGACGATCATCAGCCCTTCCTCGATGCAGGATTTCCGGCCGTTGACTTGATTGATTTTAACTATGGCGATGCGCCAGGGGAAAATAACCTCTGGCATACGCCTAGCGATACGCTCGACAAGCTCTCAGCAGAGAGTCTCTCAATCACCGGACGGATCGTCCTTGAGATGATCAATCAGCTATAGCGCCCTTCTCGCTCACACCATACTCTCTCAACTTCCGATGGAGTGTTCGGCGACTGATTCCCAACTCCTCTGCGGCACGTGTCCGGTTCTCATGGTTCTTTTTGAGGACAGCAAGAATCTTCTGTTTTTCCGTATCTGCCAGCGAACCATCCACCAAAACAGACTCGGTCACTTGGTTTTCAGTATGCCGGACAGACTCCCGGATATTCAGGGGCACCTCGTTGACATCCAAAACTTCCGCTTGGGAGAGCACCACCATCTTTTCAAGCGTATTGCGCAGTTCACGCACATTGCCTGGCCACGCATAGCTCGACAACAGCGTCATCGCCGCTGGGGTCAGTCCCATCACGCGTCTATTGTTACGCTCGGCGTACTCCTTCAGGAAGCGGACCGCCAGGAGCGGGATATCCCCTGCCCGATCCCTCAGAGACGGCAACACGATGTCCACGACATTGAGGCGGAAGAAGAGATCCTCCCTGAACTTGCCCTGTTTGACGTATTCAGAGAGATCGCGATTGGTCGCTGCGATGATGCGAATATCCACGCTGATGCTCTCTTCGCCGCCGACCCGCTCAAAGTTCCGCTCCTCCAGCACACGGAGCAACTTCACCTGCATCGCCGGCTCGATCTCCGAAATCTCATCCAGGAAGAGTGTGCCACCATCTGCCAGCTCAAAGCGTCCTTTGCGCTGCAAGGTGGCACCGGTGAAGGCACCCTTCTCATGGCCGAACAATTCGCTCTCCAGAAGCGTCTCCGAAAGCGCCGCGCAATGGACAGCCACAAAGGCGCCCTTACGTCCACTCAGCCGATGAATCGCCTGCGCGACCAGTTCCTTGCCGGTTCCGCTCGGTCCTTGAATCAAGACAGACGCTTGCGTAGGCGCCGTGTATCGGATGATATCAAAGACCTTCTTCATCACGGGAGACTCGCCAACAATCTGCTCTAAGCCAAACCGCTCATTGAGCTGGGTCTCCAACGTCTCGACCTTACGCTCCAAGGCACGTGTCTTCAATGCACGTGCGACCAGCATATCCAGATGGTCAAGATCCACAGGCTTCATCAAAAAGTCATACGCCCCTTGACGCATCGCATCAACAGCAGTCTCGACAGAGCCATACGCCGTGAGCAGGACGCAGAGCAGTTCCGGATAGAGCTTTTTCACCTTCTTCAGCAGGCCAAGCCCGTCTACACCTGGCATCCGCAAGTCCGAAAGCATGAGCGCCACATCCGGCTCCTGCGCCAAGATCGCCAAAGCAGCATCGGCGCCCTCAGCCATCCGGACCTCATAATGCCGCTGCAACGCCCGTTGCAATCCCTCGCGCGTGTTGCGGTCATCATCTACAACTAAGATCATGGGTTTATTCATTTGTATGGTCCTAAAAATCGTGTTCCATTAAAGTGGATCAGATGAGTTGGTGCATCTGCCACCCATACTTCGGTTTCCCATGCAATACTTCCACTATATTGACTCATGACCGACCGGCTGGGGAAGGCCGTCACATAAACGATTCCAGCTGGCGAACCAGCAAAAAGGTTCGACAATTCTTTATGCCTCTTTCCATCTACAGGCCCATGACTCGTGACCGCCTCCACCAATATCAACCACTGCCGTTCAGGACAATAAAACATCACATCAGGCATCTTTCCATGCTCATTAAGTTCAATCCCTAACTTCTTGAGCAAGCCCTTGTCTGTATATCCTTGTTTCTGTCCTGTATCCCCGATATAAACTAGTTTGCCTTTGGGGACAAAATAGCCGGCAAAATCTTCCACAATATTCTTTATCAGTTGACTATGCTTTCCAGGGCTCAACTGGATCAACTCCGAACAGACAGAAATAGGAACCTTTTTCATCTGCCGCGGCTTTGCGTACTGCTCTGCAAGGCTGGTTTGTGCACTTAAAAAGTCCTTCAACTTAGCACTCCATTCCGGCGTATTGTATGCCGAAAGTGTTGACAAGGCTGGAGGACTAATCTGATAAACAGCATGTGGACTATTAACCACCCTACTGGGATCATCCGGATTATAAAGTGCAATTCCCGCTGACACAAATTGATGCATCGTTTGCCGACGAATCGTCTCGCGCGTATTCGGCATGTACTTTTTTCGATACGTCGCCTTCATCCAATCCATAATCGGCGTGATCCCCATCAGTGGAGCTTCTGCTTCATGCCACTCTTTATCTGGCGAGAGATGTAGCAACGCTAAAAGCGATAACGCTGAACGCTCATTCTGCTGTTCGCGAGGTAACCCAAATGTTTTCAATATAGCGAGAGCCTCTTTGACCTTGGTCTTTCTCATAACAGTACCTTTCTTAAATAGCTTGTGGCGTTCGTTTCTGTCAATTCTTCTTGAGACATGGCCCATTTCCCGAGTTTGATGAGTGTTTCCCGGGACGGATAAAACAATTGCCTCAAGTCGGTTGCATTCACTTGTGTATGCCCATTAAAGCAACGGAAGTAATTATCCACAAAAGATGTGTTCAGATAAACGGAGAGCCCATAAGCCAATGCTGCTGGAATTCCCTTTTTGTTCTCATGAAAAACATTCAGGTGATTCTCAAACGCGAGCCCTAAGACATCTCCGAACGTTTCGGGCAAAATAACGCTCGCCGTAATGCGGCGTTTCTCCTCTTTCGATGAAAATCGCTTAACAACACAATAATAGCCCAGAGGGAATAGCCACTTCTTCGTCTGTTCAGATATAATCAGTGCATTCGGCTTTTTGATATCTTGCTTTGGCCATACGCTTGTATTCAGACCACAGTGCGCTGGATACAACAATGGAGCTGTTGATCGCGTGGGCAGACGGCTCAAGAAATCCTTCACTCTGAAATCAACAACTGGACCTGTTGACACCGATACCCCCAGATCACGCAACGAATAAGTAAGTCCGGGTAACTGGTCAAGCTGGCAGGGAGCGCATGATGTAGGGATGTGTATAAATTGCTCTTTATCTAACGGTTTAATAATTTCCGTGAACGCAAAGGAACTCACATGATAGTCATGGAAGGTGTCATCTACGGACATCGAAATCAAAACATCACCCTGTTTTGCACGCTTTTCAAGCTTAATAACGATATTCTCCTGCAAGACGTTATCATCTTTAAACGCTGATTTTCGCGAATCAAACAAGTGGATTTGCTTGATTGCCGTCTCTCTTAAAATCAGTTTTCGAAATGACTTGTAGTAAGGTCCATTGCAAAAGCTACGCGGAATAATGGCAACGAGTTGGCCGCCGTCATCAAGTAGTTTTATACTCAGCGCGACAAAAGCTGAATAGAGATTGACCGTCTCAATGTCTACACACCGAAGCAAGTTTCTTGCCGAAGAGGAGGCAGAAATCTTCTTGTAAGGAGGATTAAGAATGACATGGGTAAATCGTCTCTCTGTCTCAAACTGTAACCAATTAACCGCCGTCTCAATAAAATCATTCGTGATAATTTCGGTATCGGTGTTTTCCAATGTTTTAGCCAGATCAAGATGTAGTTTTGTGTCAATTTCACACACCGTTATTTTAATGGTGTCAAACTGTAACCTCTCATTTCCCAAAAAGGCAATTGTTAACGAACCAATTCCTGCGCCAGGGTCAAGCAACCTGCACTCTTTAATTTCGGTCCCATCAAACAAAGAGGCAAGAAACTCGGACGTCGCACGCGGTGTTAGGAATTGCCCGAGTTTTGCCTTTTCTTCATGCCCCGTGTGTTTAGACACCTCTTTCCGTCTTTGCTCGACAACACTTTTTCGCTCTTGAGAAGCAGCCGTAGGGTTCACTGGGCGAGCCACCAACCGCTGAGGCACTTGCTCTTCTAGCGGCCAGAGTAACAATTGTCCTGATTTCAAGATTTTCGGGCACTCTTGATCGGTTAGGAACGTAAACCCCTCTTTATTAAATGCTCGTTGCACGGATGGCATGTATTCACTCAGTGCCTCATGGACATGTGATACCGTCACGATTTTCTTTGCATGCGTGGCGACAAAGTCCTGTATCTTCGCTGCATCCGGTGCAGCGTTCTTCGGGCTTGGATAGCGGCAAGGGGGTACTCTTTTACCCACTGTTACTTGCTTTGTTTTTCGTTCATTCGACATCACTAGAGCCCTTATTCCTTCGATTCTTTTAGCATACGGACACGGCGTTCGTTACGGGGAAGGCGTATCTTGAAACAGGCCCCCTGCCCCAATTTGCTGGCGACCTCAATTTCGCCCCCATGGTCCTCGACAATGCGCTGGACGATCATCAGGCCCAAACCGCTACCTTTTTTCTTTGTCGTATGATAGGGCTCAAAAATGCTACTGAGCTCCTCCTGCGGGATGCCCACACCCGAGTCCATGAAAGCGATCTCCACAAAAGCATCGCCGACGCCAAAGACAATTTTCAGCGAGCCTCCGTCGGGCATCGCCTCCAGCGCGTTTTTGATCAGATTGAAGAAGACCTGCTTGATCTGCTGGCGATCGAGGCGAACTGCGGGAACCGACTCAGGGATATCCACAGAGACCTGAATGGCCCTGTTCTTGAACTCCGTCTTCAGAATTTTTAGGGTCTCCTCCAGTACCTCGGTCGGCTGCTCAGGCGCCAACATGGGCTTCGATGGACGTATCGCGCCAAGGAACTGGGTATTGATGGCATCTAAGCGTGCAATCTCTGAGCGTGCGACGTCCGTGATCTCTTGGAGCGACTTGCGCACAGCCTCATCCTTGACGTCCTTCAGCTCACGCGAGAGCAACTGCAGGTGGATGTTGAGCGCATTGAGCGGATTACCGATCTCATGGGCCAATCCGGCAGCCAGATTCTTGATCGCGTTGATACGCTCTGACTCGATCACCGAGGCCTCCTGCTTACGTTCGTTCGAGACATCGCGCAAAATAATCAGGACACTCTTGACGTTTGCATCCGGTCCGTTGAAGGGCATGGCATAGAAGTGAATAAACCGATGCGTCGGATAATTGATTTCGATCTCGCGCGTCACCATCCGCATCCACTCGCTCTGCGCCTCCCCGCCCTCCGCATGAACCTCCAGCAAGTGCTCCCAGTCCCAGTCACGCAGCAACCGCAGGACAGACCTGCCCTTGGTTCGCGCATACTCAATCCCTGTCATCTTCTCAGCGGCATGATTCGCATAGAGCAAACGCCCTTCGTTGTCAATAACGAGGACACCCTCCTGAATGGTCTGAGAAATAGCCTCAAGAAAGATACGCTCCTGAGAGAGTCGCAGCATCTGTGCTTGCAGACTCTCCGGATCCAGTTTATCAATACGGGCATAGAGACGGTCAAAAAATCCAGATGGCATAATAACCTCCACCAATAGGGTCAAATTGTCACCATTGTATAAAATCGTCTCATTATTGACAAACAAAATTAGTGTTTACCACTTCCCCTTCATTTTGTTATAGTTCAACCAATGATTACGAGACAAAGGGGCTCGTGTCATATAATATTACAGGAAGGATCCTTTATGACTAAGTCTCTACTCACCGTATCACTCGTTCTCGCGATGACTGCCGGGGCACAGCAACCCGCCAAGCCTGCACCTGCCAAGGCGCAGCCTAAAGTTAAGAAAGAGTTTGCGCCGCAGCCAATCCCTGCCGAAGATCGCACAAAGATCGCGGAGTTGATTGACGGCCTCAAGCTCGCCAAGCCAGCTTCGCCCAAGAAGATCCTCGTCTTCTGGCGCTGCGAAGGTTTTGCGCATGGCAAGAGCATCGAGTACGGGAATGCAATGTATGAGATCACCACGGAGAAGGGCTATTTTAAGGCCGACCTTTCGAATAACTACGCAGCTCTCTCTGCAGAGAACCTGGCCAAGTATGATATTCTCGTCTTGAACAATACGACCGGCCTCAAATACAAAGAATACGACCTTGAGAAGGTCTTGACCGAGTTCGTGCGCGGAGGAAAGGGTTATGTTGTCCTCCATGGTGGCGCAGATAATTTCAAGGGGAGCGATACACTCTGCTTTATGACGGGTGCGCTCTTCGGCGGTCATCCTTGGGGAAGCAACGGCACGTGGCAGTTCAAGATTGATGATCCTGCATCACCGCTCGTTGCGCCCTTTGGCAAGGGTCCCTTCAAGATCAGCGATGAGATCTATCAAAGCGCGAAGCCCTTCTGCGACCGTTCAAAGATGAATGTCCTTGTCTCTCTTGATTTTTCAGATAAGACCACTGCAGAATCAAATGTGGGAAGCCAGAACAACAAAGAGGCAAATGATTACCCTGTCTCCTGGACGCGCACCGAGGGCAAAGGACGGGTCTTCTATACCTCGTTCGCCCATGATCAGCGCGCCTATCTGGAGCCACAACGTCTCGCACATATCCTTCTGGCCACCCAATGGGCTGCTGGCGAAATTAAATAAGGGAGTCTCATGAAATCTTTTTATCTATTCACCGCACTCTGTCTGTGCGCTCAGGTTACGTGTGCCGCAGAGCCTGTAACTACCGTTGTCTCTGACGAGTTGCTTGCAAAAATGACACAGGCCAGCGAGAAGGACTTCTCATCCTGTTTTAGTGCAGGTGTCAACCAACTGGTCAACACCCAAGACGACGCTCTGCGCAAGCAAAGCATTGCCAAGCTGGCGGCGCTCCTCACCCAGAAGGAGACCACGCTCTATGGCAAATATGCACTGCTCCGCCTGCTGACCCCCTATGCGGATCAGCTTACTGCGGAGGTTGTCGCAACCTGCTTAGAAGACCCGATGACCCGTGCGCAGGCCATGCGTATCCTCGATGCGAAGGGCGACAAGCGTGGCGCACTCACGTCCATTGTCCCGACACCCGAAAACGCCTGTGTCAAAGCTTATCGCGACATTCAAAAAGATCCGAAATGCTTTTCAACATACATTGTCGCCGCAGACAAAAAGGTACGTGAAGTCGCCATGAGTTGCGCAGGGAGTCTTCAGACGTCTGCCCTGCTCGAGGCTTATCAGAACGTTTCCGACAAAGCTACAAAGCTTCTGATCTTAACCGCCCTCTCCACGCGTAAGGATAAGCAATGTATTCCTCTCTTTAAGCAGGAGGCCGCCAACACAGATGAAGCCTTTGCGAGTACCGGGCTCTCGGGATTCGTGTCCTTAGCCACGCTCGAAGATATTCCTTTCCTGCTGGCCGCCCTTGAACGAAGCCCTGATATTGCGCTTGCGGCACGAAATGTCCTCATCTCAATAACTGATCCGAAAACAGAAGCAACGCTTCTCGCTTCAAAGCTCAACCAAGCGACACTACTGGATCTGATTGGTGACCGAGACACGCCCCAAGCATTCACTATCTTGCTACCCTACACCCGTAAAACTGAAACGGGAGAGGTTCGCGGGGTTGCGTGGCGGAATCTACGTAAAGTGGTGACCGAAGCCCAGGTGCCGACGCTCATTGCCCAACTGCAAGAGGTGCACGAAGAGGACATCAACCCTGCTGAGCAGACCCTCCTCTCAGCAGTCAAAGACATGGAGCCTGCCCCACGCGATGCGCTCATTCTCGCCACCTGGCAGAAGGCCTCAAATAAGGCCACACGCGGTGTATTCTTTTCCATGATGCAACGCTTCAAGGATGATTCCTTCGAGCCGGAGTTCCTTAAGCTCATTGCCTCTGAAAATGATTTAACACAAGAGGCCCTGCGAACGCTCTGTTCCTACAAGCCACCGTCAAAGACGGCTCTCCTCGCACTCTTTGCGTATACTCAGGACGAGAAGCAGCAACAAACAATCGCCGCACGCCTCTTCCTTGCAAACAACGTAGACACCTTTGCGCTCCTGCAATCCGTCTTTGATTCCCCTCAGGCAGCTGTAGCAAAGAAGCTCTACCTCCACCTGTACGACAAGCAGTTTGAAGGTTTAAAGATCCCGCCCAAATCGAAAAAAGAAAAAGGTGTCCCTAAAGCCTTGCTCGACACGATCCAGAAAACCGCAACCGAGATCAAGTAAAGGAGCTCTTATGAACCCCTCATTCTCCCGTCGTCAATTCCTTAAATCCACAGGTGCTTCCATCGCGCTCTTCAACATTGTGCCCTCACATGTGTTGGGGCAGAATGCACCCAGCAACAAGATCGTCATGGGCGCCATCGGCGTCGGCAGCCAAGGCAGCGGCAATATGGGCCAGTTCCTCGGCATGAAAGATGTTCATGTCCGCGCCTGCTGTGATGTCAACAAGAAGCGTACCGATACTTTTAAGAGTCGCGTGGACAAGCAGTACAGCAATCAAGACTGTCTTGTCTATAAAGACTTCCGTGAACTTCTGGACCGTCCGGACATTGATGCGGTGATGGTCGCCACGCCCGATCACTGGCATGCGGCCATTGAGTGCTATGCGGCCACGCGTGGCAAAGATATTTATGGCGAGAAGCCGTTTTCGCACAACTTGCGCGACGGTCGTGCCGTTGTGGATGCCTTGAAGGCCAATGGCCGTATTTTTCAAGCGGGAAGCTGGCAACGCTCTACAAGCAACTTCCGTAAAGCAGTTGAACTGGTGAAGAACGGACGGATCGGCAAGGTCAAACGCATTGAGATTGGTCTACCCAATGGTGGACGTGGAAGTGCGCCGACGCCTAACGCGCCGATCCCCGAAGGACTGGACTGGGATTTTTGGGTCGGCCCCGCTCCCTTCAGACCTTATCAAGGGGTCTTTGACTGGAACTGGCGCTGGGTGCTCGACTGGGGCGGCGGACAGATGATGGACTGGATCTGCCACCATTGCGATATCGGCCTCTGGGCTGCCGGCAAGGACAGGATCGGGCCTGCGACGATTACCAGTGGCGGCATGGAGTTTGATGATGGGAAGGGCATCTATGACTCGCCCACCTCCTATCGTTACACCTGCACGTACGAGGATGGACTCGACGTTGTTGTTGCAAACGCCAGTCAGCTCGAAAAAGGGATGGGCGCACGCTGGATCGGTGAAAACGGAGAGTGGGTCTGGGTGAGCCGAGGCGGTCAGGCAACCTCAAATCCAAAGATCTGGGAGATGCAGCCGGAACCAGGCGAGTTTCGCCTGTTGCCCAACGGCGGCCACTTCCGCGAATTCATTGACGCCGTCAAGAATCGCACGATGACGCTCACACCCGCCGAAATCTCTCATCGCATCACCAGCGTGGGGCATCTCGGACAGGTCGCGATGTTTACAGGCCGCAAGCTCACATGGGACTATAAGACCGAGCAGATCATCGGTGACCCGATCGCGAACGCCATGCTGGGCCGCGAATCCCGTGCACCCTGGAAGCTTGAAGGCAAAGTATAAGCAAAACGCTTAACCCGACAGATAAAAAAAGAAGGGATGGATCAGACAGATCCGCCCCTTCTTTTTTTGTCCATCAAATCGTATTCACCGCATCGCGGGCGAGGTGAGTATGGAGGCGTTCGTCGGAGACGTCAATATGCATACCGATATTGATGAGCGTACCTACGGCAAAGAGTGCCGTCACCAGGTTGGTTCCACCATAACTCAGGAAGGGCAAGGCGAGTCCCTTGGTGGGCAGACAGTTGGTCACCACTCCAATATTGAATGCCGCTTGGAAGATGAGCAGGAGTATCATGCCAAAGGCCAAAAGACAGCCGAGGCGATCTGGCGCACGGATGGCAATCAGTACGCCACACGCCAGAAGGACAATAAAGGCAATCACAACAAAGATAGAGAAGACAAAGCCGAACTCTTCCCCGCCGATCGCGAAGATAAAATCCGTGTGGGCCTCAGGAAGATAAAAATTTTTCTGAATGCTCTCATTGAAGCCAACACCCCAAGGTCCACCGCAATTAAAGGCGATCATTGACTGCTTGACCTGATGAGCTGCCGTCGAGTCACCTACACCCTCAAAAAAGGCCATCAGTCGACTCATTCGATTTTCATTCAAACAAAGGAGCGTTAACACAGGAGGGATGCCTGCACACCCGAGCAGGAAAAGGTGCCAGAGACGCACCCCTGAGACAAAAAGAATACCGACACCCAATACGCCGATAACCATGGTTGCACCAAAGTCAGGTTCTGCCAAGAGGAGAATAGCAATGCCTCCAATCATAAGAGCAGGAACAAGTGCGCCTCTCAAAAACTGGGTCACCCGCCAACCGATCCGATCCATCCAAACGGAAAGACAAATCACAATCGCTAATTTCGCAAATTCGCTCGGCTGGACACGTAGCGGCCCTAGATTGAGCCACCGATAACTGCCGTTCACGAGCTTTCGAATCCCTGGACAAACGACGAGGGTCAGCGCGATGACGATCGCGGCATAAAAGAGGATCGGCAGAATCGGGTGCTTTTTCCAGAGATGGTAATCAAATCTACTGGCGACAAACCCGATGACGGTCGCTATGCCCAGCCACATGAGTTGCTTATAAAAAAAAGCGTACGGGCTCTTGTATATACTTTGAGCCCGTACGTTACTAGCCGTCGCCACCAAAACAATTCCCACCCCCAGAAGAATGACCACCGTCAACAATAAAACTGTCAGGGTCTTCTTCATAGGGGCTACACGCACTTACTGTGCGCTAGCGGGGATCTGGAGTACCATCCCAGCCTTAAGGTCTGTGGAGGTCAGATTGTTCAGTGTCTTCAGGTCGCTCGGGCTCACGCCCCAGCGGATTGCAACAGCATAGAGATCTTCGCCCTCTTTCACTGTATAAGTCTGGGTATTAGCAGGCTTTGCAACGGGTGTCACTGGCGCGACAGCTGCGGGATCTGCAGGAGCCACGACAGGAGTGACGGTCGTGTTCGTGTCCATAGGCGGAGGCGTAACAGGTTCGACCGGCTTCACTTCAGCAGGAGTCTGCGTGGGCTCTGCAACAGGGGCTTCGACCTTCTTCTCGTCACCCTTCTTTGCAGCGCCAGGGATCGTGAGCTTCTGGCCAACCGAGAGCTTATCGCTCGTCAAACCATTGGCCTTGCGAATCGCATCCGACTTCACGCCATGGCGCTTGGCAATGCTTCCGAGTTGATCGCCGCTCTTCACGACATAAGCTGTTCCAGGTCCTGCGGGAACAGCCTTTGCGGTCTTAGGCGCAGTGGTCTTGGGTGCGGAGACTTTAGGTCCAGCAACCTTCTTAGGCGCTACAACGTGCTTGGAGAGATCCACCTGACCAGGCAACTGGATGGTCTGACCGACACGAATCTTGTTGGGGGTGATCCCAGGGTTCACAGCAACAACGTCCTGCCAACGCAGACCATAACGCGTAGCAATGCCCGAAATCGTATCGCCGGAAGCAACCTTATAAGCGGTTGTCGCGGGAACAATCTTCAACTCTGGCTCAACGACAGGTTCCGGAGGAGTCACTTCAACAGGCGGCGGAACTACTGGTGGTGCCTCAGTCTTTTCGCCAAACCCAAAATAAGAACATCCTTGCATCAGCATAAAGCTTGCGACCAGCCCTGCACTTGCTACGGTACGAATGATAGAACAACTTTTCATAACTCTCCTCACACTCCGCCACGGAAAAGTGACTGTCTCACAGATTCGCAACTGCGCGAACCAATTGTGTGAAACGTTCTCCTCTCTCCCGATAGCTGCTAAACTGATCGAAGCTTGCTGTTCCTGGCGACAACAGGACCGTCTCATGTGATTGAGCTTCCTGAGCCGCAGCAGCGACAGCACGATCGATCGTTCCATAAATTTCGCAGGGAACAGTTGATGCCCAAGCATCTTCCATCTCCCCTGCACATTGACCAATAAGATACACCTTTTGGGTAGTCTGTGTCAGCAAATCTTTTAAGAAAAATAAATCTTTTTCTTTGAGAAGCCCGCCAGCAATCAATCGAACCGGTTTTTTCACCATCTGAAGGGCAGCAGCCATGGCGGTCAGACTTGTTGCCTTTGAGTCATCCACCCAGGTCACCCCCTTTGCGTCCGTGCCAATGATCTGAACCCGGTGCGAAAGAGGCTTGAATGTTTTAAACCCTTGAACAACAGCCTCTTTGGGAACCCCCCCCCGCAAGAGAATCGCACTTGCCGCAGCAGCAGCCACCCCGAGGATGGCATTATCGAACCACGTCTCTTGTATCGCTATCCGTAAAGGGGACTGACGATGCACAATCGTCCCCTGCTCGTAGCACCAGTCGCTCGTTTTTTCGCTTCCAAAACGAGAGCAGGGCACCTGCGGGTTCATCAGCCCCTCGTCTTCCAGCCCAGCAGGCAACAAGGCATAATCATTCCCGTTCATATTTGCAAACATGCGGAACTTGAGCTCCTTGTATTCCGCAAGGTCAGCATGGCGGTCGAGATGATCAGGCTGGAAGTTGAGCAACAAGGCGATCTGCGGATGAAACGTCGGCGAGTGCTCCATCTGAAAGGAGCTGACCTCCACCACGGCCCACGCCAGATCAGAGTTCTCCATCACTAACTGACAAAGAGGAATTCCATAGTTGCCTGCGGGCGATGCGGGCAGACCTGCAAGGTTCAAGGTGTCGGAACAGAACTTCACCAGCGAACTCTTTCCTTTGCTTCCTGTAATGGCAATCATCTTGCCACGCCAATAGCAAGCGCCGAGTTCCAACTCCGAAATCACTGGAATGTTTCGCTCCTGGCATGCACGGATCCACACATGGCTCAGCGCAAAGGCCGGGCTTGCTACGCAAACATCGTAGTCGCCTTCCGGCAATGCCCGCTTGCCAAACAATACGTCACCGCCAGCAGCACGCACACGTTCAGCAACCTCCGCAAGCTTTGTTCCTTCACTCTCATCGAGCAACGTGACACGTCCGCCTTGCGCCAGTACTAAGCGTGCGGCCCATTCACCGCTGATGGAGCCACCCAACACGAGTGCACGGACACGATCATATTTTCCATTCATTCAAAATAGTCTCCAACGCCATTCCACGCGAGGCTTTCAACAAGACGCTATCACCTTCACGTACAAAATCAGAAAGAAATAAAGCTGCCTCCTGTGTCGTCTTCGCAAGCTTCACACGTGTAGCAGGGAGTCCGCGCGCAATAGCCTCCTGCGCCATGAAGGCTGTCGCCTGCTCGCCCACAGCAATAAAGAGGTCAGGCGCGCCTGTCGCAACATCACAGCCCACGCTTCGATGAAGCGCTTCACTGTGCGTCCCTAATTCACGCATGTCGCCGAGCACAAGAATGCGCCGTCCCTTGCAGGGCAACGCCATGAAGGTTTTAAGCACCGCACGCATGCTATCTGGATTCGCATTGTACGCATCATTCACAATCGTGACGCCCTTGCGTTCGATCACTTCCCACCGCTTCCCGGGCATGACCAGTCGCTTCAACCCTTCAACAACGGCCTGTGCTGCAACGCCGGCACGCCGTGCAGTTGCAAAGGCTAGAAGTGCATTCGATGCGTTGTGTAGTCCGGGCAAAACAGATGAACACTCAATGGGCTCTGCGTTGTTGCGTTCATAGATACGAAAGAGGCCGCGCTCAAGATCGACCAGCTCGCCGAAGAAATCAGCATCCCGTGTCACAAAGGAAGTAGTGACCACGGGTGCCGTGGAGGCGCGAGCCAAAAGGGGAAAACAGGTGGTCTCAAGGCTCATGACTGCAAAGCCATCTCTCGGTAACACACGCAGCAGATCAGCCTTCTCCTCTGCAATATTTTCAAGCGAACCTAAAAATTCAATGTGCGCATTTCCGATACTCGAGATCACAGCGGCCTGAGGCCTCAGCACATCCGCGAGCGCGCTGATCTCGCCCCGATGGTTCATCCCTGCCTCAAACACGCCAAATGGGGTCTCTGGCGACAGCTTCAGTAGACTCAAGGGTAAACCGATATCGTTATTCAAGTTGCCCTCTGTCGCGCAGACAACACCACCCCCTGAAAGCGCGGCGGCCGTCATCTCCTTGGTCGTCGTCTTTCCGGAACTTCCTGTGAGCCCGATGATAAGGGCCGAGGACTTCATGCGCCACGCGCGTGCCATGTCCTGTAACGCCTTCCGCGTATCTCGTACACGAAGCAACGGGAGACCAGCCAAACCTGTTTCTGGCTTCCAGTCGAGATCCACCAAAGCGGCGACTGCGCCCAACTCAAAGGCCTTCTGCACAAAGGTATGGCCATCAAAACGCTCCCCACGGATCGCCACGTAAAGATCGCCGGCTTTCAACGTACGAGTGTCCTTGGAGAAACCGCTGACAGAGAGAGCTCCCCCTGTCCACTCGCCTCTGGCCCACGCTGCAAGCTCTTGCACATTAAAGAGAGGACTTTTCATTTCCCAACGCCCTCCCCTTCCATCTGGCCCGTCACATAGCCATAGCACCGCCGTAACGACTCTTGGAATGCCTGGGGTGTACGATTCTCTTCGCTCAACGTCTCAAAAGCCTTCTGCCCCAGCTCCTCCGCAAGTTGTGGCTTGGAGCACGCACACACGATAGCTTCTGCCAGGGCCTCTGGCTCAGGGCGGACCACCAGAGCGTTACGGCGCGAGAGGAGCGTCCGATAAGCACGCGTGTCTGGGACGACAATCGGTTTGGCCGCCACCATATAATCGAGCACCTTCAGTGGCACAGCCGCCCCGACACGGGTTGGCGCCACCAACACCGTAGAGACCGAGAGCAACGCAACCAGTTCATTGGAGGGGAGGCAACCTGTGAACTCGACGGCGTGATCAATACCTGCACGCGCAACAGCCTGTTTCATCTTTTTGATCACCGCCTCCGCAGCACCCACCACCACGAAACGGACGTTTGCCTGCTTACTCAAGACCCGAGGCATGGCATTAAAGAATAGATCCAGACCTTTAAAATGGCGATAGGAACCTACGCAGGTCACCAGAATTTTACCACCCGCGCAATATTTTGCGCGTGCATAATTCTGTTCAGGGAAGCTCACCTCCTGCGTGACGGAGGGGATGTCAGGGATGACGCTCACACGCGCCCCGCGTCCCCATTGCGCCAAGAGCGCGACAACATCCATATCGCCCGCGATCACAACATCCGCGCGCTTCAAAGCCCAGCGATTAAAGATCGAGACCAGGCGACGGAGCGCCCGGCGGACGGGCGAAATGTGCGCACTGTCTGACTCGCCCTGTATTTCATAAATGAAAGGGGCCTTTGATAAGCCACTCGCGAACCCTGCGATGACCCCGCAATCATCCACGCCATGGATTAACTCGTAATGGGTATGTCCCGTTTGAAACACAGCCCTGCAGAGCAAAAAGAAGTCTAAGAGATATCGACGGATAGAGGGCCCCTCTGGCAACCGTTTGCAAAAAGGAAGGCGCGGCACTTCATAGACCGTGACACCCTCCAAGGAATAGGTGTTGTCAGACGGGATCGTCACGAGATCCACCTCATATCCCAGAGAGACCAGCGCCTCCAGTGTATGACGGATACGATAGCTTCCACCGACCCACGGACAAGAGACCTTTGATGTAATAAATAAGATTCGCTTCATGGAGAAAAGATAAAATCCATTATCTGCAAAAATGACACTTGACCATTTTGCCACAAATCAGTTATTCTGAACACTCATTTTTCACACGGAGAGGTGGCAGAGCCCGGTTT
Organism: uncultured Akkermansia sp.; assembly: GCA_964459675.1. GTDB lineage: Bacteria > Verrucomicrobiota > Kiritimatiellia > RFP12 > UBA1067 > CAIZQW01. The sequence goes on along the minus strand of CAYWNP010000045.1, from coordinate 309 downwards.
AATGCACATGACTCGAAATCATACGTACCGCAAGGTACCGGGGGTTCGAATCCCTCCCTCTCCGCCATTTGAGAAATGAAAAGTCAGAAGTCAAAAGTGTACTCGCTTTTGACTTCTTTGCTTTTAGGGAGGGATGAGAACCTCGGTTCGAACAAAAGAGCGCCAAGCCCAAGCGTACTCGCGCGGGGCGACCGCGATTTTGAGGCTCGGCCGGTAACCCGGACGAGAGCGATGAGCGTCAGCGATAGAGCGCCAATCCCTCCCTCTCCGCCATTTGAGAAATGAAAAGTCAGAAGTCAAAAGTGTACT
>CAYWNP010000044.1:0-18910 GCA_964459675.1 uncultured Akkermansia sp. | reverse complement strand
GAGGGCGATGTCGAACACACCTTCTACGCCCTCTTAGTTCTCGGCTGTTGCCGATCTTGAAATTGGAATTCGCGATTGACTTTTTTGACGTCTGCACATATTCTAGAGGACGAAATATTATTTGGGGATTAAACTGGGATTTTAGCTAACTGTTAAAAGGGGAAGAGATGGCCAAGCATTACTGGGGCATCCTGATTTTAGGTTGTTTTACAGCAACCGCCGCACTGGCTGGCGTGGATTGGCAGGGCACCAAGTGGATCTGGGCCGCGCCGACCGCTAAACAAAAGAGTGGTGAACCTCCTGCAGGCTCGGTCTTCTTCCGCTCGAACATTGCCGTTTCAGAACGTTCCCCCGTTCAAGAAGCCCATCTCATTATCACGGCTGACAACCTGTATGAAATATCGATCAATGGTCGACTTGTCGGCAGTAGCACAACGAATCCTGAGGATTGGAATAAGCCCAACCGCTTTGATGTCGCCTCGCTCTTGGTCCTCGGTGAAAATGTCATCGCTGTCCAAGCGGTCAACACTGCCCCGGGGTCTGCAGGGCTTATCCTCAAACTCGTTGTCAAACACGCCGATGGCGTGACCAAGGAACTGGCTAGTTCAGCCTCCTGGCGTTGCACCGCGAAAGCCGAACCGAACTGGATCCAACGAGATTTCAACGACCAGCACTGGAAGCCCGCCAAGGAGGTTGGAGACTACAGCTGCGCTCCCTGGGGAGAGCTACCCGTGCCTTCAAAACTTCAGCCCTTGGGACGCACGGACGAAACCAAGGAAGATCCGCCACCTGCTACTTTCAAATGGCCTGGCAGCATCCTCTATATTGAAAATGACTGTACGCCTGTCCTCACGATGCGGCAAGGGAAGACCCCGAGTGAAAACCTTTCCATCCTCATTTTCAACCCAGGCCACACGCGCGCATTCCCTGAATACGACCTCCCTGCCCCTGTGAAGGTGGGACGAACCCTCTGCCTGCTGAGCCCGGCACGTCCTGATGCGACACCGAGGATCCTCGTGGATGCAGGAACAGGAGCCCTCAGCACGCCAACCGTCTCCTTCGATGGACAGATTATCTATTTTTCAATGGCCGCACAAGGTGATGCCTTTTACCATATTTATGCTGTACCTGTGAAAGGCGGAACCGTCCGGCAATTAACCTTTGGGAACTATCATGATATCGACCCCGAAGCCCTCCCGGATGGCCGCATCGTCTTCAGTTCCACCCGCTGCGGCTTCTATGAGGAGTATCACAATCCCCCGTCACGTGCCTTATTCACCATGAAGAATGACGGCAGCGACATCAAGGTCTTGACGAGCACCTTCGTCTTTGACAATGAACCGCGTGTCATGCCAGATGGACGCATCATGATTTTGCGCTCGGATAACTTTTTTGATCGCGGCAAGGTGGAGACCATGCTCCATGCCATCCATCCCAGCGGCTCACATGGGTACACGGAGTTTGGACTCGATCTCGGCCCTGCCGCAGGGAACCGTCTGCGCGCCATCAATTTTGGCAGCCCTGCCCCGATGCCGGATGGACGACTGGCCTATGTCACAGGTGCCGGTGTCGCGGTCGGACGTCCAGGCACTCCGCAAAGCAATATCAAGAACTTCCCCTTTCTGGCCTGCGATGTCTCTGCGTTACCGGACAATCGACTCCTCATCACGCAGAATAATAGAAACTCGCGCTTTCGCTTATCCATGAGCTCGAAAGTGCCAGATGGACGGTTCAACCAAATCAGACTTTTCGACCCTGACCAGGAAAATGAAAAGCCCGTCCTGATTTATGAAGCCAAGGACGGCAAAACACTACACTCCCCTGTTTACGTGGGGCCAAAAAAAGAGCCTACCCAAATCGCAAACCATGTTAACGAGGCAGCCACAACGGGAAAATTCTACTGCCAAAACACCTTCTTTACCCGCAATACCGGCGCAGGCTGGTCACATGTCCGCGCAATACGCGTCTTGGCGGGCCGCGGACTGACCACCCGTTCATCACACGCCTACATCGTTCACGCCGGTAGCGAAACTGTCGAGCTCGGGACGGTTCCCATCATGCCCGACGGCTCCTTCTCTGTCGAAGTCCCTGCGGATACGGCCATCGCCTTTCAAGCTGTTGACGGCGAAGGTCGCTCTGAATTAAATGAGATGTCGTGGATTTTTTTGCGCCCAGGTGAAACACGGGGGTGCGTGGGGTGTCACGCGGTGCGACAGAGCGCAGCCCTTGTCCAGACCAACAAATTCATCGCAGCCGCCACCTTCCAGCCTCTCAAGCTCGCCGACACCTTCAACGCCACACGTTTCCGCGGCAACAATCCCGCGGTCACGGGATTGACTGAACTTCAGTTTGACCGTTTCCGAGAGATCGCCAGCATCAATCGAGTCGATCTGCCGCGTGAAGCGATTGAGAAGAGCCTCTCGTCACGGGACTGGGCTGAACGCGTAGCGGCAGCAAACCGTCTCGGACTTCTCCGCGATCTTCAGAGTGAACCGGCACTCGTCGAGCAAATGAAAATGGATAAAGTCCCCGAGGTCAGATCAGCCTGCGCCTTGGCTCTGAGCACCTGCGGTACACGCCACGCAATACCTGCTTTGCTCACGCACATATCCGACACCAATATACATGTCCGTCTTTCCGCAGCAATCGCACTCAACAACCTTCTAGATACAGAGGTCGCCTCGCCCGCGCAGTTGATCGCTGGGAAGGGCGCTCCAACTAATATTGACCTCGCCGCGGTTGAGAAGGAATTGATCAAAAAACTCAACAGCTCAAACCGTGATAGTATCCGGCGCGCGGCAGCTGCCGCGCGGCATATCGGTTCCAGCGAAGCACTCAAAGAAGCCCTCCGAAAGGTCTGCTTGACGCTTCGAGATGATCAAGGCTACCTCCAGTATCGAAACAAGGGCGATAACGCAAAATTCCTAGCGGATCATCCGGCTAATCCTCGGTGCATCCAAGAGGTCATCCGAGCTCTCGGTGACCTGAAAGATATCCAAGCGCTTCCGATGCTCATTGAAACATTAAAGAAACATTCCGATGTCGACACAGGAAATCTCTTTGTCGCGGAAGCTGCGGCGGATGCGCTCGGCAAGATCGCTACGTCTGAGGCGGAAGCAGCACTTATCGCGACGTTTATTTCATTAAAACCCTATATCAAGTACACGCATTGGTATGGCGACCACGAAGCGCTCATGGCCTGTCATGCATCTCCTGTACATCTTCGCATCATTGAGGCTTTTGATAAATTTGGCACGAAGGGGCATCCAGAGCTGATACCTCATCTCATCACCTGTGTTCCTACCGATTTCGACAGGGCGCTCTTTTTGCGAAATGATGCGACTGAAAAACTCATTGGCCGAGTCATTCGGAACCAAGGGGGTGAGTCGGCTGTTGTCGAGACCTGCTTAAAGATACTCGGAGACTCCACGACCAACGCTTCACCCGAAATTGCCAAAGCGATTCGCACGGTTCATTCGGCTTGGGCGGGAACACCGACCCCTGAGATTCGAGCATCGCACATTCTCTCGCTGGTCTGCGCCAGCCAAGCGTTTACGCCGAGGCTTCAAGAGGCCTATCTGCGTTACATGGCTGTTACGAACCCACTCCCGCGGGCCTTCGTGGGCGAGCATCCAGTCATTAAGAATCTGCCCGTGCGACACTGGAACTGCTTCTATATGGCCCGTGCCTTGGGCAACCTGAAGGATCCGCAAGCGCTCCCCGCATTATTGAAGGCATTAGCTTCGCCAGGCGAATTTACCTACGGTTATCCCAACCCGATCGACGCAGACGTACTCTTCATGCACAACGACATGACCCCGTGCTGGCGGGCCTCAGCAGCGCATGCCCTCGGCGAGATTGGCGACACGCGCGCCATTCCGGCGCTCTTGAACACCCTTACGAACCCTTCAAATGCCCTTGACACACGGCATGCCGCAGCAACCGCGCTTGGCCTCTTGGGAGACGCCTCGCTTGTTTCTACCTTAAACGAACAACTCGATCGCTGCGAAGAGACATCGATGCGCCAAGCCCTAACCCTTGCCATAAAACGCATCCAGAGCAAGTAGGCAAAAGCTGAAAATGAAAGGAGTTCGTTGTGTCCCATAAATATGATGACGCTGTCATATCAGCTTTATATCAAGATACAAACATTGCGATCAAGGTCGGCGACCGCGTACTCATGCATGGTAAACGCAAGGGTACTGTTGTTGATATTTTAAATGCAAAGACAGACAGTGCAAAAGATTATTCCTGCTATGATGCGGGAGGGTTGCTACTACAAATGGATGATTGGGGTTTGACGGTTGAACCTTTTGGGTTTTATGGAACTGTAGAAAAATTGGATGATTCCGCCCAGTAACAGGTATTCGCATTGTTTAAAAGGATGCCCAATTAGGTCAAGCAGGTGACGGGAAGAGGTGCAAACAATTTTCAGCCAGCTGCCAGCACAATTTCCACAGCATTGCTCGCCGCCCAAAGAAAGGACGGAAGCAAGTTTGAAAATACGTTATAGGTTGTTGATCTCGTTCTCTAAGGCTTGTGTACTTGAGTCTCTCGGGATCTGAAAACATGGAAAAAATGCATGATCGTGATTTTTTCGCTTGCAAGTGTTCACGAAAAGTGGCATGTTCATGATTACGTGAACAAGGAGTAATCCGTGAATATTAAAGCGTTGTCAGGTAGTGACTTCAAAAAATCGATCTCTATTCTCCTAAAGGAGATGCTCGGACAAATAGGCTGGTTAACCGGCTGGGATGTGACATCCACCGATGCACACGAAGGGCAACATTGTGACCTGACCGTTACAATCCCAAAGGCTGAAGGTTCCAAAGCACTTCTGTGTGTAGTGTGTAAAAATGAGTTCAGGCCTAGCCAGTTTTCCCGTCTGGTCGAGTGCTCATCTTTAACAAAAAATATCAATCGTGACGCGGTCATGGTATTAGCTGTACCCTCCATCTCGGTGCGTGTAACGGAACTTTGTGAAGAACATGGGTGGGGCTGGATTGACCTTGCGGGCAACTACAGGATTGATATTCCAAGCCTCCTCCATCTTGAATGTTCTGGCCATCCGCCTGTCCACAACACTCCAAAACCAGTCGCAAATTTAAGCACACGGGAGGCATGTCGAGTGATCCGGGCTTTATTGAGCCCAGAAAACGCAGGCATGCGCTGGACACAACGCCACCTTGTTGAACACTTCAAGCTCTTCGAAAAACCGATACCTTCACCCAGCCTCGGACTTGTCAACAAGATTGTCCGGCATTTGCGGGATGAAGCCTATATCGAAGCGTTATCCGACAGCGGCTTCCGCGTACTTGAACCTCAGAAATTGCTTGTCGCCTGGCGTGATGTTTATCGCTTTAGCCGACATAAACAGCTTAAATACTTTTCACTTTTTAATCATAAGAGGATTCTCGCTGCCTTGGATGAACTGGGTATGTGTGAAAGAGCTAATGTTATCTATGCGTCATTTTCGGCAGCGGAGTATCAAGCACCGAATGTCCGACAGCCTAAAATATGGCTTTATATTCAGGAGCAAAACCTTGCGGCATTCGAACACGGTGTGGAAGCAAAACAGGTGGACTCGGGAGAGAATCTGGTGGTACTCATTCCCGACGATGAAAGCATATTTTATCAGGTTGATAAGGGAGATGATGGACCGCAGAGCCACTTGGCGTGTACAAACGCGGTTCAGACTTACGTGGATCTTTGGAACTGCGGAGGACGCGGAAAGGAAGCAGCGGATGCCATTCTGGAACAGTGTCTCCGCCCGATGTGGCTTGCAAAGGAAATAAAGAAATGAATCTGGAACCCCGACAAAAAGATGATTACGGTACTCGAGAAGTTGAGGCAGCACATCGGGTCCTCATCGATATTGGACAGGTGTTGGCATCGTTTGCCGATAGCGTCGTTTTAATCGGCGGGTGGGTCCCCGATCTCCTCCTGCCCAAAGCGGAGGAGGCCCATGTTGGCAGCATCGATGTAGACTTAGCTCTCGACGCCAAAAAACTTGGTGATGGTCGTTATGCAGACCTGCTAAAATTGCTGCTCGACACGCGGCGCTATCGCCCGGGAGAAAAGCAGTTTCAGTTGCTCGTGGATGTAGACCTGAAGGATGGTTATAAAACAATCCAGGTGGAAGTCGAATTCCTCGCACCAAAAGAAGTGAAGCTTCAAAAGAATAGACCTAAACTGATTAAAGATTTTCGTGTCCTTCAAGCGGATGGGTGCGCCTCTGCTTTTCGTGATCCAATTTCTATGCCCCTTTCAGGCCATAATGTAAACGGTGCCGATAACACTGTGCAACTTCGCATAGCCTCGTTGCCAGATTTTCTCGTCATGAAGGCACATGCCATTGGTGGACGCGACAAACCCAAGGATTCGTATGACTTTTGCTACTGTCTGGAACATGTCGCGGGCGGCATGGCCAGTTTAGCCTCCACGTGGGAAAGGCGAATGGGTGAAGCAGATATCATCAAGGCAATCGCAATTTTAAAGGAAAAGTACGCATCAGTTACGGCTTTTGGTCCTCAACAGGTCGTTGAGTTCGGCAACTCCTCGAATGATGAGGAACGGGCCATGCAAGCACGGCGAGCCTACGAATCCGTTCAGGAGTTCCTGAAACGTATAGGATAATCTTCGATATTCCACTATTCCCTTATTCCCTTGCATTTTCACTTTTTGATTCCCAATTTAGAGGGATAACCACTATACTATCGCCATGGACAAAAAAGAGCTGAAGATCTTTATCTGCGCCGGAGAGGTGAGCGGTGACATGCATGGTGCCTGGCTGATGGAGGCTTTACGTGCGAAGACGAAGACCCCGATCGTTTTCAGGGGCTTTGGGGGCGACCGCATGCGCGAAGCTGGCGCAGAGATTCTTTACCATACCGATCAGACTGCGGTCATTGGGTTCACGCCCGTCCTCATGAAACTACCCTTCTTACTTCGCATGGCTCGCCACGTGAAAGAGGAGATGCTCGCGTGGAAGCCAGATCTTGTCCTGACCATTGACTACACGAGCATGAATCTGCGACTGGCTGAATTCGCCCACAACCACGGTTTTCGGACCTGCCATTATGTCTGTCCACAAGTCTGGGCTTGGCATCAGTCGCGTATTCCAAAAATTGGACGGATTCTTGACCAGTTGCTCTGCTTCTTCCCCTTTGAGCCTGACCTCTTCAAAGAGACGCCCTTGCGTCCCCAATTCATTGGCCACCCCCTGGTGGATGAGGTCGCCAAAACCTTCGCGGAGCCATCCCCCGCCTTGCCCTGGAAGAGTGTTCATCACATTGCCTTGTTGCCGGGAAGCCGAACCAGCGAAATTTATTACCTCTTACCACGCATGCTGGAAGCAGCCGTGCTTCTGGAAGGCAAGCTTGAAGGGGAAGCGTCCTTCATCATCCCCACACCGACCCAAAAAATACGTGCGTATGCTGAAGAGATCGCTAAAGCCTCTCCGCGTCGTCCCGCAAACCTCGTCTTTATTGACGGACAGGCTCGGCATGTGTTGCGACAGGCTCACGCCGCCATTGTGGCCACAGGTACAGCCTCCCTGGAGGCTTGTATGATGATCTGCCCCACGGTCACCGTGTACGCCTCGAATCGCCTCTCGGCCTTTATTGTCCGGTGGATCGTCACGGGCATCCGCTTCCTGGGGCTTGCCAACATTTTGGCAGATCGGGAGGTCATGCCCGAACTTCTGCAAGAGGCTTTTACCCCCGAACGAACAGCCGAGATTATCTACCGCTTGATCACCGATCATCCCTATCGAGAAGCCAATATTCAAGCCCTAAAAGAGACGGCCAATCTGCTGGGCGAGGGTCAGGCGGTCGAGCATGCAGCGGACGCCATCCTCGAAAACCTATAAATCTTGAAACCGACGGCTGATTTTGGTTAACTAGTTCCACTTGAAAACGAAAGGAGTTTTTTATGATGTTTGACCCACTTTACCTCCTCATGATCGCCCCAGCCCTGCTCTTGGCTCTCATCGCCCAGCTCGTGGTGAAGTTCACCTTCAGTAAGTATTCAAAGATTGCCAGCTACTCGGGCATGACTGGCGCCCAGGCTGCCCAACGCATGCTCCAGAGCAACGGCATTTTAAATGTCAAGGTAGAGCAAACCGAGGGTTTCCTCTCCGACCATTACGATCCGTCAAAGAAGGTGTTGCGCCTCTCCCCGGATGTCTACAGCTCGAACTCGCTTGCCGCGATCGGCGTAGCCTGCCATGAAGCTGGCCATGCCTTACAAGATGCGCAAGGGTACTTCCCGCTGGTGGTTCGGTCGACACTCGTGCCCGTCACCCAATTCAGCAGCCAGTTTGCTTATCTGGTCTTCTTCCTGGGGTTCATCTTAAGTTTCAAGCCCTTGATCCTTGTTGGGGTGGGCATGTTTGCCTGTGCCTTTGTCTTTGCCGTGATTACACTCCCCGTCGAATGGGATGCCAGTGCACGCGCCAAGGCGCATATCGTCAATTCAGGAATTGTTTCACCCATGCAGGCAAGCGCGGCAGGAAGCGTCTTAAACGCAGCTTTCCTGACCTATCTGGCGGGCGCCGTGGCCGCACTCATGACGTTGATCTACTACCTCATGAAAGCCGGGCTTCTGGGCGACAACCGGAGGCGGTAAGTTAGAGGACGCCCATGTAGCCCATCTGCTGAAGGAGCTGTGGATTCTTCATCCAGTCCTTCTCGACCCTGACCCAGAGTTCGAGCGCAACTTTGACGCCAAAGATGTCCGAGAGTTCAGGCTCGGAGCATAGGCGGGCATATTTTAAATTCTCGCCTTTAGGTCCGATGACGATCCCCTTCTGGGATTCACGATTAACCATCAGCGTCACCGTGACATTCCAGCGTCCCTTACCTTCGTCAATCTGATCCACGCGAACACCCAGCTCATGGGGAATTTCCTGATGCAAGCGGGACAATAACTTTTCGCGGATCACATCGGCAATCGCCATCTTGCGTGGGTAGTCCGTGACAATATCCTCCGGAAAGAGATACTCGGCACTTGGTTGCGCCAAGGCGAAGAGTCGGTCAATCACGTCTACACCCCCTGCCACATGAATCGCGGAGGCTGAAATCCAGCTAACCTCTCGTGTCGCATCTTTCTCTTTGCAGATCGAGGTCCAGAGTTCCTTAAACTCCTTTTCGTAGAAGGGGCGCATATCATTCTTGTTCAGGACAAAGACAACGGGCTGATCCATGGTCAACACGCGGTGCATCCAGCCATCGTCCTCCAACTGAGGACGGTTCCCCCCGTCAAAGACGACCATCAAGATGTCCACACCTGCCGAGGCATGGCGTGCCATGCGATTTAAGAGTGTGCCAAGGGTTCCTTCGGCCTTGTGCAAGCCAGGCGTGTCGAGGAAGACGAGCTGTCCACGATCCTCGGTCAAGATCCCGCGAATGGTGTTACGGGTTGTCTGTTCAACAGGGCTGACAATGCTGATCTTCTCACCGACCATGCGATTGAGCAAGGTTGACTTGCCTGAATTGGTACGACCGACAATGCCGACAACCGCGCATCGCTTCATCCCGTGTGTCTGCTGGTCCATGGGTTCACTCATTAAATTTGTTCTTCCTTTCGCGGACGGCCCAAGCCGAAATAATAATTCTGCCCTGTAGCATCTAAGACAGCATGCCACAAATCGCTACTCAGTGCAACTCGCTGACGTTCAATCGTCGCCAGCTTGATGGGGACAAGCGTGTACCAGTCCTCCTGGTTACCGACAACACAATTCGTGCGCCCCGCCATGGCCGCATGGACTGCACTGCGCGCCAGCATATAGCACTTGATCGCATCGGTGCCCCGCGCAGGGACACTGCGGATCGTATAACTGGGATCAAAATATTTCACAGAGCCCTCGCGCCCTGTCTTCTTAAAATGCTGTGCGATTCGGCGCTTCAAATATTCGCCGATATCCTTCTTCAGTACATTCCCTGAGGCATCCTTTTCCTCGCCATCACCTGTGACATGACGTTGTCCAGCGCCCTCGGCCACCACAATCACGGCATGATCCTTGCCCATGTCGAAGCGACGATCCAACGCAGCGAGCAGGCCATTAGGCCCGTCAATATCAAATTCCATCTCAGGAATGAGACAGATATTCACAACCGGATTTGCCAAAGCCGAATACGCTGCAATAAAGCCAGAATCGCGTCCCATCAACTTCACAAGGCCCACACCGTTAAAGGTGCCCTTGGCCTCAGTATGGGCAGCCTGAATGATGCTTGTCGCCTCAGCAACCGCCGTTTCAAAACCGAAACTGCGTCCAACAAAATAGAGGTCATTGTCAATGGTCTTTGGGATGCCGACCACACTGATAAAGAGGTGGCGGCGCTTACATTCATCCGCAATATCCCGAGCACACCGTAACGAGCCATCGCCCCCAATGCAAAAGAGGAGGTTGATGTTCATGCGCGACAGCGAATCAACAATCAGCCCTGTATCCTGCTGTCCACGCGACGACCCCAGCATGGTTCCCCCACTCTCGTGAATCGTGTCCACGGAGTCATTATCCAGCATCACCGGCTCATACTTATAGGCTGGATTGAGGCCTGCATAGCCATAACGGATGCCAAAGATATTCTTGATACCGTAATCGCAGGTCAGGATTTCCACAAGCCCCTTGATGACATTATTCAGTCCGGGACACAAGCCGCCGGCCGTGACAATCGCCACGCGACTCCACGCTGGGGAGTGGAAGATCTTTCCGTGTGGGCCTGCACGCTCAAACGAGGGGGTGATCTTAAGACGATCGCTGATAAACTTTAAAACGCGGGTATTCTCGGAGACCAAGATGCGGTCATCATCCTTAATAAAGTCACGATTCCGCACGGGGGACTCGATTTTACACTCCCCCAACCGATCAACATCCAAGGAGTACTCGGATGGATTCGAAAGTATTTTTTCCAGCACGGGCATGGCGAAACTCCTTTTTTCAATCAAGCTGGCTAGTATACTCATAATTTTAGAGATCGTCAATTGACAGTCACCATAAATTATGGTTAAATGTGCGGACTTTTTGATCTTGGACCATAGCTCAGTTGGTAGAGCATAACACTTTTAATGTTGGGGTCGCGGGTTCGAGTCCCGCTGGTCCAACCAGTTCAAAAAAAGAAAAAGCCGTGCAACACATGATGCTGCACGGTCTTTTGATTTTTAAGAAGGCGCCTTACTTGGTTGCTTCTACCTTGAGTTGTTCTGCACCCTCGGCACCTTTACCCTTACCCTTGCCTTTGCCTTTGCCTTCTCCCTTGCCTTTGCAATTCTGCTTGCAAAGTTCCTGCATCTTAGCCTCAAAGGCTGCATTATCCGAGGCCTTCAGGGCGACCAATTCCTTGTACTGAGCCTCATCCTTTGCCTTAATCTTTTCCAGGACCTTGTCGTAGTTCTTGGCCTTCTGCTCGGCCTTTACTTCCTTCTTAGCCGGCTCTCCTGCCCCTTCAGCTCCGCCTTTTGTCGCCTTAGCCATTGCGCCAGATGCCAAAGTCGCAACCATGGCGAGAATAATCAATGAAACCTTCATAACGATAACTCCCTATTTTTAAGAGCCTAACATAGCTCATTTTCTAAATAAACGACACGTTTTGCATTTTATTGCCTCTTTTTTCTTTTTTTATGGTTGTCCAGTCCTGATTCCGACCTTCTACTTCCGACCTCCTATCTTCTCGCTTCCCCCTTATCATTCCTTTCTTGCGAAGTCCCCCATTCTTCGGTATTATAAACAACACTTAATTGCATTTTATTTTTTCAAGAGAAACAACTGTTTATACGGTTGGAGGATTTTTATGGTACGCACCACTTATTGGATTCTCTGTGTAATCGTTTTAGGAATATGCGGTTGTGGTTTCCACTCAGGACCCAGCGCAGCACAGCGCGGAAATGAAGCTTTTAAAGAGGGGCGCTTTGACAAAGCGGTTGAGGAGCTGACGTATGCCACCAGCCGTATTGCCAACTCACCTGAACTCTACTACAACCTGGGCGTCTCCCACATGGAACTCGGGAACTGCCTACAAGCCCAAGACGCGATGCAGGCTGCGTTGAACCTGAACCCTGCCTACAGTGCTGCCCATGCCTGCCTTGGGCAGCTCTATTTTCAGCAAGACAACCTGCCTAAAGCAATTGAATCCCTTGAAAAGGCGCTCTCCTTGGAGACAACCGCAGATGCTAAATCGCGCATTCTCAACACGATGGGATTGGTGGAGGCACGGCGGAAACACGAAGGCCTCGCACGTCTTCACTTTTTGCGAGCCCTCAAGGAGAACCGAAAGAGTGCGTTTGCCTACTATAATCTCGCATCACTCTATCGCGACGACTATAGGCTCTATGAAGAGTCCTTGGATAGTTTTGAGATTTTTGTACGTCTCGTTGATCCTAAAAGTAGCTATTACTTGAAAGCGAAGGATAACATCAAGCGCCTGAAAAACAATCTGGAGCGTACACGTGCCAACGAGCCTGATGCTGCCCGTCGAGATTCGCCGAAGGCTTCAAAGCTCCTCCAAGAGGGTGTGACAGCCTACTCCTTGAAACAGCACGCCAAGGCGATCAAAGCTTATAAGGAATCCTTGGAAGCAGACCCCCTCACCTTCAGCGCGGCGTATGGTCTCGGCATAATCTATCAGCAACAGGGAAACAAGATTGAAGCGCGCAACGCCTTTAAACGAGCCTCACTTATTAATCCTGGTAACCAAGACTGCTATTACCGAGCGGCTGTATTGTCCATTCAGTTGAACCAGACTGCCGAAGGCACAAAAATATTAGACAAGGCGATTGCTCGCAGCCCCTTTAATCCAGCCTCTGCCAAACTGATGGCCACCATTAAGTATGCGGAGGGCCATTATCCCGAAGCTCGCCTGTACGGGGAGTTTTACTTGGCACTCGCCCCACTCACGGAGACAGGGCGAAAAGAGTATCAAAAGTGGGTACAAATGCTTCCCAGAAAATAACTTTTTCAAAAACAAAGGAGGGCCCTCATGATAAGTAGCATCTTTAGTACTGTTCGAGATTTTGGCATCATTGACAGCGTTGCTATACTTATGATTCTCTTTTTTATTGTGCAAGGATTTAGAAAGGGAGCCTCGGGTGAGGTGGGGTGTATGTTAGCGTGGGTTTTCACAGGACTCACCTTCTATTTTGGTTCGTCTTACATTATGGAGGAGATTTTGTCCTTCTCATTCCTTCGTAGCAATCCGGATGCTGCCCAATTCATGTCTTTCATTATCACCCTCTTTGTCTCAATCATCATCTTCTTTGTCTTGCGGAAGCTGTTGACTGATTCGATCAGTACTACCGTCCCAACCCCGTTTAACGAAATTCTCGGGACGTTCTTTGGCGTGGTCAAAGCTATTCTGTTGATCGCCTTTCTCTGCATCGTTGGCTTGTTTGACCCGAAGAAGGGAAATCCCCACCCTTACGTCAAGGACTCCATCACGATTAAACTTCTCCAACCCGTCATCACAAAGATTCTCCATCGTTAGGCTGACGCTTCTGCCTGTCCCCTATGCAAACCCACTCCACAGAGGCCTTCAACCAGCGCAATCCCTCGTTTGACAATCGCCTCCGCCCTACGCGCTTTGATGACTTTGTCGGACAGCATAAAATCCGGGATCGCCTGCTCCTCGCGGTGGAGGCGGCCAAACAACGCAAAGAGTCCCTTGACCATGTCCTGCTCTCGGGTCCTCCCGGACTGGGCAAAACGACGCTTGCTTTTATTATCGGCGAAGCCATGGGTGTCCAGGTCAAGACAACCTCCGGACCTGTCATTGACAAGCCGGGCGACCTCGCTGGCCTTTTGACAAGCCTCTCGCCGGGAGACATTATATTCATTGATGAAATCCATCGACTGCAACGCACTGTGGAGGAGTATCTCTATTCTGCCATGGAGGATTTCGTTATTGATATTATGATTGATCAAGGACCCAATGCTCGTTCGGTCCGGCTCGAACTGCCCCACTTCACCTTGATCGGCGCGACAACGCGCAGTGGACTCATCTCCTCCCCTTTACGCTCACGCTTTGGCATTACGAATCGCCTGGACTATTATCAAGCGCATGAACTCAGCCAGATTGTGGAGCGGTCGGCAGGGAAACTAGAAGTTAGCATTGATCCGACAGGTGCCCATGAGATCGCCTCACGTGCACGGGGGACACCGCGTATTGCCAACAATCTACTGCGACGGGTCCGCGATTTTGCTCAAGTTCGCGCCAATAACCATATCACACGCGAGGTGGCCTCCGAGGCGCTCTCGTTGCTTGAGATTGATCCGCGTGGACTCGACGAAATGGACATCCGGATTCTCGAAACCCTTGTGCACAAGTTCAATGGAGGTCCTGTCGGACTCAACACGATCGCAGTCTCTGTCGGGGAGGAACCCGACACCATTGAAGAGGTCTACGAACCCTTCCTTATCCAGGAGGGCTATCTGGAACGCACACCCAAGGGGCGCATGGCGACTCAAGCCTGCTATACACGCCTCGGCATGGCCTCCCCGCTTCGCTCCGGCGAGTTGCCCCTGTAGCAGAGGTCGGAGATCAGAGATCAGAATTAGAGGAGGAAAAAAATGAAAACGTTACTCGTATGCACACTTGCCGTTGCAATAACCTGTTCGCTGTCCGCCTTTGAAACAGAGAAGGTTATTGATAAAAGTTTTCCTGCTTATATGGAGGAGGCCGTCAAGACCAACAAGTTGCTCTTTGTCTCCATTGGCCGCGACAGTTGCAGCAACTGCCTCAAGTTTTACGATTATATCAAGCAGAGCCAGCTGAAGCTCGACGAAAAAAAGTTCATCTATCTTAAACTCGACATTGATAATCAGGAGCATGTCGACTATTTCTCCTCCTATTTTACGGTCATGGGCAATGTCCTCCCCTTTGTGGGCGTCATGAATGGAAGCGGCGCCACCTTTGGTGCACCCCGCACAGGCTTCGGGACAGCTGAAGATTATCAGGAGCTCATCAAAAAAGCACTTGAGGATGAGAAGGCGTGGCTTAAAAAAGAGGCCCAACGGGCCGAAGAGGAAGCCCAGCTAAAAGCCGCCCAAGAGGCCAGGAAAGCGCAGAGCAAGAAGTAGCAGTTGGCAGTGGCAGTAGCAGTTGGCAGTTAGCAAGCATCTCCGCCTGTCCGCCGTAGCCGTATCCGCGAAGGCGGAACCTCTGCCCTCTGACCTCTGACTTCCGACCTCTGATCTCCCTACACTTGCAGCTTCCGCCACTGCTGGAGCTTGGCAATAGCACGGCCGTCAGCAATCGCCTCACGCGCACGTGCGACACCTGCTTCTAGTGAGTCAACAAGCCCCCCCACGAGGAGAACCGCGGCCGTATTAAGACAGGTCATCTCCGTGCAGGCTTGCGTGCCACGTCCGGAGAGAATCGCCAGGAGGCGCTCCTGTTCAGCCTTCACATCACCCAACGCCGCAATCTCTTCAAAGCGTGCTGTGCGCAACCCGACATCTTCTGGCTTGAGTGTATAGACTTGACGCTCCTGTTGCGTGAAAGAAATAATCTCTGTCGGCCCCGAGATCGAGAGTTCGTCCATTCCGCCTTGAAGGACTGCATCATACCCATGAACCACCATACCCTTTTCAACACCGATCGCCTGAAGAACATCTGCCACTAAGGGCATCAGCCGAGGCGCGTAAACCCCCCGCACCACGCGGTCCGGACGCGCCGGATTAGCCAGTGAGGCCGCTATATTTAAGGTCGAACCAAAACGGATTTGACTGAGGATACGTCCGAGCGCGCAGGGATGGATCTTCGGACTCATCCCATTAAAGAGGCCGATTCCGCACGTCCGGATACTCTCTTGAATCGTCTCAACAGGGACCTCCACGCCTATGCCTGTAGCCTCCAGCACATCCACCGTCCCGCACGAGGAGGTCAAGGCGCGCGCCCCATGGCGTGCCAGCGTAGCGCCGCATGAGGCAGCAACAATCGCTGCGACTGAGCTGACATTGAAAGTTTTCAGCGAATCCATGCCTGTTCCGGAGTTTTCAATGAGCGGACGCGGAAGCCCTTGCGAGGCATCCACGGTATCGAGCTCCATGATCGCCCGCCACGCGCCCTCAATCTCGCCGACGGTCTCCCCTTTGGCGACCAGCGCAGCAAGAAAAGCCCCTTGCTGCAAATCAGGCTGTTCGCCCTTCAGAATTTCACAGAAGGCCAGATAGGCCTCCTCGGAAGAGAGGTCCGACTTTTGAATCAGCCGTTGGATCAGCTTGCCAAAAGAGATGAGTGGATTCATGGTGTTAAGAGTACTTTCATGCCTGCTCTCGTTCGCACGAGATCAAGGGCTTCTGCCAGATCTTTCAGGGGGAGACGATGGCTAATGAGATCATTGACTTGAATAGCCCCTGAGGCAATCAATGCGATGGCCTCTTCGCCATGGCGAAAGGCACACCCATACGCGCCCGTCACCCGTTGTTCATGATAATGAAGGGTGTTCACATTTAGAATGTGGGGCGCTTCGTTCGGATGTAAGCCAGAGAAAGCAACCAAGCGACCTCTCGGCGCCAAGGCAGTAATGGCTTGCTGATAGGCCTCCGGACTCCCTACTGCAGGGATCGTGACGGCAAAGCGTTGACTTTCGGAGAGCGACTCCACCCCGTTGGCTCGTGCGCGGCGTAAGAGATCAGGCTCGATGACCGTCACCTCGGCACCCTTCTGACGGGCCGCACGTGCCAAGAGGGTTCCCGCAGGCCCGGCCCCCCAAATTGCAACCGTTTCGCCAGCCTTCAGCTCTGCACGTTCCAAAGCATTGAGACAACAGGAGAGCGGTTCAGCAAAGACAGCCTCCTCAAAAGAGAGGTTTTCGGGCAGCGTCAAAAGGCTCTTCACAGGTGTCACCACATGACTGGCAAAGCCGCCATCGCGGTGAAAACCCATAATCTGCATGGAACGGCAAAGGTTATCCGCACCGGCTCGACATTGCAAACACTCCCCGCAGGCCGTTCCAGGGTAGAGATAAACACGTTTACCCAACCAGCTAGCATCCGTGGACGGTCCTAGGGCTTCTACCGTTCCGACCACCTCCTCGCCAGGGATCCGAGGGAGCACGAGATCGCGATGGCCCTGCTCAATGATCTTGAGGTCGGTACGGCAGACGCCCGTCACAGCAACTCGGACACGCACCTCCTGCTTTCCAGGCACGGGCAAAGGAACCTCTTCGATCGAGAAGCTTCCAATTTTATGGATAACAATCGCCTGCATAGTGTTCTTCAAAAGGTTGAATTATACAGGACGTTCCCCTCAAAAACAATAATACGTTCACCTCTTTTTGTTTGAGTCTCAAAGCCACCTTTGATAAAGTTTACTCAAATTATTCGTCGTTAAGTCGTTGTAGGAGATACACATGAAGGTCGTTTTGTCTTCACGCACACGGTGCGTGTTGTTGGGGTCCATTTTATGCGTAAGGCTTGCCCATGGAACAGAGCCTGTTCCTCAGGCACTTCCCTGGTCTTTTGATTTTTCAACGTGGGATGCCACAGCAACCAACTACCCGCCAGGCATCATCGGCTGGAAAATTGGCGGCGGTTCCCGCACAACCTTTATCCTCTCGCCAGCGACCAACGATGTATCCCTGCGGGCATCCTCCAATGCCAGCATCGACGACGGCGGACTCCACAACTATGCCGGCAAGGTCGGCTTTCTGGACACCGGCAGTGGCGCGTATGCAATCGCCTGCGCCGTCTGTACAACAGGCAAGATGAACGTCCAAGTCAGCTTCGACATCATGACCCTGCGCAACCCCTTCAACGGCAGCAACACGCGGACCAATGAATGCGGCCTCTTCTATCGTGTCGGAACCTCCGGCGATTTTACGTTCGCGGGTATTTCGTATACCAACAATTCAACGCAACAGATCTCCGGGACCACACCTCAAAATCCACAGACATTGACCGTCCAGCTCCCCGCCTGCTGTGACACCCAGTCCGTGGTCCAGCTCCGCTGGTCGGCCCGCGACCTCACAGGAGGCGGTTCGCGCCCCAGCTTTGCCCTCGCGCGAATCCAAGTGGAGAGTACCCCTGCCCCTGTGCTTCTTCTCCCGCCCCAAAATATCCGAACCCGTTCCAGCGAGCCCACACGCCTCGACGTGTCATGGGATCCTGTGGCGGGCGCCACAGCCTATTCGCTGGATATCTATGCCTGCTCGGCAACACCTGGCCCCCCTCTGCTCCAGGAGACCTTTGAAGGGTTTGATGGCGCCAGCAATGACAATCTCCAAGATCTGCTAAACCGTTACACGCAGACAAACGGCTGGACAGGGAGTGCGGTTTACGCAGCTCAGGGGAGCGTGAAGATTGGCAAAGGGGACGCGTGCGGCTGGCTTCAGACCCCTCTGCTGACCTATACCGGCCAATGTTCCTTTGCCTTCAGCGCACGCGCGTGGGATTATTCAGACGAGGCGACCACGATTGATGCCTATTCCATTCAAGGGACAACCACCAACATTCTGCAAACCCTCTGCCTCTCGAAAACCAATATGCAAACCTATGTCTTGCAGACACAAACAGAAGGTCCCTGCCGTTTCGGCCTCACGGCCAGGCAAAAGACCAACAACCGCTTCTATGTGGACAACCTCACCCTCTGTCCCTACTGGAAATCCCCGGTCACGAACAACCTCCTCGTCACTGGAACCCGCGTCAGCCTTCACGGACTCTGTGCCAATAGTTTCTACCAAGGCGTTGTCCGCTCCCTGAACGACACCTGCACCTCCCCCGATTCACCTCTTTTCACCGCCAAGACCGCCACTGGCACCCTAATCCTGCTCCAATAGCCGTATTTCAAAAATGACGCAATAAAGACTGCATGAATACCTGATTTTCGCTTGCTACAATACCTCTGCGATGGTAACATTTTTGGGCATTTCGTTAGAATCTGTGGGTAAAAACTTTTAAAAAAGTGCGCATCTG
>CAYWNP010000043.1:7489-19028 GCA_964459675.1 uncultured Akkermansia sp. | reverse complement strand
AATCGAAATCATACCTTGGCTTCTCCTAGTGTTTTAAGGGTTTTCCTGTATGCCGTACTCGGCTCCTTTTTTTACCCGCGCTTCAACCCGCATCTCTTCCTGATACATCGACTGGGGTATATTTTTCAAGGTGCAACTTGCTTTAATTCTAATCGTAAGTGTCTTGACAGGCCAAAGCAATCTTGGAACTATGACCCATCTGCCGTCTTAGAATTATCGCGCGATTATCGACTCCGTTTTCATATAACACCTCGTGACGACCGAACTGGTACCCCTAATTATCTAAGAATCGAAACTTCTGAATGAAGAAGCTGGGGTCAACCTAACCGTCACTGATTCAGAATGATCTTCTCGCGTTCATACTGGGAGCACATGGGTGCGATAGAATTGCCTTATTTCGCGAAGTGAATACGTTTATTCCTTCAGCCCGCGTCGTGCCTCTTGAGACCCGTGTTCACTTGCGTGAGATGGAGGGAGGGCGGAACTCCGAACAGTGGGAGAGAAGTGCGTTAGTGAGATAGTTCATTCGTGCATTAGTTGGGCGAGACCGCCTGAAGGCGGAACTCCGAACGACGATGGTATGGTCACTCCCCATTCGCGCATTCACGCATTCGCGCATTCTCGAATTCGCGCATTATTTCCACCGCTTATTGCTCCGGGCAAACGAGAGGAAGGCGCTGAGGCTGAGCATGAAGCGTTTCCAACTGTCAGGGGATTTCCAAAGCATCGTAATATACCCCCAGACAATCCGGTTGCGCATGAAGTGGCGTTTGTAAAACTCGATAAAAAGTTTTTGTAAGCGCTCCTCTGTCAACCCCTCTGGAACATAGAGAAAATGCATGCAGTCCATGCGATTCCAATCCTCATTGAAGGTGCCGGACTTTCGGATCTCCGCATAAAGGGGCGTCCCTGGGAAGGGCGTGAACTTCGCCACGTTGATGTCATCAATCGGCAACGAATGGACATACTTCATGCTCCGGCGGATGGAGGCCTCGGTCTCGCCCGGCAACCCGATCATCACAAGCCCCTTCACGCGGATCCCAGACTTCTTGATCTCGCAAATCGCCTTCCGGAGTCGATCCAAATCACCGTGATTACGATGACGGGCCAGCAGTTCGGGATCCCCGGTTTCAATGCCCAGGCTGATCATCCAGCAGCCTGCTTTTTTTAATGCCGTGAGCATCTCAGGATCCACGCGATCGGGACGCGCAGCACAGTTAAAGGTCACCCCCAGCGGCGCGTCGCTCAGCCGTTTCGAGAGCTCCAAAATGCGTCCGCGGTCCAAGGTGAACTGATCATCATAGAAATTGAGATGCCGGACACCAAACCGGTTGCGCATGTACTTCATGTGCTCATAGACATATGCAGCGGAGTTGGCGCGGAAGGTCGAACCAAAGACGGAGCGGTCACAGTAACTGCAGGCGCAGGGGCATCCCCGGCTTGAGGTGAAGCTGGCATTCGGCGTCTTGGGATAGTTAAAAATAGGTAACGTGTAACGCTCGGGATACCCGGGTAATTTTTCATACGCAGGAAAAGGCAGTGTATCCAGCACGAGCGCAGGATCGCGGCGTCCGCCACATCGCACAACACCCGCCTCACGGTAGATCAATCCCGCGCGATCCTGTGTCTCACCCGCCATCAAGACACGCATCGTCTCTTCACCCTCACCCCAAACGCCATAATCAAATTGCGGATATTGTTCCAGGACAGCCTCGCGCAGGGCGGAGACATGCACACCACCAATGACTGTCGTGATTGCAGGAAACCACGTTTTAACCCGCTGAGCAAGGTCAGCGCCATCCAGGAATGAAGAGGTCGTACAACTAAATCCCACAAAACCTGGACGGGTCTCGGCAATAAAAGCTTCTAATGCGGACTCGCGTTCCGGCTCTGCATTGAAATCTAGGATATCGGCCTGAAAGCCATGCTTCTCCAGCCATGCGGCAATCGAGGCCAAACCGAGCGGCGGCATGAGGTTTGCCTTGCGTGCAATATCCGTGGCAGCTCCACGCTTGTTACCCCCCAAGGGATGAATCAATAAAATACGCTTTGTATTAAGCTCGATCATCTTTAGCCCAGACATCATGGAAGAGGAAGCATTGCAACGGATAACGATCGGTGAAGGCGGTGAGAAGGTCTGCATACTGCTGAAGGGCCACGCGGATCGCATGGCGGTCACCCGACTCCAGTCCGTCAATCAGATGCATCTCGATCGTGTAGGTCTTCACGCCTGTCTTGGGAACGAAGAGTACCACGACAGGACACTTCGCCGCACGCGCGACAGCAAAGGCACTGACGGGAAAACTCGCCTCCGCGTTCAAGAACTGGGCCTGGGCGGTTTGGCCGCCATAAGCGCGATCCCCCATGATTGAGACAATCTCGCCACGTTGCAGACGAAGGACCATCTCAAGGACGCACCCAGGGCCGTCGGTCGGCAGGATCACGGTAAAGCCACCATCATCGCCACGCAAATGCTTACGCACTTCCGCCGACTCCGCCTCGTTCATCAACAACGAGACTGCCTGGTTGTCCGCCATATTGCGCAAGTAAGGCAAGGCCGATTGCCAGCCCCCCACATGGGAGAGGAGCAGGACAAAGCCGCGTCCGTGCAGCTCCTTTAATCGCGCACGAACCTGCTCGCAATCAAAGTCAAACTGCGTTGCGCCTGCATTCAACGCGTAACGGTCAATTAGGCACTTGCCTTGCGAAACAAAAAGCAGATAGATTCGCCAAAAACGTTTCAACCCATGTTCGTTCGGGAAGCGTCGACACAAATAAGTGGCGGCCATTTTCAGGGCCTGCCGATCAAACAACGCATAGTGGGCGCAAACGATGTAGAGTAACCCGTAGGCGCCACGCAAGCCTGTCAATTTCAGAGCGATCCGAAAGAACCAGAAGCCCAGAGCATTTCCACGGGCCTTGATCTTCACCTCGCCCTTCGTCTGGATACGATCTGCGATCCGATAGACCAGCCATCCAAAAAGGACACCAAAGAGAGGCGCGACGACCATGGATCCCACCACCCACTCCTTGAAAAACTGTTTTAGAAACTCCATGATGCCTGCGAAATCCGCCGGACCGTCATACGACGGGATGAAGGTACCATGCAGGATCAGATGTCCCACGCAAATGGCAAAGCCGGGGCCGAAGGGGGGCATGAAGAGGTTCTGGATGGTGATGCCCATGATCCGATTAAGATTGAGGCGGGTCGTCACATACAGAATGATAATGGTATGGGGCAGAATCGGAAGAAATGCGACAAAGGTCCCAATACCTGCCGATATCCCTAATTCAACAGGTTTGACATGTTCATACAGCAACCGCTTGATGAAGGCCGCCGGATGGAGGAGATCACTCCAGACCGTACTCTTCTGGCGCGGCAACCAGCGCTTGAAGGGGATCGGCAAGAGGCGACGCAAGACAAAGAGGACATGCGTATGGGTCAGTCGTAGATTATCAATGCCCTTATGAAAGTGGGTGATGCGTTCCTCCTGCGGAGGGTAGAAGGTTTGAACAGGCACCTCGACAAGAGGCAAGCCGCCCCAGAGTCCGCGCACAAGGACCTCGATCTCGAAGTCATACCGTTTACGAATCAAGGTAAGCTGTGTGAGATACTTGAGCGGATAGGCACGATACCCGCATTGCGTGTCAGTGCAGGTCACTCCTGTTTCCAGCGCGACCCAAAAATTAGAGAAGGAGCGACCGAACTGACTGGAACGAGGCACATTCGGCACGGAGAAATCACGGACGCCCAAGACAAAGGCATCGGGGTTTTGCTGGATGGCCTGGAGAAAAAGGGGGAGATCCTCAGGGGCATGTTGTCCATCCGCATCGAGCGTGATGACATGCGAAAAACCATGTTCATGGGCGTAGGCAAAGGCGGTTCTCAAAGCAACTCCCTTGCCCTGATTACGCTCATGATGAAGCAGAGTGATTGGCTCGCCGGTCAACAGTGCCGCGATATCCGCATCCGTGCTGCCATCATCCACGACCAGAACTGACGCCATCTGTGCACAACACCCCCTGACAACAGACAGCAACGTCTGCGACTGATTATAGACAGGGATGACACATAAGGGACGTATATCCGGCAGAGAAATCATTGTTTTTGAATAAAATCTCACATTCCCCTATAATCTGCAATCCTAAAGCGATAAAAGCGGAAATTACATTTGACTTTGAAAACAAAAAGCAAGTATAGTAATAGACAATTAAAGGAGCACTTTATGGCTATCAATGGCAAGTTGAACATTATCGCAGAGAAGATCAATGACTCGGTCCCTTCAACACATGAACTTTTTGCAAAGGGTGACATTCCCGCTATTATTGCCTTGGCACGCGAGCAAGCCGAAGGCGCGACCTATATTGATGTCAACATTGGCATGAACGACCCGTCACTCATGGACGAGCTGATCACAAGCATCCAGAAGCAAGTCGATCTGCCGCTCTCGATTGACACCCCTTCACCCGAGATTGCCGAGCGCGCCTTGAAGGTCTACGACCCTGCCAAGGCGAAGGGCATGAAGCCCCTGCTCAACTCCATCAGCTTGGGACGTCTTGAAATGTTTGATTTGCTGAAGATTCAACCCTTCCGGACCCTCCTGATGGCCAGTGAACGCATTGAAGGTTCAGAGACCGTCCAGAACTGCGTACCACGGGATGTCTTGGATGCAGCTCGTCAGATCTATGAACATGCACAGAAGCACGGGATCACGAATGATGATATCATCTTTGATCCGACCATCGCGCCTGTCGGCAGCGACTTCCAGGGATTGACCCGCATGACCGTCGAGGGCATTGCTCTCATCGGAAAGCATAAAACCTTCAAGGGTTGCCACATGTCGGTCGGCCTCTCCAATTTCACCGTCCAGATTCCCAGCAAGACCCAGTCAGGTGCCCTCGTGAAGACCCCCTTGGAAAACGCCTTCCTGACACTGACGGTTCCCAATGGACTCGACTACTGTGTGGGCAGCACCAAGAAGAAATATGAGTTCCTCCCAGAGGACCATCCCGCCATGATCGCCCTTAATGACATCATGAAGCTGGATGGCTTCGATGTCATCATGCGCGTCCAGGAGTTTTATAATAGCTGAGTCCATGCTTGAGAGGTTTGATTTTTTACCACAGAGAACGCAGAGAACACAAAGAAAAGAGTTTAGTCTAGCTCACAAGCTGTTTGGAATTTGATCTCTGAGTTCTTTGCGTTCTTTGCGGTTAACTAAAGGAGCCCCTGTGTCGCAACTTCCTGACCCCGTTTCCCTGAGTCCTGATCAAATTGTCGATCGGACCTCACTTCTTGGACAAAAAAAGACAGCGAAACCATTCGATGCTGTTTTATTGAGCGGACTCCTCGGCGGGGCTTACATCGCCTTCGCAGGGGCTATTTCCCAATTGGTCACCTGCGGGTCTGGCCCTGTCACGGGAGCCGGGCAGTTCTTCGCAGGCGCTGTCTTTGCCTCAGGCCTCGTATACGTCATGATCGCCGGTGCTGACCTCTTTACCGGCAATGTGATGACAGGGATTGTCGCACGCCTTGACCATCGCATCACAACACGCGACTACCTTATCAACTTATTC
Organism: uncultured Akkermansia sp.; assembly: GCA_964459675.1. GTDB lineage: Bacteria > Verrucomicrobiota > Kiritimatiellia > RFP12 > UBA1067 > CAIZQW01. Next base: position 13,451 of record CAYWNP010000043.1, on the reverse strand, counting down.
ATCGTCTACCTTGCAAACTTTATCGGCGCATTGATCGTCGTCGGCATCATCTATTACGGTGATGTCTGGACCTTTTCCAATCAAGAGCTTGGTAAAAAGATTGTCGCGGTGGCCGAACGGAAATGCGATCTCTCCTTTACTGTCGCCTTTGTAAGGGCTGTCGGTGCTAACTGGCTTGTCTGCCTCGGTGTCTGGATGGTGATCGCGACGGGCGATGTCGCGGGACGTATTTTAGCCTGCTTCTTCCCAGTGATGACCTTTGTCGCACTCGGCCTCGAACACTGTGTTGCCAATATGTATTTCATCCCGCTGGGCCTTATGCTGAAAGGATCTGTCGCAGTTGAAACGCCTGTCCTCAGCCTACAGAGCTTCCTGCTCAACAATGCCATCCCCGTCACCTTGGGGAACATCGTTGGGGGCGGACTTTTTGTTGGAATGATCTATTTCGGTATTTACCGTACCTCAAAAAAGCATTAAGTCTAGGAGTCTATCATGGGAAAGACACTCAACGAGATTGTCGCAAGCAATGAATTCATGCACGGTATTGAATTGGTCACCACGCGCGGGACCCTGCAAGTGGAAGGAGAGAAGACCAATCGTTTTGCCCACGAACTGATGGAATCCAACATCTTTGATTTTATCAGCATTACGGACAATCCGGGCGGGCATCCGATGATGGCCCCGGAGAGTCTTGGCAAACTGCTCATGTCAAAGGGCCACAACGTCAATATCCATATCTCGTGTAAGGACCGCAATCGCAATGCGCTCGAGACACGCGCCTGGCAACTGGCCAGTGATGGGTTCACCAACATCCTGGCCCTCACGGGCGACTATCCAACCAGTGGACAGCATGGCCTCCCCCGTTCCTCATTCGATATTGACGCTGTCGGCCTTATTCATACCTACTCAGAGATGAACGAAGGGTTGCTGGTCCCTTCGCACAAGAAGGATACGCCCCCGACCCGCCTCTCCAAGACCGAGTTTCTGCTCTCAGCCGCAGTCAGTCCCTTCAAGAAGCATGAGGCGGAATATTTACCCCAGTATTTCAAGATGGAGAAGAAGCTCCGCGCGGGCGCCCACTTCTTCATCCTGCAACTCGGCTATGACTCCCGAAAGTGGGCAGAGCTCTTGATGTATTGCAAAGAGAAGCAGATTACGGCGCCGATGATGGCCAACATCTATATGCTGACCAAAGGTGTCGCAAAGGTCTTTCATGATGAACGGATCGCAGGTTGCGTCGTCTCTCCCACCTTGTTGCAAACCATTAACAAGGCTGCGGAGTCTCCAGACAAGGGCAAATCCTTCTTTCTGGAATTCGCTGCCAAGCAGTGGGCCATCGCCAAGGGGCTCGGTTTCCGGGGAGCCTACCTCGGAGGCACACATAAACTGGAAGACCTCCAAAAGATTGAAGAGAAGGTGAAGAGTTTCAGCGCGGATGACTGGAAGATTTTCTACAGTGAGATCTCTTATCCGGCGAAAGATGAATTTTATCTCTACAAGACCGATGCCAACAACCTGCCGACAGCCGAGTACGTTGACGCGTATGTGCAATCCAAGAAAACCCTTAATCGCTGTTCCCGGATCGTCTTCTGTGAAGCGCCCGTCTACAAGCTCAGCCAGCTGGTCCATTTGATGCTCTTCAACAAGGCATCACCCCTCTATCATCTCATGAAGGGGTTTTATAAGCTGATCGTGGGCAAGACGTTTGTAGAAAAATGCTTCCATGCCCTTGAGCACACCTCGAAGTTTATGCTCTACGGGTGTCAGGATTGCGGCGACTGCTCGCTCGCGGAGATTGCCTATCTCTGTCCGCAGGACAAGTGCTCCAAGGGACAACGTAACGGCCCCTGTGGCGGTTCGCACGGTGGAACCTGTGAAGTATTGGATCGCCCCTGTATCTGGCTCAAGGCCTACAAGCGCCTGAAGCCACATGGCCAGGAGCGTCTCCCTTACGAGTTGCCAACCGTCTTTGTTGATGCGAAACTCCTGCGCACTTCAGCCTGGCAGAACTTCTATCTGAACCGCGATCATACCCGTAACAACGTGTGATCTGTTTTTAATGCATCATTGCGCGCATCCGCGGGATGCCTTTGCGGGCCACGTCAAGCGGCTCAGCAAACATATCGCGCCAGATCTTGGTGGCTGCTGCAAGTCCTGGCAGAGAGCGTCCAAAGGCTTCTAGTACACACCAGCCGTTATAATCAATTGCCTGCAAAGCACCGAAGACCCCCTGCCAAGGAATATGATCCTCCCCGGGAATTCCTCGATCATTCGCACTGCAATGCACGTGACGGATGATCCCCCTGCCCTGCTCTCGAATGGCAGCAACCATATCTTTCTCTTCAATATTCGCATGGAACGTATCAAACAACACACCCACGGACGGATGATTCACCCGCCGAGTAAATGTTGCTGCATCTTTCAGGGTGTTCAGCAGATAACACTCGAACCGGTTGAGCGGTTCGAGCGCGAGGGTGATGCCCGCTGACTGCGCCCGGTCAGCCACGTGAAGGAGGACCTCTGCCGCGCGTGCGAGTTCACGCTCTGTGGGTCCGTTTCCTGTAAATTGCCCGATCGTCTGAAACATCGGACCGCAGATCACGGTCGAACCCAGGGCCTGCGCACAGTCAATAAGCCAGTTCAGATGGTCAATAGCCCCTTGCCGTTGTCGGGGGTCATCACTCACCGGATTCTGTTCCGGCGTGACAAACGCCATCGAGGAGGTCCGTTCAAGTCCCACATCGTCAAGGATCTTCGCCAAAGCAGCATAGTCTGCGACGCGCCCCTCCATCGTCGGAATTTCGACGCCATCTGCACCCGCGGCTTTGATGCCCTCAAGCATCGACACATGTTCTTTCGTAACATGCGTCGCAAACAGTAAACAGTTGATGCCGACTTTCATGAGTCTATTTTTCCTCCGGGACACCCAATTCCTTCAATGTGCTCCGCATCCAGGCTAAGGACTTTTCAATCATCGGTCCGCCTGCACCTTCACATTCCATACTGAGCGTGCCTGTATACCCATGATCCCTCAAGATTCCAATCACGGTTTTGATATTATCAGCATTCACCCCATCACCTATCGCACAGTGGCTAAGAGCAATCCCGGTCGCGTTACCCCGCGCAAGCGCGGCGAGGGACTCGGAAACGTCTTTGATATGCACATGGCGGATCTTCTTGATGAAGCGCTTCGCGAACTCAACCGGACTCTGGCCAGCTATAAAACTGTTGCCTGTATCAAGGTTAAGCCCTAGCCATTTGGAGTCGCAGAAGGCCAGCATCTTTTCGAGCATGTCAGGCTTGGTCGTAAAATAGCCATGCACCTCAATGTTGATAAATATCTCATACGCTTCCGCCACGGTCAGAATCTGCTCATACGAGCGCTTCATGATGTCCATGGCCTCGTCATCGGTCAGTCCCTCCGGCTTGTGCAATCCATCCGTTGTTGCAATATTCGGACAGCCGGCCAGTTTAGCCCAGGGCAATGTTTTCAGCACATACGGAACACCGTAGGTCGGGCCGTCCTTACCCGAAAGCGGGAAGGCGGCATCCACCTGCGAGAATTTGACGCCGTACGTGGCCATCTTGTTTTTGAGCATAAGCGGATCTTCATAAAGCGCTACATGGGGCTGGTAGCCCAAGCCATGAATCCAGCTCACACCGTCAATCAGGCCGCATTCAATATTGTGGACATCATTCTTCTGAGCCCATTGAAGGCAAGATTCGAAACTTCTGAAACTCGTGTTAAACGCATCTGTGTGAAAACTAATCTTCATTCGTCATCTCCTGTTGTTTTATTGGAATAATGGAATATGGGAATAGTGGAATATTGGGAAATACACACCTTTGGAGGGCCACGCTTTGTCGTGGCCGGACGCGACAGAGCGCGTCCCTCCAGATTGCTGATCATTTTCGCTCCCATCATTCCAACATTCCTTGTGTTATCCTTCGTTCATTCCAGCCCTACCGACCACTGGACCCCGCGTTTGAATAATTCAAGTGTCGGTTCATTGAAGGCTTTTGTCGAATGACCAAGTGCGCAATGGAACGTCCGTCCCTTTCCTGGATTCAGCACAAAAGCGAGCGGATAGACCTTCTGGTCCACATTGGAGACCGCCGAGGCCACCACATGAATGGGAACTGTTCCATCGAGACAGGTATAGAGTTCATCCACTTGTTCATAGTCATTCATGCCCTTGGTGATGAAATGCTCTTTGTCCACGATATTAACCGTGAACGTCCTATGCCGATCATGCGCGCGCATTTTTGGATTCCAGACGCATCCAGCGATCTCCGCAAAGACTGGAGAGCCTGTGTTCGATGTCCAGTCGTGAAATGCACCGCTGCTGAAATGGACGAGCACGAGCCCCTTGCCCCCCTCAACAGCCTGCTTCACATTGGCAAGCGACCCCTCTGGCGCTGGCTTCTTGTCGCTGTTGTTGTAGAGCATCACGTACCCGTCATATTTCGCAAGCACCTCTGCCTTTGACATGACAGCAGGATTCTCACTCACACTCACCTCCAAACGTTTGTCCTTTGCAAAGGCTTCAACAAGGATCGGTGTAATCTGTTGCCAGTTGTTATGATGTTCCATGCCAGTCAGAATCAAAATCTTTTTTTGCGCACCCGCATTGGCCCGAACCTCTGGTTTGTCAGGGCTTGGAGATTTTTGCTGGGCGACAGGCGACTTGGCAGGAAGGCGCGTTGACTCTAGGCGTAAAAGCGCGCGTTCGGCTAAGATGCGATGCGCAGGGGGTTTTGCATCATTTTTAATCTTCTCCAAGGGGCCCTTTGCATTTCCAGTCTGCCAATCGCACAACGCACGGACCGCCGCATCACGGGGCAGTGCTTGTACAACCGCTGCCAGTGCCGAATCATCGGTAAACGCGGACAAGACCTTTAAAACAGCATCCTGAACAGCTTCAGCGTCATTCATGCGCTTTAACAACGGCTCAAGAAATTTCTTATCTTCTCCCAGCCGGCGGACCATCAGTCGTATCGCATTCTCAACAGCCTCTGTATCCGCTTCTCCCAATTTGGAAACGAGCAATGGGAAACCCGCGGCATCCGCATTTCGTCCCAGCAGACGGAACACGGTCTGGCGAACAGTTTGTTCAGAATCATTGGCTCCAACGGTTAATTGTTCGAGCAACACCGGACTATCCCGCAAGGCACTGGCATTCAACAATGCAACCCGTACTTCAGCACGCGGAGTTGTTTTAAGCACGTCAGATATTTTCGCATCAACCCCTTTTTGCGTCATTTGCGCAATAATCTTGTCGCCCCCCGGAACCTGAGCAAGGACTTCAACATCAGATGCGGATCCGATCACACTCAATGCTCTTGCGGCTTGCTCATCACCTGCTTTTGCCCACTCGCGAACAATTGGACATGCATCGATAATAGAATGTTCAGCGACAACGTCCAACGCAATCCTGCGTTCCGCGCCGTCCAAACTCGGCAACAGATTCACCAGCGCCTTGCCATCCAGGCCGCCGAGACAACGAATCGCCGTCGCCCGCACGGGCCAAGAGGTATCCTTGACCGCTTCAGCACATGCTTTGCCAGCCGCTTTCGGATACCCGTCCACAATCGCAACCAGCCCGGCCAGACGCTCAGAGGCCTCTGCAGAAGCCAGCAACTTCAGGCATTCTTCTTCAGACTTCTTTACGCATCTGCCACTGGCGAATCCTTCGCCCAAGGGCTTCGCCTCAGCTTTTGCATCAACCTTCAACAGATACTGATGCAGGATGGTCTTCGCAGGCGCAGTTGTTTCAGGAGCGGCAATGGCCTTGTTGAGAAGCTGTCCCATTTCCTGACATTGCTCCGCATCCCCGATCATCTTCGGCAAGGCGATTTCCATCGCGAAAAAGAGGTCACGCGGCTCAAAACCGTTGGTGGCCTGTATCTTCTTCACCGTCTCCTTGACATTCTCCGGCACAGGCGCCGCAACCGCCGTCCC
>CAYWNP010000043.1:3373-7389 GCA_964459675.1 uncultured Akkermansia sp. | reverse complement strand
TTTCTCATATCATCCATCCTTTCCGCATCGGGCGTGTCAACGAACGGTTTGCCAACTCATTATTTGTAAAGCGTTCCTGCTGCCAATCCCAGATCAGTTTCTGCTCACTGCGACCTGCAATATCTGCGAGCAACGAGAGTGTTGTTGCTGCATGACATGCCTCAGCCGGGGCGATCGGCTGGGACCTGTTCTTGATCCCGTTAAAGAAATCCATCATGTGATTAGTGGAGACCGGCAGATGAATATCACTTGGTTTCATCACGATGCCGAGCAGTTTCGGATCTGATGCATTAATAGTACCCCGCGTCACATGCACCCATCCCTTGTCCCCGATGAAACGGACACCATGACCGTAAGGATGCGTCCCGTCTGAGCAATAATGCAAGGCAAGCCCCTTGGCATCCGTCGCATGAATATCCCAGCTAAACGTCACATCCGCGTCACCTTCCGGAAGAAAACCGACCTTGCCGGAAATAGCTAACGTGCCTTGCCCCAAGGCCGGTGCACCCCAGAGCGCGATATCCAGATGGTGCACGCCCCAACTTTGAATCCAGCCGGCGCAATAGTCGGTCAAGAAGTACCAGTTGTATTTATAAATGTTCTGGCGATAGGGCTTGTAAGGGGCTGGACCTAAAAACAGATCATAATCCACATCAACCGGAATCTCTGCTGTCGGGAATTTGAGCAACCGCTTACCACTTGGAGCAGAAACATAGACCTCTGTCAACTTCCCGAGATAGCCGTTTCGAGCCAGTTCGCACGCTTGACGGAAACGCGGATCCGAACGCTGCTGCGTACCAGCCTGGAGAATGCGTCCGGTCTGCTTGACTGTAGTACAGATGGCGCGTCCCTCCGCAACCGTGAGTGACAACGCCTTCTCACAATAGACATCCTTGCCGGAACGCATCGCGTGAATCGCCATCAGCGCATGCCAGTTTTCCGGCGAGGTGATCGTGACTGCATCAATATCTTTGCGGGCCAGAACTTCCCTGAAATCCTGATAGCCTTTACAGCTCGTATTGGACTGTGAAGTCGCGAGACGGTCCAGCTGTTTCTTGATGGAAGGCTTATGAATATCACAGACCGCCAAAAGCTCAACATCCGGCATACCAATATAGGAACCGATATGTTGATTGCCTCTGTCCCCCAACCCAATCGTCGCAACCGTGATCCGGTTGCTCGGCGCTATCGCACCGTCCTTACCGAGCGCGCGGCCCGGAATAATCGTCGGCATGGCCAATGCGCTCACCGCAACCTTTGTAAATGCCCTTCGTGTGAACTGAACCATATCCCCTCCTTTTTATTTACAGACCATACCAATTAGTATGTTATAACTTGAAAATACTCAGTAGACTTGCGGAGATCACCTGACGTTCCGACGGATCGACGATCTGCCGTTCAAAACCAGCACGGATCTTCAGTCCCTCCATGGCCTCCAGCATCAGGTCGACATCGCGGCGCACCTCTTCCAGGGCAGCCGAAGCTTGTCCATGTTTCACGGCAGTCACAAGACCGACATAGATCTCCCGAACGGTTGAATAGAACTGTGCCCAGCTATCCCGGACCGCTTCGTTCTCCTGCATCAAGGTAAAGATGGCGGTTGTAAAAATGCGATTCCGCTTATCAATGACACAACTGTCCACACTGTAGGAAATCGTCTTTGCGAGACGGTCACGTGGATTTGAAATCGGGGCCAGCATTTTTTGAATATTGGCATGCCACGTCTGATAATAGTGCTGACACGAGGCCAGGATGAGTTCCTGCTTGTTCTTGTAATGCCAATAGAGCGACCCCTTGGTCACGCCGGCCGCGGCGGCAATTTGATCGAGGTTGACCTTGTCGAAGCCATGCTCGACAAAGAGATCAAACGCGCATTCACGCAACGTCTGTGACATATGTACAGGGCTCTCAGCACCTTTCTTCTTGTTCATGTGCGAGAGCCTACCATACTGATCAGTATGGAGTCAAGAGCTATTTATTCTTTGCGATGAACTCTGCAGCGGTCTGGAGTTTCGGTGGATTCTTATCGGCCTGAATGGCATCGATCGTTTTTTCCAGCGCAACGACGTTAGGATCCACCTCACCGCCCTTTTTCGGTTTGCTCATCTTGGCAAGCATCTTCTGAAGTTCAGGCACGAGATGACGGGCATTCGCGCCGTAGCGTGTGAGTGAGGCGAGGGCGGGCTGGTAACGTCTGCCAGACCCCCATCTGTCAGGCTCAATGACATCAATACAGAGCTGCATCCCTTCCGTGATGTGATACTTGGCAAGCAGGTCAAGACCTGTCAGACGAATACCGTCTGCAAACATCTCATTGCTCGGGGCAAGTTTTTCGATCGCCTTCATTAGTGCGGGCAGAAGCAAAGCGATCTCACGATCATCCAACTTTTTCAGCAGGGGGGCGATGGAACCACGCGCCACGCTGTCCTCATTTTGCAAAACCGTTTGAAATGCAGGAAAGAGCAAGGCTTTATCAACCCCCTGAAGGGAACCCGAGGAAAGAATACTAGTCCGCGGGGTACGGCTTCCGGGGAAGGGATTGAAAAGCGCTACTGCAGCCGCACGATGTGCAGTGTGTCGCGGGTCATTCGGGTTCGGCGTCAGGATCATCCGGAGGATATCGTTCACGCAGGTCTTACGGGCTTCTTCTCCCAGTTCCGCCAAGGCAAAGCAGGCCAGACTCTGCATCCAGGGGTCCGGATCCTTGAGCAACGCCTTTAACTGGGGTGCCGCGGCATCAGCCTTGGGTCCGAGAAAAGCAAGCGCTTCGCATGCGCCATAACGGGCCTCAAGGTTGGAACCCGCCAACAGCTTCAACAGGCTGGGAAGCACATCGCCCTCGGCACGGCTGAGTCCCTGAGCTGAACGCTTGCGAACCGCAGGCGACCAGCTTGAGAGCCCTGCCAGCAGTTGATCCGTGGTGCGACCGCTGTAGCCGTCTCTACTCACTGCATGGTTGTAGTCGCGTCCAGCGGCGATCACCTCTGCTGTCTCTTTTGCGTTAAAGGCAGGAGCCACACAAGGACGTTTGCCAGTGATGTAGAGGCTCTTCAGGGGGAGCGCATACGCTAAAATATAGGCGCCTGTTGAATCCCAGCTCTTATACTTACCGTGCTCTTCCTCGCCGACCGGGGATCCCTGATAATCAAAGCTGCCATCCCAGCCACGAGCGAGGTCATAGAACCACCCTTGCTCTTTCATGTAGGCTCCTGTGGCCAGCGGTCCGCCACGGGAGACACCCAGCATAGCCCAGGTCAGGTTAAAGAAATTTCCAGTGTGTCCGCGCTCGCGTTCGGCGTAAGCAGCCGTAGACATCTTCGCATAGAAGGCTGTTGCATCAGCATCTCCCATCAAATCAAAGAAGACGGCCGCGCTGGAACATTTGCCGTTGTCTTCATGGCCGGGCCATGGCTGATGATCGCCGTAGGGGATCGCGCCCTTATTGACGAACCACTTCAGAAAGTTTGCAGACTTATCCAGTGCGCGGGTCACTTCCGGATCCTTGACCCCTGCCTGACGAGCAAGCGCCATGGAGACAGAGAGGCTGATCCCGGGCTGGTTCATCGCACCGTAGCCATGGAGGTTACCATCGGGACGGGCAAACTTATGTCCCCAAAGCCCCATCACGCTCTGGCCGTTCGCGGGCGTGAGCGCCATCCGCCTCACACCTTCCAGCAAAGACGTATCACCGGTCGCCATGACATATTCCGCAAGGAACATGTTGGCATAGCCGTAGAACCATGTCGCCATCGATTCGGTCTCGTAGACAGAAGCCTTCTTCGCATACTCGGCAAGCATGGGCAAGTACTCTTTCTTACCGGAGGCCAGCAGCGCAAGTGCGTTAAGATTGTTCGGGATGGATACCCCATTCAGACCTTTCTTAGCAATAATCTGGCAGCCCTGTTCAAAAATCTTCTTTGATTTGGGACAGTTATAGGGGGCCGTGTCACTGTAGGCTCCCATGACCTGCAGCTTGAGCTCCACGGCCTCACTCTTCCCCTCGCGCCAGCGCAGGA
>CAYWNP010000043.1:0-3273 GCA_964459675.1 uncultured Akkermansia sp. | reverse complement strand
ACGTTTGAGAAGATTCCCAGGCCGCAGATGATTAATCCACTCAAAAATAGTGTTCCCCTGGACATACGTTTACTCCCTATCATTTTTAACTCTTTTTAGCCAGCCTCTGCTAACCGTGCGAACGCAAAATCAGTACAGTTAAACAATGGGTAGAAAACTAGCACAAAGGTGCCTCTTTTGCAATCCTAATAATGTGAACTTGCAACTAGCCATCGAAAACGATAAAGTAAAAAGAATGCTTTACGCGAAGAGCGCTATTAAGGTGCTTGCATCACATACATTTGGACATTATTAAGAACTGTCGACATCAAAAGGATCAAACCATGCGCACACGTAGCCTTATTCTCTCCCTTCTATCTCTAACAGCCACTTTTTGCCACGCAGGCTGGGACACGAATGCAGACTCACTCGCCTACCAAGTTGACGGCAAGGATGTCTGGCGCCTGAACTACTCGCAGACCCAAGACACCAAGCCCCACTTCTCTATGCTCGGTCCGGTCGGAGGACCCAACCTCGTCTGCGCAAAGCCGAAAGACCATGCCTGGCATTATGGCCTCTGGTTCTCCTGGAAGTACATCAATGGCAAAAATTACTGGGAAGAGAAGAATGGGAAAGCAGAGGGAAAGACAGCTTGGGATAAGCCTACTCTCCAAACAAATGACGACGGCGCCGCAACGGTTACTTTCGCGATCGCGTATAGCAAATTGCTCAACGAAGCACGAACGCTGGTCATCTCCAAGCCGGATGCCGAAGGCGGGTACACGCTTGACTGGTCCGCGACCTTCACGGCCGTCACGGATGTCACGCTCGACCGCTATCTGCCCTGGGGTGGTTACGCAGGCATGTCGGCGCGCTTGAGCCAAGCATTCACTAACATGCAGGCGCTGACCGCTGAGGGACCCACCGCATTCAAAGACGGTAAGTCGCATGTGGATTCAAAGATCGCCGAGATGAATGGAACCATTGCGGGAGCGGCATATGGTGTCGCCATGGCCGCAGAGGGTACTTGGTATCAGATTTGTAAACCAGGCAAGGATAACTTCTTCTACTTCAATGACGCCGTGCTCTATAAGAACCCGAAGACCTTAAAGGCCGGCGAAAGCTTCTCACTCAAATATCGCATCTATGTCCACAAGGGACGTTGGGATGCCGCGAAACTAAAGAGCCTTGTTCAATAACGTTTTCAGATCCTTGGGCGACGCAATACAAACGTCCAAGTCTTTGAGAACGCCATCCGCCACATCATAAATCCAACCGTGAACCGTGACGGATTGACCCCGATTCCACGCATCATGGATAATTGTGGTACTGCCCACATTGATAACCTGTTCAACGGTGTTCAGTTCGCAGAGCCGTCCCATGCGTTCAGCATCGCTCGACAGGGATGCCAGCAAGGGTTGATAGCGTTGTTGAATATCACGAACATGGCGGAGCCAGTTATCAACGAGCCCATGGGGCTGTTCCTCCATCGCAGCCTTAATACCTCCGCAACCATAGTGTCCGCAAACAATCACATGCTTGATTTTGAGGATATCCACCGCATACTGGAGAACCGAGAGGCAATTCATGTCCGTATGAATAACCAGATTCGCCACATTGCGATGGACAAACAACTCTCCGGGAAGCAAACCAACGATCTCATTTGCAGGGACGCGGCTATCTGAACAGCCAATCCAGAGGAGCTCAGGCGACTGTTGCTGGGCAAGCCGCGAGAAGAACGCCGGATCAACCGCTCGCATGTCAGAGGCCCATTTCCGGTTATTTTCAAACAAGTTTGGCAATCCATCCATCATTCTATTATTCCGTTCTCTGTTCGTATTCTGCTTGCTTCATGCCCGTCAAAAAGATCAAATGTGCTCGATTTATCCAAAAAGGATATGGTAACATAAAACAATCTTTAGTCAATAAACTCTCCAATCGTTTTCTAAAAATACAATGAATGCACTCTTTGTTATTATTGGTGGCGGGCTAGGCGCGCTTCTACGGTATGTGACAACCCTGCTCTGCGCTCGATTCTTTGGCGCTGGGTTTCCATTCGGAACCATCTTGGTGAATATCGTTGGCTGCTTCTTGATCGGAGTCGCCATGGCGCTCGCCGAGCGTGGCACCGTTCTCACCCCTGCCCTACGTCTCTTTTTTGTAACAGGTTTTCTCGGAGGCTTTACCACCTTCTCCACCTATGCATGGGAAAGTGTCCAAGCGCTACGCTCCGCTTCCTTTGCTACGGCAGCCATCCATATCCTTGTCAGTAATATCGCTGGAATCGGACTCGTCTTCGCTGGTTTTTGGAGTGTTCGTAGCTAGAGCATTTGCTTAAAATGTGCAGACGTTTTTTCTCACAGAGCCCACAGAGCTCACAGAGGAATCTAATTGAAGGTTCAATCATCTATGGAACAAGGCAACATAAAAGGCCTTTATCATTCATTCGAAATACATATTTCTCTGTGCCCTCTGTGCCTCTGTGAGGGATTACACATTTAATTAACATAATCTAAGGAGTAAAGTCTATGGAAACAAATACACAACTGCCGAATCAACCCAGACCTCAAACCGATGAGGAAATTCTCGCACGGATACGCGCACGGCGCCAGCAGGAGGAAGCGAACCCGCCACTCCGTATTCCTGGGTGGATACCCGGCGTCGTCATACTCGCAATTGTTGTCGGCCTCTGGTACGGATATCAGCGTCTGGGCGTCCCCGACATTCCGCTCTGTGTGGTCAACACCTCCTCGGACACGGCATGGGAGATCCGTCTGGACGGGAAGAAGATCGGGTTAGCATCACGCATGCTCCAGGAAGATCCTACACGTGCAGTCATGGCGGTGTTAAAGGTCGGCAAGCATACGCTCGAAGCACGTGATTACTCCAACACAGTCGTCGCGCAAGAGTCCTTTACTGTTGCCGAGTTTTCCAACGGCTACCTCTGGACGCCCACGCCGGATCCAAAGGTCAAATTCTTCTTTCAAGAGGCACACTACGGTGTTGGCGCCGTTGGTCCAACCACCTTCAGCTTCGAAAACCCCGGAGCACTGCGTGAGTTTCCCAGTTGGGTCACCCAATGGTTCAAAGACAACCCCAAGACCGTTGTGGTTAAAAAATGGGCCAAGACCGACTTTGAACGCGCCCTGCGTTTCAAGCGTAAGGAGTAGTAAGCTGCCCATCCGTCATCCTTGCCATCCGCTATACATGCTACTCGCTATACATGCCATCCGCTATACCTGCCACTCGCTATACCTCACGTCACAAGTCCCCAGCTTTAGCACTTTAGAACTT
>CAYWNP010000042.1:0-19688 GCA_964459675.1 uncultured Akkermansia sp. | reverse complement strand
TGCGCACTTTTTTAAAAGTTTTTACCCACAGATTCTAACGAAATGCCGAAAAATGCTCTATTATTGAGGCACTTTCCAAATCGGAAAAGGCTGAAATCAATGAACCCCCTTATTTACAAGGGGAATTATGGTGAAATCTTTGGGACAGTACTGTTGGCTTGTTAAAATTAATTGATAATCTAGCTTTACAGCCGGCATTCCATTTCTCATTCTTCTCAGTGCCTCAGTGCTCTCTGTGGTTAAAAAAATAAAAAAACCGCACCCGGGAGGGGTGCGGTTTCTGTTTAGGCTAGTCTTGGTGCAATATCACGCGACCATTGACTTGGCCAGGTCTGCGGCGGAGGCTGCATCAGGGGAATACCCGTCAGCGCCGATGGAGTCGCAGTATGCCTGTGTCACGGGAGCGCCGCCGATGATGACCTTGGCAGGGATACCAGAGGAGCGGATCGCCTCGACCGCTGCCTTCATGCTGGGCATGGTGGTGGTCAGCAGAGCCGAGAGGCCGATGACCTTGGCGTTGTGCTGCTTGGCCAAATCGACAAACTTTTCAGGGGTGACATCCACGCCTGCGTCAATAACTTGGAAGCCGGCGCCTTCGAGCATCATAATGACGAGATTTTTGCCGATATCATGCAGGTCGCCCTTGACCGTGCCCATGATGGCCGTTGCGACAGCCTGGACGCCAGCCTTGATGAGATGGGGCTTCAGCAGTTCTGTGCCAGCCTTCATGGCGCGTGCTGCCACGAGGACTTCAGGGACAAAGACTTCGTTCTTTTTAAAACGCTGGCCGACCTCGTTCATGGCGTCCAGAAGTCCCTGGTTCAAGATGTCTTTCGCAGGTGCGCCTTCGGCGAGCAACACGTCAACCAGACGTTTGACTTCAGCGACCTTCCCACTCTTCATAGCAACCTTCAATGTGTCATAATCAGGCATACTGTACTCCTTTTTAAATTTCTGAAAGTGTTAATATTACCGAATTCCGTCGGAAAAGACAATCAAAATTGATGATATTTTTTCGGTCCTTTTTTGGAGCATTACGCGCAAAAGCTTGGTTGACAGTCTGCGTTGAAGAATGGTAATTTATAAAAAGTATTTTTCATCCACTAGTGTTGTGTTTAATTAGTGGAGTATGGAGGCTTTATGGCGACATGTTATTCGCACCTTTCAAGCTTTGCACTGACGGATGTCGGGTGTAAGCGCAAGAACAATGAAGACGCCCATCAGATGTTTCCTGAACATGGCGTCTTTATTGTTGCTGATGGTATGGGGGGCGCCGAGGATGGCGAGGTCGCTTCGCAGGCGATTGTGGATGAATTATCCAAGACACTCAAGACCTTTGATCCAGAACAACCTCTCACGTGTCAGGCGATGCAAGCCTGGATCTGCCATTCGGTCAACGAAGCTTCAGCCTGGATTCTCAAACGATCGAATGATCGCAATAAAGCAGGTACAGGGTCTACCTTTGTCGGGGTTTGTTTTGATCCAGAGCATCCGGATCGCGCGGTGGCGTTGCATGCGGGTGATAGCCGAGTCTATCGCATTCGAGGCGGAGATATCCAGCAGGTGACCCGCGACCACTCGCTCGCCAACGCAGCTGGCATTACGGATGAGCGGGATTTAAATCCGAAGTTTCGTGGCGTGATTTTACGGGCGGTCGGGTTGGCTGTGACCACCGAGGTAGAGGCCTCGCCCTTTGACGTGGCGGAAGGCGATACGGTCATTGTCTGTAGCGATGGCCTTTCGAAGATGATCGAGGATGCTGCCATTGCAAAGATTATCCAAGAGGAGCCCCATACGGAAGAGGCTGTTCGCCAGCTCATTGCCGCTGCACTGAAACACGGGGGCAAGGACAATGTGACCGTTGTCGCGGTCAAGGTTGGTTCTTTGCCTGAGCCTCTTCCCGTGACGGCCTTGAAGGTTGCCTTCCCCTCAGACTTTGGTCAGGCGAAGACAGATTCCAATCCCACGCCACAGACACCCATTGATTTGAACGTAAACGCTGTCACCCGCGTGACAGATTATAAGACACCATTGGCCCCGATCTCGGTTGTTAAGCCACTTCCTCCGCCGAACCGGAAACGAATGCCGGTGCTTCTGATCGTTATCCTTGCGCTTGCCGTTGCGGCGATCTGCGGAGCCGGGCTTGGGCTCTTCTTTAAGATACGCGAGAAAAATGCGGCTGAAGCGATGGAGAAAGTTCACGAAGAGGCCCGGCAATCGGCGTTACAGCAGATCCGTCTGGCAGAGGAGACAGAGGCTAAGAAGCGGGCAGAGGCAGAAGCTCAGCGCCTGCTGGAGGAGGCGCGTCAACAGGAGGCTCAACGTCTGAAAGCTGAAGAGGAAACCCGAAAGGTTGAGGCTGAACGAAAGGCCGAAGAGGAACGGGCAAAACTGGAGGCTCAAAAGGCGGAAGAACTTCGGAAACGCGCACAAGAAGAGCAGCGCAAGGCTGATGAGGCTGCGCAGAAGGCTGCTGCTGAAAAGAAGGCCCTCGCAGCTCGTCAGAGGGCAGAGGCAGAACAAAAGCTTGCGCACGAGCGCCAGAGAATCGAAGCGGAACGTCAGCGACTGGTCGCAGA
The DNA here is from genome assembly GCA_964459675.1 of uncultured Akkermansia sp. Taxonomy (GTDB): domain Bacteria; phylum Verrucomicrobiota; class Kiritimatiellia; order RFP12; family UBA1067; genus CAIZQW01. The sequence continues at coordinate 17,109 of CAYWNP010000042.1, read as the reverse complement.
GAAGCAGAAGGCTGAAGAGGAGGCTACTCGGCTGGCGGCAGCGGTGACAGCTGGAAATGCAGTGGCGGCATTCACGGATCGTGAGAAATCGGTACTCTGTTTGGTCAGTTTAGCCAAACATGAAGCACGGGCCAAAGCCTACTGCACCTTCATGGTTCTCCACGCCACGAAGAGTATGGAGACGACTCCCTTGGTGTCAAACTATGACCAGGCGAGGCAGGCGCTTCTTCAGTGGTCGGACAGTCATGTCTTGACAGCCCTCAAGCTCAAGCAACTCAGCGAGGAGCAGTTGGCCCCGATTCACAATTATGCGAGAGCCCTTTCCGTCTTTTTGAGCACCAATGCGGTTGAACTCTATGCCAAGCGGACGCGGATGAAAGAGCCCGCGAAAAAGATCTGGGAGCGCCTTGTCAAGGAGGCTGGAGAATTGAAGTCCTTGTCCATGGATAGCGACGCTAATCGCCTGCGACTGGTCAGGCTCGTCGAGGAGGTCTCTGCCGAGGCGAAATAAAAGGTACGAATCATGTCAGAGGCTGCAAAAATACATATTGGTGGTTTTCAAGTCATCGGCGAGCTCCCTGGAGGTGAGGGTGGCCAAGGTGTGATTTATATTGCCAAGTGTGTTGAGAAGCAATATGACGGCGTGGAGGTTGGTGATCAGGTCGCCATCAAGGTGATGACGGTCCAGGATAGTGATGGCAAACAATTTCAAAAGTTAAACACCCGCACGGCGGCGCTGACGGCCTTGCATCATCCAGGCATCCTCAAATATCATGGCTGCCTTTCCAAAAAAGAGGTCTTCAACTATTATCATTTTGTGATCATGGAGTATCTGCATGGTCAGACGCTGAAGCAGAAGATTGTAGCTAATCATGGCGGGGTGGATGGTGACGAGGCGAAGCGGATCCTCCAATGTTGTCTGGATGCGCTTGCCTTTGCAGAATCTAAAAATATTATTCACCGCGATTTGACCCCTTCCAACATCTTTGTCTGCGACAATGGGGATGTCAAGTTGATTGACTTTGAGGTGGCCAAAACCACGCGTCCGACGGAACAGACTAATAGCACGGGTGTCTTTGGTAAACTCGACTACATGGCGCCTGAACTTTTTTTAGGCTCCAAAGAGACGCCGGTACAGTCCGACATCTTTAGCTTTTGTCTTTGCATCCATGAGGCTTTTACAGGTAATTTGCCGTATGAACGTGGAAGTGTGGCCCAGGCAAAGGGCGATATTAAGATTGATGAAAAGCTCCGGTCGCTCGTCGGTGGATTAGATGAGGTTTTGGCCAAGGGACTTGCTGTTAATCCAACGGACCGTTATCCCTCCTTTAACGATCTTTCGGAGGCCTTTAAACCCTTAAAGCTGACCACGTGGGAAGGAACCGAGGGACGTCGCTACCAGGCCCTCAAGTTTGTGGGCGCTGGAGGGTTTGGCTGGGTCTACAAGGCAAACATGCTGCCCGCGAAGCAACTGGTGGCGATCAAGTATCTCTTAGACATCCGTTTCACGGATCGTTTTGAGCGAGAGGCCGAGGTCCTGAAACGGTTTGACGATGATCGGATTGTCCAGTTCATTGATTACTTTACAGAGGCCAAGATGCTCGGGGGCCATGGATTTCTGGTCATGAACTTTTTGGACGGCATGCCCGGGAACTCCCTGCGGGATCGTCTCAAAAAGATCAGAGCCGAAACAGGTGCCCGCGCAGGGGTTCCTTATGAAGAGGCTCTTGCCGCCTTTGTTCGCTTTGCCGAAGGCCTGGCCCTCATGCATCAGGCCACGGTCTATCATCGCGATTTAAAACCCTCCAATCTCTATTTTCCAGAGGGCAAGCCTCATCTGGCCTGTATCATGGATCTGGGTGTGGCGCGTAATGAAGAGGCTACCTTGACGCACATGGGGCATGTCCCTGGCACCCTCGACTACATGCCACCTGAATTTGGGCGGGCAGAGGGGGGACGTGGAAGCGCGGCTTCGGATGTTTATGCGTTTGGACTCTGTCTTTACGAGGCTTTGACGGGCCGTTTCCCCTTGCCGAGATTGCCGGCAGGAAGCCAAGCTTGGCTCACGTATCTTTCACGTTCTGTCTCCAATCCGCCCCGCGCAGAGTTCAAGGACGAGATGGTGCTCTCGAATCCCGCGCTGAAGTCGCTTTTGGAACGCATGATTGATCCAGACATCAGCAAGCGTCTCTCCAACATGGAGGAGATTGTGGAGGTCTTGAAGAGTCTCCTGAATGCAACGCCTGGCAAGGGTTCGGCCTTTCCGCCCTCCAAGCCTGTCAGGGGACTTAAGCCCAAGAGTGCCAAGACGACAGTCATCCCGCTCCCCGAGGATCATGAGGGCGAAGAGGGGGAGACCGAGCGGACCCTGGCCGCAGACGAGAAGACTCTCGCAACCATGGCCGCGAATGCTGGGGAACTTGAAAAGCTGAAAGCCGATGTTCGTGCCGATGTGCAGGTTCAGCAACCCTCTCTTGAACCCAAGAAGCCAGAGTCACCCGCAAAACCCGTCGGTCCTTCGAAGCGCAGCCTTCTGTCCCAGCATGGCAAAAAGCTTGGGATTGCTGCTGCCGTCCTTTTCTTCCTGAGTGGAAGCATCTTCCTTTTTCAGAAGCCGATTTCCCGCCTCTTTGACAAACCCCTGATCGGTGTCCAGATGAAGCAAGACGCAAGCGCCCTGAGTCAGCTTCTGGCAACTGTCGATAAGCAGCGTCTTCAGATCAAGAAAGAGGCCGATGCTATCCAGACCCCAGCAGCCTACAAGGCATATACGGACAAGGTAGCGGACCTGCTTACGCAATTGACCAAAGGTGCCGCACCCTACATGAAAGTGAGCGAGTTAGAGGCCTCTCCCGAACTGATGGTTCAATACTTTGCTTATGCAGAGAAGACGAACCAAGTTTCGGAGTTGTCTGGCTTGGCCCAAGCCCAGATCGAGGGAAAGGCTCAGGAACTGTGCGAGCTGGTGGAGTCTGCCTATACGCGGGGCGATGTGAAGGAGGCTGAAAGGCTGGAAGCGCTTCGGAGCGAATGGAAGGACTCCTTGCCGCAAACCGTTGCAGCACTTCAGTCCGTGCGTATCAAAAATGCCAAGGGGCGTTTGGAACAGCGACTTGCCCAAGAGGCAGATAGTCAAGCGAAGAAGCGGGCAGAGGACGAGAAGAAGTCCGAGGAGGATCGTTTGCGTGCCATTGAGATCGCCAAGTTGAATGCCTTGAGGAAGGAAGAGGCGGAGCGACTGAGGGCTCAGCGAGAAGCGCAAGCAACAATCTCTGCTCGCCAGCGTGCCGACCTTGCCAAGTGTGATGAACTCAGAAATGAGGCGCTGAACGCCTATATGCAGGGCGACCTCGCCAAAGGGGATACCTATCGAGAGGATTGGACAAAAACCATCAAGAATGTGAAGGATTTGATTAGTGAGCAGCTGCGCCAAAATCAGGCGGATGAGATGGTTAAGGCGCGCGAGGAGATCACGAGCAAGGCCCAAAAAGACCAGCAGGCAAAGCAGTCTACACTTTTGAATGAGTCGAGCCAGCTTTTAGCGAAGATCGAGACGATCTATGGACAAGGATCCCCGGAATCGCTGGCTTCAGGTGCTGCTGAACATAAGCGGTGGCAAGATTTTGCAAAAGAGAAAAAACTAGGTGACACGGTTGTTGCGGCTGGAGAGAAACGGATCGAACAAGCGTTGCTCGTCTGCAAGGGCAAGGTTGCTGCAGGATTGCTGAAGAAGGCACTTGCCAGTTATAAGGCGGGAGACGTGAGCCAAGCGGAGGCACTCGCAAATGACTGGCAGAAGATGGGTATTGGAACAGATGCGGAACGCAGCCAGTTGGCGGCAGCGCGCGCGGCGTCCGAAGATCGTCTAAAAACGACGGCTGACTGGGGGTCGGTCATGAAAGGCGCCCAAGGGGAGGCTCTGGCCGCCTTGACATCCCAGGATTTGGATGTTGTAAACTCCCGCGTCACGAAGCTGGCAGAGGCGATTGCCAAGGCAAAGGCTGCGGGCTTGCCGGTCATTGAGGCGACGCAGGTTTTGCAAAGGCTCAACATGTACCGAGTGGTGCTGGCCTCCCCTGTTCGCGTCACGGCCGAGTCGCGTGACCGTCGGGTGACGGTTGAGTATCAGGATGAGGCGAAGCAGTGGCAGCCGATCTCACGAAATTCGCGTGTCTCGCCCGGGAAAGTGCTCTTCCGCTTTAACAAGCCAGGATTTAAATCCATAACCCAGGAGGTTGATATTCTTCCCGGAAAGAATAATCGGGTGAATGTGCCCCAGACTTGGGATAGTGGAGGGACTTCGGAACGTAGGCGGTAGCAGTTTTAGCTGTAAACGTCAGTTGACAAAGCAACAACAACAAGAGTATTATTTTTACTTGTAATTAAGAGTAATTCGTGTGCAGGGGCAGTGGTTGTTCCGTGCGCCAAAAAAGAGAGGGTGAGGTATGAAAAATTCGATACCGTTGATTATTGCGGTGCTGTTAGGTTTGGCGGCGGTCTTTGTCGTAAGCCAGATGATGAAGAGCAAGAGCGAACTGAAACAAGATATGGTCGAGGTTGTCGCTGCGACACGGGATTTAGCCATGAAGGAGGAGATCCAAGATAGCTATATTTGTGGAAAAGCAATTCCCCTGAGCGCCCTCTCGCCTCGTCATATTCTCTTGAGCAACGCGAATATCATCTTGGGGCAGACCATGCTCCGTAAAGTGGCTAAGAATGACGTGATTTTGCTGAATGACGTGGGTATGAGCAAGAGCATGAGTCTTCTCCTCGGAGCGGGTGAGTGGGCAGTGCCTGTGAGCTTCTCGGACAATGGCATCACGCAGTTTCTGCAACCCGGGGATGAAATTGCGATCTTAGGAACTTTTTCGGTAAAAAAGACGATTCCCTCAAAGGATTTGTCGGCAGAACCTACAATTGTGGAGGAGCGTGCGACCTCGGTGATTTTCCCCAGCGTGCGGGTTTTGGATATCGGATCGGGAGATGGCATCAGTCGCGAAGAGGGGGTCAACGTACGAGCGGTGATCGTCGCGTTGCCTCCGCAGCAGGCTGCTACACTTATTGCTGCCCAGCGTGTTGCAGAGCTCTATCCTGCCTTGCGTAAGCTGGATGACACCTCGTCGTTGAACCGTCTAGATGGTGGCGTTGTAGATGACACCACCTTCTTGGATCTTCGCAAGGGGTTGACGCCTGTGAAGGTGCCAGAAATTGTCGGAAAGTCTGTAAAGTAAGAAGGAAGAAAATTATGAAAAAAAGTCTACTGTTTCTAAGTTTAGTGTTGGTTGCTTGCCTAGGCTTCGCTCAAGAGGTTGAACGTGTCTCCTTAGGGATTGGGGCGTTGAAGGTTGTTGACCTTCCCTTTGTCATGCAGAATTATCGGCTCTCCTCACCGGATATCGTCAAGCTGGAGACTTTTTCCGAGAAACAGTTACGCGTTGTTGGGCTGAAGCAGGGAACGTGTGAACTGGAGGTCACGGGTGCGGGCATGACCAAGCGGTTTTCTGTTACGGTGGTTGACAACATCCGTCAGCTCTATGAAAAGCTGAGAACCGATCTGGATACCCTTCCCGAGCTGGACATCTCCATCAATCAGGATTACATCGCGATCAAGGGCGAGGTGAGCAGTATCAAGAATTGGGAGCTTCTGCAGAAGGTGTTACCCATGTACGAGGGATCGTGCAAGAACTATGCGACCTTCCGTCCGGCCCCTGAGATGATCATCAACATGAAAAAGCTCTTGGAGCAATCAGGCTACGTGGTCTCTGACTTGCCAATTCCAACAGAGCCTGGACAGGTAGGCTTTCAGTTTGCTCAGAATGTGATTACCGTCACGGGAACCGTTTATCATCCAGCAGATATTGCCACGATCAAAACCCTCTTCTCGACGCAGAACTGGATTGCGACAGATGGCATAGCAGGCAATGGCAAGGTCCGTCTGATTTTAAACTTGAAGGTTGATCCCACGATGATTGATGTGGGGACGGTTTATGTGGGTGTCACCCGTTCAGAAGGACAGAAGCTCGGCTCGAAGAATAACTCCTTCTTCGGCTTTGATCCTTCAGCGCTCTATAACATCGTCAGCGGCAGCGGCAGCGGCAGCGCGGTGATGAGCATCGGCCTGAACTCCATGATTCAATTCATGGCGGAGAGTGGCATCACCCGTTTCAAGACCGCCGGCCATCTGACCTTCATCAGCAACAACGAAGGCAAGAAAGAGGCGACCTTCCACAATGGTGGCACCATGTATATTCGCGTGAGCGGACAGAATACGGGCGACCTGAAAGAGGTGCAATACGGTCTGCAGATGACCGTCAGTGGTGGCCTGGTTGGTGGTAATAAGGTGAAGCTCGATATCACGATTGAACGGAGCGATCCGCCTCAGCTGAATACCGCAGGTGACTATGGTCAACGCAAGAGCAAGATTTCAACCTCGGTGGTGTGCGACATGAACAAGACGGTTGTCTTGGGTGGCTTGAAGGATCTGACCGAGGGGACCTCAAAAGAGGGGCTTCCTATCCTTCGCAATACACCGGTTTTATCCTGGTTTGTTGCTGAAGATGCGACCTCCAAGAGCGATATGCAGTTGTTGATTCTGGTGAGTCCGCGTGTTCAGACAAATGATGTGCAGATCAAGCTTCCTCCCTCTGCCGAGACGGCGAATACTTTGGATAAGGCCGAGAAGACCAATAAGCAGACCCTCCGTGAGGAGAAGCGCTTCCATGGTTTCTGGACGTGGCTGAACTGGTTCGCGTGGTAAGCTGAGGTTTTTATGATACTTAAAATCACCCGCCTTGATAAGTCTGTCCTGTTGGAGGAATCTCTGCAGGCAGACAGAGTCATACAGCTCGGACGGAACGACACCTGTGACATGGTGTTGCAGGCCAAGACCGTCTCCCGGTTGCATGCGCGACTTCAGTGTGCGGGTGGTTTAGTATTTCTTGAGGATGCGGGTAGCAGCGCTGGAACGAAGGTCAATGGAACGGTGATCAAGGAACGGCTCTTAATCTCCCCGGGTGACGTCGCGGTGATCGGCGACTTTACCTTGTCCTTTCTGGATGAGAATGCGCCTGCGAAGCCCTTGGAAACACCCAAACCGGTCAGCGCTCAGAAGCTCTCCGCGAAGGGCGCTCTTCCGAAGACGGCGATCCCTGATTTTATTAAGGAGTTTCAAGAGCTTGAGATCCTCTACACGGATGAGGTTATGTCGATCAAGAACAGGATCCACACCTATGTTCTTGAGAAATTAAATCTGCCCGAGACAGCGATGAAGGAGATGGCGGCCGAGGAGTTGCAAGCCAAGTTAGAGACCTCCTTGGACCAGACCATGCGCGATCTCTGGCATGAGCTTCCCTCTGATATTCCTCAGGAGATGTTACGTCAGGCGATGCTGGATGAATTGGTTGGTTTTGGCCCTATTTCGCCTCTCTTGCGCTCGAAGTTGATCTCGGAAGTGATGGTGAATGGACCGAGTCGTGTCTTTATTGAGAGTAAGGGACGTCTTTATGAGACGGGTGTTCGCTTTTTCAATGCGCAGCACTTGATCGCCATTATTCAACGAATTGTTGAGCCCTTGGGACGCCATGTGGATGCCGCCTCACCGATGGTGGATGCGCGACTGCCAGATGGTTCCCGTGTGAATGCGATTATCCCTCCGTTGGCGTTAGATGGCGCCTCGGTGACCATTCGTAAATTTGCAGATAAAAAACTGACAACCGACGACTTAGTCGCGTATGGGAGCATGACACAGGAGATGGCGCTCTTTTTAGAGGAGGCGGTCCGGTCACGTCAGAATATTCTCGTCTCGGGTGGCACAGGTTCAGGCAAGACGACGCTCTTGAACATTCTCTCTCAGTTTATCCCGCCCGGCGAGCGTATTGTGACTGTGGAAGATTCAGCGGAATTAAAGTTGTCGCATCGTAATATCGTCCGCCTTGAGGCGCGCCCCGCCAACATCGAAGGGCAGGGCCGGGTGGCGATTCGTGACTTGGTGGTGAACACCTTGCGCATGCGTCCCGATCGTATCATCGTGGGTGAGTGTCGCGGCGCTGAGGCCCTCGACATGTTGCAGGCGATGAACACAGGACATGATGGTTCCATGACGACCTGCCATGCGAACAACCCTCGCGATGCGTTGGCGCGGCTGGAAAACATGGTGATGATGGCCGGCTTTGAACTGCCCTCCACCGCGATTCGTGAACAGATCTCCTCGGCTGTGAATTTGATTGTTCAGCAGACGCGTATGCCGGATGGTTCTCGAAAAGTCATCAAGATCACCGAGGTTGCTGGACGAGAAGGGAGCACAATTCTGCTTCAAGATATCTTCTCATACGAGCAAGAGGGTTTTGATGCGGATGGCAAGGTTCGCGGGGCCCATGTGCCGACCGGAAACATTCCTCACTTTGTTGAAGAGTTACGCTCTTCAGGAGATTTGCAGCTGGATATGGGCGTGTTTGTTCCGCGAAACTAAGGAGCGACGGTATGATTTATCTCGTCTACATACTGATTTTTAGCGCTGTCGCATTAGTCGTCTGGTCCTTTGCGGGCCTCGCGAACAGTATTAGCATGGAAAGAGCCGAGTTGGATCGCAAAGTGAAGGATCTGGTGAGTTTGGCGAAGCCGATCAATCGCTACATCTCGGATCAACGCTTGGCCCATTTGCGCGTCTCCAGTGCTGTTCTGCTCGGGGGACTTTTCGCGGGTATTCTTCTCTTTGCTTCCATCACGAATCCCCTCATCTGGATCCCCCTGGCCGTGGGATTGGGAATTGTGGGCTGGATGGCCCCGCTCTGGTATTACCAGTGGAAGTTGAAAGAACGGCGCGACAAGTTTGAGTCTCGCATTCTGGATCTGACGATGGGATTAGCCAATGGACTTCGCTCAGGACAGGCCTTGCCCCAAGGTTTGGAGGCAATTGCGAGGCGTTTGGATGGACCCATTCAAGAGGAGTTGATGGTGGTGTTGCGTGAGTATCGGCTCGGGTTAGAGCTTGCCGATTCGCTTGAGCGCATGTATCAGCGGATGCCCTGCGAGGATTTGCGTCTGCTGGTGACCTCGGTTCGGTTGACCACACAATCAGGCGGGAGTATGGCGGAGGTCTTGGGGCGCATGACCGAGATGATCCGCGGACGGACCGAGTTTCAGGGCAAACTCCGCACGTTGACGGCACAGGGACGTTTCGAAGCCATTGCCATCTCGGCCTCGCCCCTTGTCGCCTTTATCATACTCTACATTACGGATACCGAATTGATGGCACCGATGCTGAGAACGACGGTGGGCTGGTGCGGCATCGGTGCGGTCATCCTGTTGGAGACGATAGGATTTTATATTATTAACAAGATCGTCACGATTGAGGTGTAACATCCATGGAGATGCAAACCATACTAGCTTATGTGGCTGTCTTTATGGCCGTGCTCGTTCCTGTGATCGCAGGGCAGCTCTGGGGACAGAAGGAAGATGAACCAAAAGGGGTCTCTTTTGATTCAATTCGTATCCCGAAACTCTTCCAGTTGGCCCGCCTCCCGATTACTGCGCTCTGCGCCGCGGGGATTGGGAGCGCTTTTGAAAAACTGAATGCGAAGAAGACTCGGGAGCTCGAAAAAAAGATTGTGATTGCCAATCTCGCCCTGACCCCCCAGATGGTCTATTCGGCCCAGTTCGTGTATAGTTTGGCCTTGCTCATTTTTGCGCTCGTCTGGTGTGCTGTTTTGGGGCTGAAGCCTGGGGTTATTATGCTCGGCGGTTTCGTTGCCTTCTTCCTCGGGTGGGTCTTTCCTGCCACAACCGTGGCAGGCATGGCGGACCGCAGACAACAAGAGATTGTCAAGAGTCTACCCTTTGCGATTGACCTCGTGGGCTCTGCCATGCGCTCGGGTTTAGATTTTAATGCATCGATCCGTTATTTTGTCTCTATGGGTATTCCCGGAGCACTCACGATGGAGTTTGGGATCATGCAGAAACAGATCGAACTGGGAAAGACGCGTGTTGAGGCGCTCGCCAGTATGGCTGAACGGGTGAGCACCCAAGAGTTCACGACGTTTGTAAGTGCTGTTGCCCATGGAACGGAGATCGGCGCCTCCATCGTGGACACCATGGTGATTCAGAGTGAGGAGATGAGACGCGCGCGTTTCAACCTCGCAGAGCAGAAGGCCCAACGTGCCCCTTCGCTCATGATCTTGCCGATGGCGCTCTTTATCATGCCAGCGGTCTTCATTATTATCTTTGTGCCCGTTTACTTGAAGATTCAAGAGAGCGGTATGGGTGCGATGTTCTCGAAATAAGGATCGAATATGGGACTGTTTCACATTCATTTTATTTCAGGCGAATGCAAAGGAGAGGTTCGGGCGTTGACACAGGAAGACCCGATTCTTTTGGGACGTTCACGTTCTGCCACCATCCGCTTTTTGTCGCCAGACATCTCTGGTAAGCATCTGGAGTTAACGCTGTTGCCGACAGGCGTGGTTGCCTTGAAGAATATGAGCACCCATCGCACAGAGGTCAATGGTCAGGCACTCACCGAAGGCGAAGCGACAGTTCTAAACGAGGGTGATCGTGTGTTGCTTGGGGACGCTACAAGTTTTGTTTTGGAGGCTTCCTCCGAGGGTGGCGCGCTGGAAAGCCCAGGCGTGGTGAATGAGGCGACCTGCGCCACACATTTTGCTGGTGCACCGCAGGTGACCCCTCCCACGGGAGTGACAGCCCCACTCACCAGCACACCGTCTTCCCCGTCAAAGAGCCATGATGAATCAAAGACGGAGATCCCCGAGGGTGAGCCTTCTGTGCAACCTCTTGCTCAGGCACACAATGATCGAACAGAGATTCCTGAGTCACGCCCCGCGGTCCAGCCAGCACCTCGGCCCTTTGTCGCTCCGCCCACACCCCCGCCCGTAGAGGAGGAGGAGCAAAAGACCAACCAGATGGATCTCAGCAGCGATAATGAGACCATGATGATGCAGACGCGCGTGGCCAGTCTGGACGAACTGGAGATCTTGCGAAAGACACGCAAACCCAAAATGAAAAAATGGGTGATTTTATTGGCGGTGGGCATGTTGGCTTCAGCTGCGCTTGTGGCGCTCAGTTATCTTGTTTCACAGACCAATATTGAGAATCCTATCACGTGGCCTAAGGATGGAGATAAGTTTAATGACCAGGTCATCGTTCCCGAGATTGGCGTGGGCAATGATTTCATCATCTATTTCCCAAAGCACAAGAGCACGAAGTCTGTCAAGGAGCCCAACCGGATTATGGCTATGACGCGGCTTGGAAAGCGATATGATGTTCCTTGCCGAGTGATCTTCCAAATGAATCGATCGGTTGATAACCTCTCGCTGAGTCGAAAAAAAGGATTTGCGGCTTGGCAAGAAAAGATGATGGCTGCTGGGGGGCAGTGGAACTTTGATCTCGATCCCCAAGTTTATTTTAGGGGTAAGGAACATGGGCTTCCCTATCAGATGGCTCGTTATACCCGTTCCGTGGAGAAAGAGGCCTGGTTTGGTGTGGTGATGTACATCAAGGATCGCGACTGGGAGCTGATTCTTCAACGAGAAATTCCCTCTTCTGAACGTTATCGGGGTGAGCTTCTCTTAGTGGATACACCCTTTATGAGTGCCTCACCACGGTATGTCATGAATCATTGGGAGATCGGAGACGTTCTCTTGGAGAGGCCTGTTCAAGAGATGCTGGACGAGGCGAAGCAACTGCTGGATCGCGCGATTCCCTTGCCACGCATGTGGCCACATATTTTGAATTTGCTTCGAAATGTTCTTGCCTCATCGCTGAAAACGAATGACACTGCCACGTATTCTGAGGCGATGGAGATGCTGCGTGACTTGAGAATCAAGCAGTCCAAATGGCTCAACAATCAGACCATTAGCTATAGAACCGCCTTGTCAAAAGATCAAGGAAAGCAAGCCGCGATTATCCGTCAGGATTGCGTGACCGTCTTCTCGGACGAGGATGATCTTCGGTGTCATGAATTGCGAAACAATCAATGGAAGTAACTATGTTTGCAACCCCCAAATTACACATGCGGCTGGAGCACCAGCATAAGTTGATCGGCGAACTCTCTTCGGATGACATCACCGGGGAGGTCCTGATTGGCAGGAGTCGTGAGGCGAAACTGGTTATTCCCTCAGAGGATCGTGCCGCAAGCTCCAAGCATGCCATGCTCAAGAAGAAGATGGGGAACATTATCATTGTCGATGCGGGTAGCCGAAATGGACTCTTCTTTGCAGGCGAGCGAATCACCGAGCGAAAACTCTGCCCGGGCGATTGTATTAAGATCGGGGAGTGTGAACTGGTTGTCTCTTCTGGCACCACACAAAAGCCAGGAAAAGGTCAGGTCGGCACGATCGCCCATGGTTGCCATCGTCTCGAATGTCTGACAGGGGTGATGAAGGGCGATTTCATTGACCTTGAGCGTCCGATCGTGCGCGTAGGTTCAGATCCGGACAGCGAACTTCCTCTTTCAGATAGTCTGATCTCCCGACGCCATGCAGAATTGACACTCGATGAAAAGGGCGAGTGTTGGGTGAATGACTTAAAGAGCGCGAACGGAACCTTTGTTAATCGGATCCCGTTGAGCGGTAAGAAACGCATGCTCAAGGATGGTGATGTGGTCTCTTTTGCCTTTATGGATTTCCGGTTTCTTGATAAGGCGGTCAAGCACACACGTTCTTATTTTTGGGTCAAGATCGCCTCGGTAGGCGCCACCCTCGTGGCAGGGGCCATCTTTTATTTTGCTTATCTGGTGGGAACCTCCTCTGCGCCAGACCTCATCAAGCTTGCCAAAGGATATGCAGGGCAAGAACGGTTCTCAGAGGCACGGACGTTTCTGGAGTCGGCCCAAAATGCGCGGCAGTTTGAGCAGTACCGTCTTGAACGTGATGCCCTCATGGAGCAGCTCAATACATGGGAGAAGACCGCCAACGACTGGAATAGTGTTAAGAAAAATATCAAAGCGAAGGAGTGGGCCGCCGCTGTTCGCATGCTGGGAAGCATGCAATATGATCGGATGGAGAACTGGAATTGGAATGAACTCACGGCGATCAAGTGCAAGAATCAAGCGACCAAGGTGAAGGAGTATCTGGATACCTTTTTGAAGATTCAAGCTTCCTTGAAAAATGTAGAACAGGGGGTGGATACGTTGCGGGAGATGCAACAGCAACTGGCTAAGGTGATCGAGCAGATGGAGGCCACCCCAGACGAGCTTTACGCACCCTTGTTAGAGTCGAGTCGTAAAGTTTTAGCAACACTGAGCAGTAATTTGGATAACCTCGATGGTATGAACAGCGCGCTTGCACAGTTAGAGCAGCTCTATCCGAACTTCAAGTTGATTGTCGCTGAGCTGAGTGACGTCGAACAGAAGTCAACGGGAACGGTCAAGGTGATGGCGGGACGCTACTTGATACCCATCCGTAAGATGCAGGCCCTTCAGGATCAGCTGTTGCGCAATGCTACGGCCCTTTCAGCACTCAAATTTGAGCAGATTGTTCCTGTAACAGAGTTGCCGACGGTGGATGAATGCGCGATCAATCCTTACATTAACAGCCAACGTAAAAATATTGAGAACATTGATAAAAACTTCCAGGTTGCCAGCCAGCAGATTCAACTGTTGCTGAGTGTCTTCAAGAAGAGCAATATTGAGATCTTCAAAACACCTCGGCTGTTACAGCAATTTTCGGAGGAGGAGATGTGGGGCGATGTTTTTGACTGCGATGTATTGAAGAGAAAGATCCCTAAACGTAATCGGACCGAGCCCGAGGGGGCGTATGATCGCGTCTTGGGTATTGAATATTTTTATGAGCTCCTCAGAGCCCTGCCAGAGAAGTACGATGACTCTGCTCTCGAGTCTATGGCCTTCCATCCAGAATGTGTTCAGATCCGGACGCTCTTCCGCCAGTTCGTTGACTTCAGTAACTTTGTGACCCTTCCCCAGAACAAGTGGTTGCTCAGAGGCGAGATTCAGAAGATGCACCTCTATTGCCAAGAGCAAGTGGCCAATCGAGAGAAGATCATCACCTTCCTCTCTGAAGGTGGAGGCGCTGAACCCCTCTCAAGGCGCTCACTCATTGGACGTGCGCTGGCCATTCACCTGGCGCCAGACGGCCGTTTTTCGCGCGATGTCTGCGAAAAAGTGGCTGACGATTTCAAAAAGTTTAGATTGCCTCTCGTCCTTCTCAATAACGAATATGATGCGGCCACACCCGAGCGAGGCATTCAATTGAGGACGCAAATCATGGCGAAGGGTCTTCCCGGGGATCCGATTGTACGTCGCATGTGGGCGACTTTACAGGAGTAACACATGTTTTTTGAGACGCGACAGTGGAGTATTGTTCTGATGCTGAGCCTTTGCTCGGCTGTGACGCTCTTTGCTGAACAGCGCGTGAGGGTTGAGGATGTCGCTCGTTTGCAAGCCCAAGCTGAGATGGAAAGGCAGGAGCTCCAGATACAGATGGAGCGTGTTCAGCGTGAGAATAGGCACGTCGTGAAAGCACCTGCGGTGAATGCGTTGGAGCTTCGACGTGCTGAAGCGCAGGCGGAGAAGGCATTACAGGTTCCCTCAGGGAAGAACAATCCGAGATCCCCTGAGGAGACGGCAAAGGTCCAGGTGGCGTTGCAGGAGTTTAATGAGCAACTTCCCGAGCTCAATCGAGCCTTGAAACAGGCTTCTTCAAATAGTGCGGTACCGATGATTGTATTAAGCCCCATGACAGCGGAGGGCGTATTCTCTGCAGCTGAAAAAGAGGAAGTCCCAGCTTCTGCGAATCAGTTGGCTGCGAACCAAATCGTTCTGAAGAGGATGCAGCAGGAGATGGCGAAAGCTGACCCTGAGACACGGCGGCAGATCAAGAATGTCTTAGCGATGATGGCCGAGGGTAAGGAACTCTCTCAGCCGAAGAATCTGCCGCTCCCTCTCCGCTCGCAGCTCGTTCCGAAAGGAGCCCCATGAAGACGCGTGATACGAGCGGTGAAAGGGGTTCGGTGATGATGGAATACGTCATCTTGGTCATGTTTTTGGCGCTGGCCCTTTTTGCAGGCAATAACTATCTGACCAATGATACGTGGCTGAATGATAAGATTTTTGTTGATCAAGCGACAGGAGCCGGCCCCGCCACCTTGGGTAAGGATGTGGCAGGTATGTATCAGCGGGTGATGGCAGGGCTCTCGCTACCGACCCCCTGAGGGAGAGAAGGTTTTACAGATACACAAGGATGAACAATAAACAGTGAGGTAACTAGAGGGGCTTACATCGAGTGATGAAAGCTTGACTGTCTAGGGCCGTCACTGCGTAAATGAAGGGAAGAGAAAAATGAAACTCAACTGGAGTGTTACACGTGCAAAGAAGCACTTGCTCGGACGCATGATGTGTCGCCTGGCTGGCGACCAAAAGGGCGCTGTGATGATGGAATACGTCATTGTAGCCGTTCTGATCGCTGCCGCTTGCGTGACAGCTGTCGCCATGTTTGGTCGTACAATCGTCGGTATGTTTAGCACTGCTGCCAAGGGCGCAACAGGCGACTCCGCTGGCGCAAAGACCACCCAGACAGCAGTCCGTGACGATCAAGGCAAGGATGCTAAGGCTGCTGGCGATTACCATGACAGTCTGCATACTGGCAGCGCTGCGGGTACAGCAACACCTTAACAAGTCGTAACCTTGTGAGCTTGCTGGTTCAACAGAAGAAACCTGATGAACGAAACCGCACTTAAGTTGTTACTGGCAACCCCTTGGCTCCTGACGCTCTGTGTTTGGGATGTCAAGCATCGGCGACTCCCCAATGTGATGACATTGGGGGGCGCAGCTGTTTGCTTGATAGCCTATCTGGGCGTCGGGGGTGTTTCTCTTGCTGGACGTGGGTTGCTGGCAGGCTTCTTGTGTGGACTTTTTCTCTTTCTGCCCTTTCTGCTGAAGGCGGCAGGGGGAGGGGATGTTAAGATGCTCTTTGCTTGTGGTATCTTGGTGAGTATGGGGCAGGTGATGAACTTCCTCTTCTTCATGTCCATTGCCGGCTTTCTGCTCTCGCTCGTGATGTGGCTAGCGGGACGGGTGGATATGAGTCGGGTGAAACATTACGCCAGAAGCTTGTTTGATTGGCGTTATGATCGAACCCTTGGGAGGGAGTCTTTGCCACACCGAGACAATGAACGTTGCCGAGTGCCCTTTGGCGTCGCTATTGCGGGGGGTGTCTGGGCGACCTTCATCTGGACATTGGCGCAATGATGGCTGAAATGAAAAAATGCACACGATATGGTTCTGTGATGATGGAGTTCGTTCTCGTCATGCCATTGCTTTTTGTCATGATCATGGGCGTTCTTCAAATTGCACATATTTGGATGGCTCGACAAGTCGTCCACTACGCAGCCTATTGCGCGGCCCGCTCGACCTTGACCGCGAACACAACGGCGTTCAAAGATCAAGTTGTTGCGCATAATGCGGCTTATCGCGTCTGTGCTTGGATTGCCTTTGACGATACTGCTGATGGATCCGCTCAAGAGGTGACCGAAATTCCGGGCTGGGGTAAGATACCCTTTTCAAGTTCGGTCAAGAAGAGAACCCGTGTTACGACGGGAATCACGGATGTGCCGTATGCAGGAGCACTGAAGAGTTGTCCTTGGCAAACCCGCGCCGTGGTTGAATTTGATTTTGCATTGCTCATGCCTGTCGCAGGGCAGATGATGAGCTATCTGGCAAAGCAGGATGCTGGAAGCGTGGCAGGCCAGATCCGCTCAGGCGCGATTGGTGTGCGTCCAGGAATGGGTTGGTCTGGACAGGAGGAGAAGAAGAACTATCCCTACCCCTATATTACGTTGAAAGAGATGTGCGTCCTCCCCAAACCTTACAATACTGCCATTTATCCACTGAGTCTGTAAGAATATGAAGTTGATCATCAGAGCAGCTAAGAAAACGTTTATCCGCCTCGGAAAAGAGGAGAGCGGCGCTGCTTTTCTTGTGACCCTTGCGCTCTTCATGTTCATGTTCCTGCTCTGCAGCGGTGTCTATACAATCGGGGATATGGTGCGCCAGCGTATCGAACTTCAGAATGCGGCAGATGCAGCCTCCTATTCGGCTGCAGTGATTCAGGCAGATACGATCAGTCGCGTCGCGACGATCAA
>CAYWNP010000041.1:9338-20354 GCA_964459675.1 uncultured Akkermansia sp. | reverse complement strand
TTTTCTTCACGACAAGGTCCCAAGCATTTGATATGCTTAAAATCTTTTTAGCCGCACTATTTAATTTTAAGGATGAAAGGTAGCTACCCTTAGGTCATTTATGAATGAATTAACCATCGTTCATCTGCAGAGCAAGTTGGAGGATCAAGCGACTCTCCATGCCAAGTCAAACGAGTTTTCAGATCTGTTCAGGACATTCTGCGATGCGACTTTCCCTTCGGAGGAGCCGATTGACTGGCCCTTGGTGCGTATCGTCCCTGTGACAAGTGCTGAGGCCTTAGCCCAAGTCATGTTTGTAGATGGTGACAGTGCCAATGGACATTTAAACGATGATGCCAAGAACTGTATCATGTTTTTGTTGGATGACTGTTTCCAAACAGAAACGGGCGAAAGAGTCTTTCTCCATCAGCTCTCTGCCGAGGGAATGTTTATTCATCAATGGCTCAACACCTATTTTCCTGTCCAGCCCAAAATTGTCTTAATCTCCTGTCAGGACGGCAAGTTTACACATCCCTCCAAGCGCTGGACCTTCAAGCCGGCAGGGATCTTTGATCACATGGCTATCTATGAACAACGGATCCTGCATCTCTTCAGGTCGTTATGGGAGCCTCGCTTCTGGCATCAACTACGTGAGTACGTGATCAATGATGCGGGTTCTTCTTGGCACACCCCCGGCCATAATTCTGGCCATGCATTCACCAACTCTCTCTTTTTGCAAGGCTTCCGTTGCGAGTTCGGAAGCATGAGTTTTCGTTGCGATATCAGCTCCTCGGTGCATAGCCTTGGAGATCTCTCAAAACCTGAATCACACACGCCCCTTGCGGATGCTCAACGCTTAACTGCAGAAATTTTTGGTGCAGCGCAAAGCTGTTATATTACCAATGGTTCGTCAACAGCCAACAAGGCGATGCTGATGACGCTCTTACGGCCAGGCGAATATGTGCTTCTGGATCGGAATTGCCATAAGTCTGTTCATCACGCGGTGGTGATGTCTGGGTCGATTCCTGTCTATCTGCCTGCCCAATTTAATGCGCGCCTGGGCGTCTGGGGACCGATCTCCATTGCGGACCTCGCCAAGGCAATTACTGCTAATTATCCTGAGGAGCAAAAGCCTCGTATGGTGATCTTGACGACCTGTACGTACGAAGGGATTCTCTATCCCGTATGGGAGATTGCCCGGCTTTGCGAGCGCAATGGGATGCTCTTCTATGCCGACGAGGCGTGGGCACCTTATCTGAGTTTCCATCCTTATTATACGTGGGTGACAGCGGATGGACGCCGTGTGCGCTACAATGCCATTCATGAAACAACCAGCGCGCACTTTGCTGTCCACTCGACGCATAAGACCATGGCTGCCTTTAGTCAGTCCTCGATGATCCATGTCTCCTTCCGGTTTAAGCAACTCTTTGAAACGGAGTCGGCAGATTGGCAATGGTTGAGGTCCCGTTTTGCAATCAACGGACATGGTTCGTACTCCAAGTTCTCCCATGATCTTCATGAAGTGCTGCGTTATTGGCACTCCACCTCGCCCCACTATCCCATGATGGCGACGCTCGATTGTGCAGGGGTACAAATGCGTTTGGAAGGCATGCGCCTGATTGAGGAGCGGTTGCGCTGGATTAAGAGCTTTAAAGAGCGTGTCACGCAGGGCTGCGGGCTTTCAGAGGCTGACTGCTTTGTCGGACTGAGAGAGGTCGTGGGCGAGGAAAAGGCTGACGAGTATGAACGTGCTGGATATATGCATGACCCTTTAAAGTTGACGATTTCGTTTAAGACGCCAGAAGGCTGCAGCGCCTTTAAGACGTTGTTGCGCAAGTCGCGGATCCAGTGGGAAAAGTCAACGCCCGTGACGCTCCTCTTCTTAGTATCTATGGGAACGGTAGAAAACCATTTTGAGTATCTTTACCGAGCACTTTATCAGATGAAGGATTCACTCGGACGTCCAGAGAAGGATGCTTTTGCAAGCAGCGTCGTGGATGCAGTCAAAGGACAGAATGTCATTGTGCCACGCGATGCGGCGCTGTGTGATGGCGAGCTGATGAAGCTTGAAGATACAGAAGGGCGTATCAGCAGTCAACTCCTCGTTCCCTATCCCCCCGGCATCCCACTCTTCCTCCCCGGACTCCGGATTACCCGGCCGATGATTGATATTGTGCGTTCTGTTGCAGCGAAGGAGGGTGCGGACTCAGTCCACGGACTCTTTGAACGCAACGGGGAATTCTATGTTGAGGTCATCCGTGATGACGAACTCGTCAAGCTGAGACTGCTCAAATGAAAAAAATGAATGGGATAGGGGTTCTTGTCGTCTTCTTCTTGGGCATAGGCCAAGTGGAAGCCTTAGCGGGAGCACCTGCAGAGCGCTATAATTTTGGCAAAGACCCGATGCGCTACCTTGAGAATAGTCGGTTGCGCCTCGGAGTTGATCTGAGTCTCGGAGGTGCCGTGACCCTCTTGGAGGATAAAAAGAACGGCAACACCAATATGATCAACAGCCACGACTGGGGACGCCAGATTCAGATGTCCTACTACAGTGGTCCTGTTCCCTACATCGGCCCGAAGGGAGAGCAACCCCACAAGGCTTGGGCGCAACTGGGATGGAATCCGATTCAGTCGGGAAGCGTTGGAGCCATTAAATCCAGAACACTCTCTTTTGAGAAACCAGATGCCAAGACAATCCGTGTCCGTTGTGTCCCTATGCAGTGGCCTCATATTACTGTTGAAGGGGATTGTATCTTTGAGGTGACCTATACCCTCGTCTCCGAGAACACAGTCGAGATGAAGGCGCGCATCATCAATCAGCGTACGGACAAGACCCAGTATCCAGGCCGCCATCAGGAGATGCCCGCGCTGTATACGAATGGCCCCTGGTACAAGCTCGTGACCTACACAGGGGGTTCGCCTTTTACAGATGCGCCGACTACAAACATCGTTGACAAAGCAGATGGCAAGGGATGGCCGTGGAGCTACTTCGAGGCTACGGAGCAGTGGTCCGCGTTGGTCAATGAAGAGGGGACAGGGGTGGGACTTTATCAGTCGGAGGTTATTCCTGTCACGGGCGGGTTTGCCGGCGGTGACGCCAAAAAAGGTAAGGGCGGTTGTAAGGATATGCAGACAGGCTATATTGCGCCCATCGGCACTGTGATTTTGGATCATAACATGGATTGGACGTTCAAGACCTATGTGATCGTCGGCAGTGTGAGTGAGATCCGTCGCACGGCGAACACACTTCATGGTCCCCTTCGTCCACCCGCCTGGAGTTTCGAAAACGACCGTAAAGGTTTTACGTATCGCGGTTCAGCAAAAGATACAGGTTGGCCTATTAAAGATGCGCTTCAGATTGATTATCGCGAAGAAGCCCGCGGTATCGTCGCCTCCCCCATCACCTGTTGGAAATCGGCTGCGATGCCTGTTCTTGAAATCGATGCCGCATTTCGAGTTGACTCAACGAACGTGCTTTCAAAGGTGATTGTACAAGTGGTTCCTTTTTCAGGGGAGCGCCTCTCTTATCCTCTGGCCGTCCAGCCGGATGGCACACGTAAGCGCTATTCGATTCGGCTGGACTCCAAACCCGAATACGCAGGCACCATGAAACAGATCCTGATTCTTCTGCCCACTGCGAAGGGGTCTGTACGGTTGTATAAGATGCAAGGTGCTTTAGCAGAGAAGTCTCAGTAGGGGAGTTTAGAACATGTCGAAATTATTTGGAACAGATGGTATTCGTGGACAAGCGAATCGTTATCCTATCAACGCGGAGTTGGCCCTTAAACTGGGAAAGGCGTTGGGAAAGCAACTCAAGGCGCATGGGAATGACAGTACCCGTGTGGTGATCGGCAAGGATACACGACTCTCGGGCTATCTTTTGGAGACGGCGATCACCAGTGGTTTGGTCTCGGCGGGCTGCGATGTCTATCTCGTCGGACCTGTCCCGACTCCTGCGGTCGCCCATTTGACCAAGTCGCTGGCAGCTGATGCGGGAATCATGCTGACAGCCTCCCACAATCCGTATGATGATAACGGCATTAAGCTCTTCTGTCCCAAGGGCTACAAGTTAGCGGATGAGGATGAAGAGGCTCTGACACATCTGATTTTGGATACGGATCTGAGTACGGAGGACATCCGCAGTGACCAGCTGGGCAAGGCTCACCGCTTGGATGATGCGCGAGGACGTTATATTGAGTTCACCAAGAATACGATTAACAACATGAAGCTCAGCGGCACTAAGATTGTCCTCGATTGTGCCAATGGCGCTGCCTACAATCTTGCCCCCTGGATCTTTCGTGAGTTGGGCGCAACCGTGATCAAGACCGGCGTCTCCCCGGATGGACTCAATATCAATGAGAAGTGCGGTGCGATGCATCCTGAAGTGATCTCTGGTATGGTCAAAGAGTCGGGGGCTGATATCGGCATCGCACTGGATGGCGATGCGGACCGTGTGATCTTTTCGGATGAAACGGGCGCCATTATTGATGGCGATCGGATTCTTGCAGCCTGTGCGATTGCCTTTAAGAAGCGCGGACTCTTGGCGAAAGACACCTTGGTGGTCACCAGCATGAGCAATCTGGGGCTCCACGATGCGATGCGCAAGCATGGGATACACGTCGAGGTGACAGATGTGGGCGATCGTTATGTGATTGACGCCATGCGTAAGAACGGTTTTAACTTGGGTGGTGAAAAGTCAGGCCATCTCATTTTTCATGAATATGCGACCACGGGCGATGGAATCTTGAGCGCCTTGCAGGTGTTGCGTATTTTGCGTGAAGAGGGGGTTGGCCTCGCTCAATTTGCGGACTGTATGGAGGAGTATCCTCAGACGCTGGTGAGCCTCAAGGTCAAAGAGAAAAAGCCCCTCGAGACGGCGAAACGTTTATCAGAGGTCATCCGAGCCTGCGAGGCCGATCTCACCGGACGAGGCCGAGTGATTGTCCGTTATTCAGGGACCGAATCCAAGATCCGTCTACTGGTCGAAGCGCGTGAGCAGAAACTGGTGGATGGTTGGATCGGCAAATTGAAAGAAGCGGTTGCCGAGGATCTGGGATCTGTGTAAGTTAAGGGAGAAACAATGAAGAGTACACGACGTGAGTTTGTTATCGCCACTGGCATGGTTGCCGGGGGCCTAGCAGTGTCTGCGGCGCAACCTGGGGGTATCGCCAAAAACGAAAAGGAGAAACAGATGAAGAAGATTGTTGTAGCGGCTGATCCATTTGCCGTTGTTTTGAAGGATGCGATTGTGGCCCATCTCAAGGCTAAGGGGTATGAGGTCTCAGATGTGGGCACGACAGCCACTCAGACGGTCCCCTATTATGACGGCGCAGTTGCAGCCAGCAAGGTCCTCCAAGCAGGCACGGCGGAGAAGGCCATTCTGTTCTGCGGAACCGGCATGGGCATGGCCATTGTCGCGAATCGCTTTAAGGGAGTCACAGCGGCTGTGGTCGAGTCGGTCTTTGCTGCCAAGATGTCTCGGGCTGTCAACAATGCCAATGCGCTTTGCCTTGGACAGATGATTTTCGGGGAGTGGATGGCCAAGGAGGCCGTGGATACATTCCTGAAAACGGAGTTCACGGAAGGCCTTGACGGTTTTGCCAGTTTCCTGAAGGATGCACTCCAAAAGGTTGACGCCATCCGTCCGAATTGATCAAAAAAGGACTTTAACCCATGAAGGTGATAAAATGTGCCGGCCTCCTGGCCGGCGTGTGTACGGTTGCCCTGTTGACTGGGTGTGGTAAAGGGGACCCAAAGACGGAAGGTAAGGCTGCTGTCCAAGCGCCTGTCCAACTGACCGCGACGTTTGAAAAAATCAAGGGAAAATGGATGCGCTCAGATGGCGGCTATTGTCTTGAATTTAAAAGACTTATGCCGAATAATGAGCTAGAGGCTGCCTACTTTAATCCCGGTCCGATCCATGTCGGGAAGGCAAGGCTTTATGAGGAGAGAGGCTTTACAAAGGTTTTTGTGGAACTTCAGGATGTTAATTATCCAGGTTCGCGCTATACCTTGATCTTCAATTTGGAGAAGAATCAGCTAGTTGGAAACTACTTTCAGGCCACTCAGGGAGTGGACTATGAGGTTTCATTTGAAAAAATGTAATTTTGGCTGGAAAAAGGCAAAATTACATGTTATGTTATGCGCCGTTTTGAGTATCTTTGCGTAAGGAACAGCAAGTAAGGGGCATAAAATGGTAAAGAAACCTGACCAACCGAAGAAAACTTCTGCGTATGCACAGGCAGGCGTGGATATTGACTCCAAAATGTCTGGCATTGAAATCATCAAGAAGATGGTTTCGACGACAAAGACGAAGGGCGTTATCGGCGGAATCGGAAGTTTCGGCGGTCTTTTCCAGTCGCCTGGCAAAGAGATGCTTCTGGTCGCCAGCACGGACGGGGTCGGAACCAAGCTGAAAGTCGCTGCTCTCGCGAAGAAACATGACACGGTTGGACAAGACATCGTCAACCACTGTGTCAATGATATCCTCGTGCAAGGCGCTAAGCCTCTCTTCTTTATGGATTATATTGGAACCGCCCGTTTTGACACGGCTGTTTTCACTGAGGTGATCGCGGGACTTGTCAAGGCTTGTAAAGAGAATGACTGTGCCTTGTTGGGCGGCGAGACGGCGGAGATGCCCGGACTCTACCCCTTGGGCGAGTATGATCTCGTGGGAACGATTGTCGGTGTTGTCGAAAAGCGTAAGGTGATTACCGGTAGCGCCATTCATGCGGGTGACGTCATCATCGGCTTGCCCTCCGGAGGCTTGCAGACCAATGGCTTCTCACTTGCGCGTAAGGTCATCTTTGACCAGTGCGGCTTGATGCATCAGGATTTGATTCCTGGGACGCATACGACGGTTACCGAGGCGCTGTTGGCCGTCCATCGCAGTTTCTTGAAGCCTGTGACAACCCTGCTGGCGAAGGGAATTCCCATTCGTGGCATGGCGCATATCACGGGGGGTGGCTTTGTGGATAACATTCCCCGCGTGCTGCCGGAAAAATGCAATGCCGTGATTGATCGTGCTTCCTGGACGCCTCCGATGGTCTTTACCTTTATTGAACGTCAGGGTAAAGTGGATCGCGACGAGATGTACCGTGTCTTTAATATGGGCATTGGTTATGTTATTGTCGTACGCTCCGCAGATGCCAAGAAGACCTTGGATCTGCTCAATAAGATGAAGATGGCGCCTGTTGTCGTCGGTAAGATTGAAAAAGGCAACGGCAAGGTACTCTACAAGAACTAATGCTCTTCGCCCGGGGCCGGGAATAAACGAAGAAGTAACTTCTTAAATTAAGCGTTAAAAGTTAAACGTTTAGAGTTGAGAGTTAGAACGTTTAACGCTGAACGCTGAACTCTTAACGTTGAAGTTAAGCTACTTGGTTTCTGGCAGAGGGGGAGGGGGCTGGCCGACGATCAGTGAAGCGGGATTCGCTTGCAGATCTGTAATGAGCTGATTGAGTGTCGTTGACGTTGTCCTCAGATTTTGAATCAATTCCGTTACGGCATATTGCTGCGATGCGGTCAGGCGATTCATGGTCTGGGCTGTCTTGCTGAAAGAGTCCAATGTCTTTCCAAAGGTGTCGAGTGTTTTCTCTACCGTAACAAATGTCTGATCAATATGCGCACCTGTATTGGTGGTCACCGTTGAGAGGGATATCAGAAGGTTATCTGTGCGGTTTGCCACACTTTTGAGTGAGGTGATCAAGGGCTCTACTTGCGCGTTGAGATTGGTGACCGTGTTGTTGATCTCTCCTAAAACGAGGGAGACATCTGCGGGGATCTTCTGAATTTCAGGGGAGGCAACAATTTTCTCTAAAGAGCGCGTAGTCGTGCGCAGTTCACGCACCAGTTGGAGCGTCTCCGAGGAGAGATTTTTCATATCGAGCTGTGCGACTTTTTCATGCGTTGTTTTCAGAAGTTCGTGAAACTCCGTGGCGATGCCCTGTAAGTCCAGTTGATTGAATTTGAAGATCAGGTCCTCTGTGTTCTTCTTAAAGATAAAGAAGGTACTCGGCGCTGAAGGGATATAGGCGTTTTTGGGTTTCCAGCTGACTTCCTTGAACTCATTTGAGTATTGGGAGGCCGGAAAGAAGTCAAATTCGATGCTGGCGATGCCAGTCAGCCCTTGAGAGGCGACTTTGACACGGAGCCCGCTGATTATGAGATCTTCAAGGAACTTGGTCGGATCTTTCGCCTGCATCGGCAGAAACTGCTTCGGGTCGAGGGCCATGATGACGAGGATGCGCCGGGCGTTCAGAGAGGCGTCGTTCTCACTCATCGCTGTTCCGTACTCGCTATAGACGAAGCCAATACGTTTGACCGAACCAATGGGCACACCACGATATTTGACCGGGGACCCAATCTCAAGTCCAGTCACTGATTCGGAGATATAGGTCTCCGCAAAGACCTCGTTTCTCTTTAACACGCGGGCACCTGCAATACCGATCGCCACCAAGATGAGTGCGAAACCGGTCAATACAAAGAAGCCTATCTTAGCATAGTTGGCTGTATTCTCGTTCATAGTCCTTCACGCTTTCGAGTTTCCTGATTTAAACGTTTCAGAATGTTTGCAATGGCGCGTTGGGCCGCCTCAATGATCTCCTGTTCGCCAGGAATGGCTCGGTTGTGCATCAAAAGTCGGCCATCACAGAGCACGGTGTCAATGCAGGAGGTGTCTGCCGCATAGACGATGTTGGAGATGAGATGGTGGTTGGGCACCATGGCGGGCTGGCAAAGGTCAACCAAAATAGCATCCGCAAGACGCCCCTCGGCGATGGTTCCTGCCTCGATATTAAACGCTTCAGCCCCTTTGATGGTGGCTGCATCAAAGATGACATGCGCGGGTGCAACCGTCGCATTCCGGCTCTGATCTTTTGCGGAGAGGGCCGCAAACTTCATGGTGTCGAGCATCGAGAGGTTGTTGTTGGAGGCAACGCCGTCCGTGCCTAGGGTGATCCTGCACTTGGATTCCTCAATCACCTCTTGGAAGCGGAAACGTCCAGAGGCCAACTTCAGGTTCGAGATCGGATTATGGGCAATGATACAGACCCGTTCACGGATGAGGTTGATATCTTCAACCGCGAGGTGGACGCAATGCGCCAGGATGGTCTTGGGCCCCAGCATTCCGCACCGGTCCAGCCAGGCGATCGGGGACATCCCATGTTCCTTGTGGCTGTTGGAGACCTCTCGCTCAGTCTCAGAGGCATGAATATGGATAAAGCCATTCTCCGCTTTTGCTCGCTCAGAAATCATACAGAGGGTCTTTCCGGAGACCGTGTAGATGGCGTGAGGAGCGTAGGTCAGCGTGATACGGGACGAAGCTGAAGAGGCTAGGGCCTCTAACGCCTCGTTCTCCTTGAGGTTTCCTTCAAGGATCACGCCGGGGCTCGATTCAATGAAGAGGCGTCCGATAGCAGCCCGGATCCCCATCTCCTCAACGGCTCGTACGGTCGAGGTCGAAAACCAATACATATCATTAAAAAAGATTGTTCCTCCCTTGATCATTTCAAGGATGGCCAGGCGGGTACAGTGATAGACATCCTCTGATGTGATACAGGCTTCAAAAGGCCAGATATGGTTCTTCAACCAAGGGAAAAGATCAATGTCATCCGCATATCCCCTCATGCTGGTCATCGCCGCGTGGTTATGGGTGTTGAAAAAGGGGGGGAGGATGGCTTTCCGGCGGCCGTCAAGGATTTGATCAGCAGCGCAGTCAATGTGCGACGCAATCTTTTTGAAACGGTTGCCCTCGATGAAAACATCACAGGGAGCACCGTTATGGATCACCTGCTTAATGAGGATGGACATGAGAGGGGTGCCTCTGGGGGTTATTTGCCTTGGGCAAGACGTTGAGCCAGCCGTTCGGGAAGTCCCGCCTTCATATTCTTTTCCATCGAGGTCTGAATGTCATACGGTACACGTACGAATTCGATCTCGCGCGATGTGGGTTTGTAAATCACATAGGAGCTGTCAGGGTTTCCATCGCGGGGTTGACCCACGCTTCCCGCATTGATGAAATATTTGGTGCCTGCCGCGATCTTGATGTTGTAGGGATCGTGACGACGGATCCCCGCATTCTTTTCATAGACCATTGGCACATGTGTGTGTCCATAGAAGCAAAGCGTGGTCATCTGATAGCTGAAGTGGGCCTCTGCGGAGAGCGAGTCAAAGACATAACCCCAGTGGTCAGGCATATCAAGGGTACTGTGCACAATCGTAAAACCAGAAACCGCCTTTCGAAGGGGGAGATTCTTTAGCCAAAAGACATCGTCATCCGAGAGTTGACGTCGCGTCCAGGCAATGACGCTTGCTGCTAAAGGCTGAAAGTCATCAAGATTTTCGTCGTGGGAGCAATAGTGGTCATGATTGCCTCTGACCGTCACGCATCCCAATTCCCTGACAATATTTATACACTCTGATGGGCTGGCGTTGTAGCCGACGACATCCCCCAGACAAACATAATCAGTGACGTCTCGATTCCTGGCATCATTGATGACAGCAATCAACGCTTCGAGGTTTGCATGGATATCCCCGAAAATGGCAACTTTCTTTTCCATGTTAATTCAACTTCATCGCAACTGCCGCAAGCGGCATGTCTTCCACCGTGGTGATTTTGATGTTTGGACGGGTCCATTCGACGAGGCGCACAGGTTCCCCCAGCAGTTCCACCGCACTCGCTTCATCCGTAACGGTTTCTTTCTTCTCGACAACCATTTTGTACGCGCGTTTCAGCAAATCGACAGAAAAAGCTTGGGGGGTCTGTACCGCCCATAGTTTGTTCCGATCCAGCGTGCGATCAACGGTGTTCCCCTTTTCGACAACCTTGACTGTGTCCCAAATACGTGCCGCTGCAATGGCTGTTCCGTGGCGTTTGGCATAACGGACCGTTTCGGTAATCAACGCGGGGGTTACACAGGGACGGGCGCCATCATGAACCACCACCAGACGTGTCTCAGGTGCCATCGCTGCCATGCCTGCCATGACCGAGTCTTGGCGCTTGCCTCCGCCACCGACGATGGCGTGCAACTTTGAAAT
>CAYWNP010000041.1:2939-9238 GCA_964459675.1 uncultured Akkermansia sp. | reverse complement strand
ACCTCCAGATAGCGGGGTGCCATGAGCTTGACGAGGTCGTTGAGGATCATGTTGACGCAATCCTCATGGAAGTCGCCTTGATTCCGGAAGCTAAAGAGGTAAAGCTTGAGCGATTTGCTCTCGACCATCTGCTGATCCGGGATGTAGCGGATCGTGATCGTAGCAAAATCGGGCTGCCCGGTCATAGGGCAGAGGGAGGTGAATTCGGGACAGTCAAAGGTGACCCAGTAGTCGCTCTCAGGATGTTTGTTGGTAAAGGTCTCTAGGAGCTTCGGATTGTAGGTGTCGGCATAAGGGGTCTTTTTGTTGCCCAGCTGGGTAATGCCCTGAAGCTCTTTTTTGTTGCGTGCCATAGCGGTCCCCTTTTGTTGTGTGATGTTAAAACGTTGCTGACGCGAGCAGTTCGCGTGCGTGACTCTCGATGACGCTGGTAAGGCCTTTGCCCCCCAGCATACGGGCGATTTCATCCACCCGGTCTCCATCCTCCAGCAGGGTGATCTGCATGCGGGTCCTGTTCTTGACCACATCCTTGGTCACGCGGTAGTGCTGTTGGCCGTAGACTGCGGATTGCGGCAGATGGGTGATCGAGATGACCTGGTGGCTCTCGGCCACCCGTCTCAGCTTCTGCCCGACAGCCCGTCCGACCTCGCCGCCAATGTTGGCGTCAATCTCATCAAAGACAAGGACAGGAATGCTGTCATGGGAAGCCAGTACCGCTTTGACCGCGAGCATGACGCGTGCAATTTCACCACTGGAGGCGATCGCTTTAAGGGCACGCATCGGCTCGCCCGGATTGGGGGCAAAGCCAAACGAAATATCGTCTGCTCCGTGGGGAGCGGGTTCGCTCGGTGTTAAATCCACAGAGAAGCCAGACTTGAGAAAGCCCAAGTCCCGCAGTTCGGTTGTAATCGCCTTGGCCAATTTTAAGGCAGCAGCCTTCCGGGCTTCTGTGAGGCGTTTCGCTTTGCCCGTCAGCGTGAGGGTTAGCGCGGAAAGAGTCGTGTTGAGCTTCTCAATTCGCTCGGTGCGGGTCAGGAGGTCTTGAAGCCGGACTTCATGCTTTTCGCAGGTCGCTAAGATCGTGGCGATGCTATGGCCATATTTGCGCTTCAGCTTTTGCACGAGCGCCATGCGCTCTTCCAATTGTTGGAGGCGTTCGGGATCAGAGTCGATCTTGCTTAGCCGGTCATCCAAGGCGCGTCCCAGCTCCTGAAGCTGCGTGGCGATATTTTGAGCCTCTAAACGCCATCCCGCAGCTTCTGGAAGAATCGCGGCGAGTTCGCTCAGTTGCACTTGGGTTGAGGCGAGCAGGTCAAAGGCCGAACTGTCGCCATCGACCAGCGTACTTGCGATCGCGGACCCAAGGGAGAGGATCTGTTCGGCATTGGCCGCCTCGGCATGTCGCTGGATTAGCTCCTCCTCGTCTGCCGCTGAGAGGTGAGCAGCATTTATTTCATCAACCATGAACTGAAGCCGATCAATCTCTTCTGTGACATCGGCTGCGCCGCCTTGCAACTCGATGAGCTGTCGTTGACAGGCTTCACGCTCTCTCCACGTCTCGGCGTAGGCCTCGAGAAGAGGGATGCAATGGCCATAGGCATCTAACACGCGTCGCTGGAAGTCGGAATCCAAAAGGGACTGATGGTCGTAAGGTCCGTGGATATCCACGAGCAAGGTGCCGATTTTTCGAAGGGTCTGAAGCGTGGCCTGCGCATCGTTCACAAGGCACCGGCCCGTCCCAGTCGCGGATATAAGGCGGCGGATCAATAACGTACCCTCTTCACAGGCAGGTAGGCCACTCTCGG
The DNA here is from genome assembly GCA_964459675.1 of uncultured Akkermansia sp. Taxonomy (GTDB): domain Bacteria; phylum Verrucomicrobiota; class Kiritimatiellia; order RFP12; family UBA1067; genus CAIZQW01. The sequence continues at coordinate 7,433 of CAYWNP010000041.1, read as the reverse complement.
TTAGCAGGAGATCCACCTTTTCTGAGTCACTCAGGGCGAAGGTCGCTTCGACGCTTGCCTCTTGAGCGCCCTCCCGGATTGCAGATTTGTCGGCACGTCCGCCCAGGACCAAGTCAAGCGCCCCCATGAGTACAGATTTTCCTGCACCTGTTTCGCCCGTGATAATATTGAGTCCAGGGCCGAAGGCCACTGAGGCTTCCTCAACAATAGCAAGGTTCCGGACGGATAACTGCGTTAGCATCAGCCTTCCTTTTCTGCGACAGGGGTTGGTGTCTCCTCAATCATGCCATGATATTTCAGAAAGCCCTCTGCTTCATTACCCATGTAACGCCTTAAGGTCTTTAAGGGGGTACGGGAGAGGTCGACGACGATCAAACCATCCACGACCGAACTGAAATCAGGGTCGAGATTGAAGGAGAGGAGCCGTCCTCCCAGTTTCAGATATTGGCGCAGCAGGACGGGGACGTCCTTGCCGTCAGGCTCAATTTCCGAGACATAATCGGCAACCTGTTCGAAGTCGTTTAATAAGTCACGATACTCGGGTAGGCACCACTCTGAACGGTGTGGCGGATGTGGAGGAAACTTGGGGGTGACCAGGGGGGCTAGCGCTTCGTCCATGCAAGTCTGACGCATGGAGGCGAGAATCATGCAGCGTGAGGATTCGCGATACTCGTTCGTGATGCTGACCGGTCCGAACAGGGCCCGATATTTGGGGTTGTGGGCGACAAACATCGCAATGCCTCTCCAGAGCAGGAAGAGAGAGGTGTAGGCCTTCTGGTATTCCAGCCGGATAAAGGAGCGTCCCATCTCGATGAGAGGGGGGAGCTTCTCGATGAGTCGCATGTCAAACTCAAAGAGGGTGCTGGTGTAAAGGCCTTTGACTCCATATTTTTCGATGATCGTGTCAGAGAGTCCTAGGCGGTAGGAGCCGGCAATCTCTTTACGAGCCACGTTCCACATCACGAGATGCATGTAGTACGAATCGAACTTGTCGAGGTCAAACTCGTTTCCCGTTCCTTCGCCGACGGCACGGAAGGTGATCTCACGTAGACGTCCGATCTCGCGGACACAGGAGGGGATCTGCTGGGCTGTTGCAATGAAGACAATGAAGTCGCCTGCTGCGACGAGTTTGCATGACTCAGGCAATCCCGCAATTTCCTTCTCCAAAACCTCTTCAGGAATTGATGGAACAATCGGCATGGGGGGCATCATGGGCGGGTGCAAGGTGATGAAGTGTCGAGCCCGTCGAAACTTACGCTCGTGCAACAGATAGGAGCGGAAACGGAGGTATTTGGTTAATTGGGCGTCGTCTGTTGAGAAGGGTTGCAGTGCCTTTTGCGTGAGTGGCGAGCCAATCGCGACTTTGAGAACACGGCCCTTCTTGTTGAAATACTGGTATCCCAAGAGTGCCGTGCGCAGCCGCGGATGGATTAATCCCATCAGATAGAAGAAGATCGAGTTGCGTCCGAGAACATACATCGGCACCACGGTGGCCCCTGACTTGCGAATGAAGGCGGCAGCGGAGGTGCTCCACGCGGGATCACGGATGCGGAGCGACTTCGTGTCGAAACTGGAGACCTCTCCAGAGGGAAAGACAACGAGGACATGTCCTGCCTTTAACCAGGCGAGGCTCTCTTTGATCGGACGGAGGTTCGCCTTGGTAGCACTCGTTGAACCAAAGGGATCGACAAAGATAAATTCATCGCGCATCTCCGGGATCTTTCCCAGCATGTAGTTGGCCATCGCCTTTACATCTGGACGGATCTTGCGTATGAGGATGAGCAGCATGACTCCTTCGACTAAGCCGAAGGGATGGTTGGAGACCACCACAACAGGTCCCTCTTTCGGGACCTTTGCCAGATCGCTCTCCTTGTAACCCATTCGTATGGCTCCGGCGAGCAGGATACGTTCACCGAAAGGGATATCATGTGGCAAACGCATGATGGTTTCGTAGGCTTTGTCCAAGGCCTTGAGAGCAAAGATGCTCTCGCAAATCAGTCCGAAAAGGCGCACGAGCGGATTTCTAGATGTTGCCTGTGGGAGTCGGAAGATGCGTTCAATTTTGGGTTCAGATTCAGTACTCATAAAAAGGGTATCATCCTATGATTGAACAGAGGCGGTCGATGCACGCTTCTGTGTGGGCTGCTGAGATAAAGGCAACTTCGAATTGGGCTGGCGGCATGTAGAAGCCAGCATCCAATGCGCGATGAAAATATGTGGCGTAGGCTTTCGTATCGCTCCGCTTGGCGTCTACGAGATTGTGAACAGGACCAGGAGTGAAGAAGATGGTAAAAATACCAGAGAACTGCGCGCAGTGAAATCCTTGTGCCTTCTGATTAATCGCTGTTGCCAGTCGTTTGCCCAGAGCGGCCATACGCGGATAGGGGTTCTCTCGCTCAAGCACCTCGAGGGTCTTCAGTCCAGCGACGACCGCAAGAGGATTCCCTGAGAGGGTCCCTGCTTGATAGATTTTTCCTGAAGGCGCCAGTTGTTCCATCAGCGAGGCCTTGCCCCCGACAGCAGCCAAGGGAAGTCCACCGCCAATGACCTTGCCTAAGGTCAGGAGGTCTGGCGTGACGCCACAGAGTTGTGCATACGAGCAAAGGCCGAAACGGAAACCCGTGATCACCTCGTCAAAGATGAGTACCGCACCACTCGCGTCCGCCAGCTTTCTCAAACCCTGAAGATACCCCTCGGCAGGCTGTACAAGACCCATATTGCCGACGACAGGTTCAACAATGATCGCCGCGACCTCTGAGCCGCGTTCGCGCATCAGCTCTGCGAGGGCGGTCAGGTCGTTGTAAGGCACGACAAAGGTGTCGTTGGCAACCTCTTGGGGAACGCCAGGGGAGGAGGTAATCCCTCCGGTGAGCAGGCCACTGCCTGCCGAGACCAAGACGCTGTCGCTGTGACCATGATAGCAACCATCAAATTTGACAATCTTATTACGTCCCGTGACACCACGGGCAATACGCAACGCAGTCATCACAGCTTCAGTACCCGAGTTGACCAGTCGCACCCGTTCGAGAGCGGGCACGAGCGAGCAAAGACGTTCGGCCAGTTGAACCTCGATCTCGGTATTGATTCCGAAGGTGGTGCCCTTCTCGGCTTGTCGTTGGAGTGCTTCGACCACCTCGGGATGGGCATGACCCAAGATCATTGCACCCCACGAGCAGCAGAAGTCGGTCAGGGTTCTTCCGTCACACGTCGTGAGGGAGGTGCCCTTGCCCGAACTGATATAAACAGGCGTTCCGCCCACGCTACCGAAGGCGCGAACTGGACTGTTCACGCCTCCCGGAATTTTAGAGCAGGCTCGACTGAATAAGATGTCGTGGTTCATGGTGCTCGCTTGTCAGGTCGCCCCGCCCTCGTAAAGGGCGGGGGATAAGGATTATGCCATCTCGATCTTGGCCTTCGAACGTAACTCGGAGACATACGCGGTCATGGCTTCGCCTCGGCGTGAGTGGCGGAGCAAATCGCGGATCTGTTCGCGCACCGTATCAAAGTCAGTCTCGCCGCCCTTCTGATGGTCGGTCTTTTTGATGATGTGGTAACCGAACTGAGTCTCAATGATCCCGCTGATATCACCGATCTTCATGGCAAAGGCCTCACCGTCAAACTCGGGGACCATCATGCCACGCCCAAACCAGCCGAGGCTTCCGCCTTCCTTTCCGCTGGGGCAGGTGGAGTGATCTGCTGCTTCGCTCTCAAAGGTCTTGGCGCCCGAGAGGATGCGCTCACGGATGTCATTGATCTTGGTGTAGGCTTCGCTCTTGGAGGTCTCAGAGTCTCCGTCAGGTGTGACGAGGATATGCTGGGCAAGAACCTGCTCGCCCTTGGAGAACTCGGTTTTGTGTTCTTTAAAATACTGTTCAACATCTGCCTCAGTCGGCTCTGGAGTTCCAGAAGTGGCTTGGGCCACGAGCTTGTCCACGCGCTTTCCTTGACGGATCTGCACTCGGAACGTCTCCTCGTTCGTCTTTTGGGCGGCAAGTGCTTTGAGGAACGCCTCGCGTCCGCCGATTTGGTTGACGATCTGTTCAACCTGCTCGTCCACTTCAGGCTCACTCACAGGAATATCCAACCGTGCAGCCTCATCTAACAAAAGTTTTGCGCCGATGGCTTGATTCTGTGCCTGCTCAACCAGCTCAGGCAGGTTTGCCTTGATCTGATCATTTGACCAACCATGCTCAGAATAGAAGCGAGCAAGGCGCTCAAACTCGAATTGTACAGCCTCCTCAGGAATAACCTGACCGTTGACTTTGATTATCTTTTTTTGCATGGCCATATTTATAGCATAAATAGCCGTTGCATTCAACCCTGAAGAGAGAGTTTCTGGCCACAGATAGCCACAGATTTTTTGACAGAAAAGGGAGGCTTCTACTTGATCTCAATCGTACGGGTCTCGGCCTCGGCAGAGAGCTTCAGCGTGATATGCAGGGCGTTGGGGGGAATGAGGTCGCCCCCGCGCTCGGGCCATTCGACGGCGACGAC
>CAYWNP010000041.1:0-2839 GCA_964459675.1 uncultured Akkermansia sp. | reverse complement strand
CGCCAGGTCTCTTCGATTGAATGGACTGTATAGAGGTTCATTAGAGGGTTCGGGGTTCAGGGTTCAGGGTTTCCCTTTGCGCTCTTCACTTTGTCTGTTTCAGCAAGCTTCTGATGATCGGAATGATCTCATCGGTGTAACGCACCATGTACTCATCCGCAAATGCGGAGGCATGGGGCAGTCGGATCAGACCGGGTAGGTTCTGGGCAAGGGGGTGCCCCTTTCGAAGAGGCTCTTGGGTAAAGACATCAAGGCAGGCACCTGCGATGGCCCTGGTTTTCAAGGCTTTGACCAACGCAACTTCGTCAATGCAGTTGCCCCGGCCAATGTTGTAAAGGACCGCATGGCGGGCCATCTTCTTAAACTGACGCGCACCCAGAAGATTGTCGGTGCCCGTGTCGCTGGGAAGCGCAAGAATGACATGGTCGGCTGTCGGCAGGACCTCGTCCAATTGTGAAACAGGGACGATCGAATCCCCCTCTGTGAAATAGGCAGGCCGCTTGACTGGCGGATTCCGTCGAACGCCTGTGATACGGATACCAAAGGGTTTGAGCAGACGCGCTATCCAGTCGCCAATATGGCCAAAGCCGATGATGACCGCATGTGAACCGCGCAGGAGTCGCATCTTCCCTGGTTCGCAGAGTGGGCGCCAGGGCCATAATTCGTTGTCCAGTTGGTGCTTATAGGACTCCAGGATGCCTCGGTTGACACCCAGCATGAGTCCCAACATCGTCTCTGCGATGAACTCGCCGTGGAAGGTGCAATAGTATGCTTGGATGTGAGGCGGGGGCATGGCACCCATCACGTCACGGCCGGCAGCGGGGGACAACATCGTGCGCAACTGTTTGGCGCGTGAAAACCACTCTTGTTTGAAGCTATTGGCCAGGACAACATCCATGCGCGGAAGCGCTCGTTTAAAGGAGGCTTCGCTGCGGCACCAGAGAAAGGTTATTTCAGGGAAGGTCTTGCGCAGACGCTCCACCAGATGGCGCTTCATCCGGAAATAGTGGATCTCCTGCTCTAGATAGAGTCCGATGGTGAGCTGTTTCATTTGCAGAAAGGAGAAAGGGCTCTGAGCTTGTTGATAATCTTGGGTGTTTCTGTCAGCACGGTATCCACCTCTGACTCGGTATTATAACGGCTGAGCGAAAAGCGAATCGAGCCATGAACAGCGGTAAAGGGTACGCCCATCGCGCGGATAACGTGCGAGGGTTCAAGCGAGCCAGCTGCGCAGGCCGAACCGGTCGAAGCGCAGATTCCGAGGTCGCTGAGATGCATCAGGATGGATTCCCCTTCGATGTATTCAAAGCTGATGTTGGAGGTGTTGGGTAGGCGGTTCTTGCGGTCGCCGTTGACGCGCGCATCCGGGCAGGTAGCCAGGAGACCGTTCTCCAGCTTGTCGCGCAGGCGGGAGAGCAACTGGGTTTCTGTCGCCATATTGGCTTCAGCCAGCTCGACAGCCTTGCCGAGTCCGACGATATAAGGGACATTCTCTGTGCCACCCCTGCGTCCATGTTCCTGATGTCCGCCGAGCATGAAGGTCTTGATGCGGGTACCGCGACGGAGGTAGAAGACTCCGATTCCCTTGGGTGCATGAACCTTATGTCCAGAGAAAGAGAGCATGTCTACGGGCGTCTTGCGCATGTCGATCGGGAACTTGCCGGCGACCTGGACAGCGTCCGTGTGGAGGATGCCGCCGGAGGCTTTGACGAGTTGGGCAATCTCATCCATCGGGAAGACGACACCTGTCTCGTTGTTTGCCCACATGATACTGACAATGGAGGGTCCGCTCTCCTTGAGCGCCTCGCGGAGGGCAGCGAGATCGAGTTGTCCAACGCCATCCACGGGAATTTCGAATTCGCGGTGCCCTTTGTCCCGGAGCCGGCGGCAGGGACCGAGCACTGCCGGATGTTCAACCCGCGAAGTGATCACCTTGGCATGGGAACCGAGCACCTCTGCGCTTCCCCGGATGGCCATGTTGTTGCTCTCCGTCCCGCAACTGGTAAAGACGATTTCAGAAGGTTCCGCATGGATAAAGGCTGCGATACGTTCGCGGGCTTCTTGAACATATTTGGCCACCTGTCCGCCAAAGGCGTGCATGCTGGAGGGGTTGCCATAGAGTTCCCCAAAGAAGGGCATCATGGCTTCGCGGACTTCAGGGGCCACACAGGTCGTCGCATTGTTGTCAAAATAAATTGTTTTCATAGCGTTTCCTAAAGGTAAAAACTATACCATAAGACGCGTCGGGAAGAAAGCACGGAAAATGGAAGTGAGAATATCCAATATCCAACGGGAGTGGCACCCAGTCAACAAAATTACCCTTGTCCTGTTTCTGTCCAAAGGGTATTATTAAAAACAATTGAGATAAGGAGATAACCATGAACGTGACTAAAGCTATTGAGACGCGGCGGGCGGTTAAACATTATGATTCGAATCATCGCATGACCGAGGTTGAGATCGAGAAACTGATGAGCTTGGCTCTTCTGGCACCGACGGCATTCAATATCCAGAACTGGCGCTTCGTAGTTGTCCGCGATCCTGCAGTGCGGAAGCAGATCCGTGCCGTGGCATGGGATCAGGCGCAGGTGACCGACGCATCACTCTTAATCGTCCTCTGTGCGGACCTGAAAGCCTGGGAGAAAAATCCTGCACGCTACTGGGCCAACGCGCCTCAGCCAGTGAAGGATTATTTGGTTCCGGCAATCGACCAGTATTACCGCGGACGCGAGCAGGTGCAACGTGATGAAGGCATGCGTTCCTGCGGTATTGCGGCCCAGACGCTGATGCTGGCTGCCCAGGAGATGGGGTATGAGTCCTGTCCGATGGACGGCTTTGACTA
>CAYWNP010000040.1:0-21026 GCA_964459675.1 uncultured Akkermansia sp. | reverse complement strand
TCCTAAAAACTCAATCAGTGATGGATCAAACAAACACATAAAATCTTAATTCTTCATGCGTGACAAGGAGTCCTCTGTGCTCTCTGTGCCTCTGTGAGGAACAATATATTAAATTGCCTGAGGCGATCAGAGTATGCTCTGTACGATCTTCTCGGCTGTCAGGCCGGCCTCTTCACGCAGCTGGGCTGTAGAGCCTTGACCCATGAAGCGGTCCGGCCAGCCGATGATGTGGACGGGCGTGGTGATGGTGTTCGCTGCGAGTGCTTCCGCGAGTGCGGAACCGAAGCCACCCGCGGCGGCTCCATTTTCAAGCGTGATGAAACAGGTGGCGTTTGCGGCCTGCTGCTTGAGGAGGGTAAGGTCCAAGGGCTTGATGAAGCGTGCATTCACGACACCCGCGGAACGCCCCTTTAATCCGATCAGCGCAGCAATTTCATGTGCAAGCGGAAGCATGTCGCCCAAGGCCCATATCCAGATCGTCGCGCCAGTCGGCGCAGCGAGGACGCGTGCTGTTCCGAGTTTTATTGACTCAGATTCGCGCATTCGCGCATTCCCGCATTCTTGCATTCCCACTTCCGGTCCGGGTTCACGCGGATACCGGATGGTGGCAGGGCCATCAAGGGTCAAGGCGAAACGGATCATCGCGTCCAGTTCCTGGTTATCCGCAGGCTGCATCATCACGAGGTTGGGCAAGCACCGCAACATGGGGATATCATAGATGCCGTGGTGGGTGGGTCCGTCACTCCCCACGACACCTGCACGGTCAATGCAAAGGAGGACTGGGAGTTTCTGGATGCAGAGATCATGCATCACGCAATCCACGGCACGTTGGAGGAAGGAGGAGTAGACAGTAAAGACGGGACGGTATCCTGTCGAGGCAAGGCCTGCAGAGAAGACCACGGCATGTGCTTCACAGATACCGACATCAAAGAAGCGCCTCGGGTATTTTTCGGCAAAGGCTGCAAGCCCCGTCGCTGAACACATGGCTGCTGTAATCGTGACAAGGGAGGGGGTGTCCTCTGCCAGCGACAGGAGGGTCTCCCCACACGCTTGCGAGTAACCCTTGACGCCACCCTTCACCTGTTCGCCTGTCTCGCAGACAAAGGCGTTGACACCATGCCACGCGCTGGGGGTCTGCTCAGCAGGCTGGTAGCCGCGCCCCTTTTGGGTTGCCACGTGTACGAGCACAGAACGCTTGTCATTGCGCGCAGAGAGCAGGGCGTTTTCCAATGCGCTAAAATCATGCCCGTCAATGGGCCCGATATACCGAAGGCCAAACTCTTCGAAAAAAGCATTTTTCAGCCAGATACTTTTGATGGCTTGTTCAAGCTTGTGGTAGATGCCACGTAAAGCCGTCATGTGCATGCGATGGCCTGCGGCTTCGGCGGCGGCCTTGATTCGGTTATAACGCACACTTGTCAGCATTTGGCCCAAACGGCGGGAGAGGGCGCCGACGTTTTGGCTGATTGACATTTCATTGTCATTCAGGATGACGATGACTTTTGCATCTACGTCCTCAAGGTTATTGAGGGCCTCCAGGGAGATGCCGTTGGACATGGAGGCGTCTCCGATGATGGCGAGGACGTGTCCAGACTGGTTTTTGCGGGCGAGTCCAGTGGCCATGCCGAGTGCTGTGGAGAGCGCAGTGCCAGCGTGTCCTGCGATGGAGGCGTCGCAGGGACTTTCGTCAGGCTTGATGAAGCCTGAAAGGCCACCTCGTGTGCGAATGGTTGAAAATTGCTCGCGACGTCCGGTCAATAGTTTCCACGTGTAGGCTTGGTGGCCCACATCCCAGACAATACGGTCTTGCGGAGGGGTGAATATGCGGAGCAGCGCAATGGTCAGTTCCACGGAACCGAGGTTCGAGGCGAGGTGACCTCCGTTCTTGCTGACGGTGTTGATAATGGTTTCGCGAACTTCCGCTGCCAGTTGAGGAAGGTGTTGCGAGGGGAGATCTGCGACATCCTTTGTGCTATTGATGGTTGAAAGTAGGCTCATAGGAAAAGTTTCAGTCAAAGACGCCATCAGCTTGGCTGGTCCGTTTTTTTAGATCGCGCCAGAGATCGAGGTAGGTGAGCAGATAGCTCGCTTCGGGGCGTTTGGCATGCTCCTCAATCAGCCGCTTCACGCGGAGTTGTTCGAGACGGTACTCCTCTTTTGAGAATTTGCCAGAGACAAATGACAAGCGAAGCCAGACCAGATACGTGGTCAGGGCGTCACAGCAGTTGTAGTTGACGATCTCCTGGCGCTTTCCGGCGTACCAGAGTCCGCAGACATCATCGCCTGTTGTGTCGAGTTTTCCGGGGATTCCTGAGAGCTGGGCCAGTTCATTGAGGGAAACCGTCGTATTCTTTCCGAAGCCGCTGACTAGGTCCATGAGGTCAACATCCAGGCTCTCCCACGGCTTTGCAGTGAGGCGCTCGGAGAGGGCTTTGATGTCGATGCCATGGACAATGGCGCGCTGGAGTAAGATGCGCAGATCCGAGTTCCGTGAATTAAACCCTACCAGTTGAGGGTTCTTGGTTGCGAGGCCCTCCACGAGAAAACGGCGAAGGATCGAGGGTTCGTCCTGTGTCTCGTCCGAAACGTTCTGGGGGAGGGCGAACAGAAAGAGCTGGACCTCGCCATTCCGTAGGACGCGTCGAATCACCGTGGCAATCGAGACGACGCGGCATTGGATGAGTTTTAAGAAGGGCTGTGGGTTCTCCGGCGTCCGGCCCCCGTGCTCCCACATAGTCTCCAGAACCTCTTTGGAGGAGACCTCGTCGGGTTGCTTATAGAGTATCCGTCCCGCTTGCAGATCCGGGATCCATTCGCAATCGAAGGCCCACACTTCATCTGCAATGGACTTAATCATCTTTTTCTCCTGTGAGAAGAGGCGGTTCGATTTCCAATGAACCCTTGAAGGTGGTTGTCAGTGAGAATTTGACATGAGTTGTTCGCTTGGTGAGCGAGACTTTACGGTTGACACTGATAGCACCGGCAGGCTCGCCACGCGTGTTTCGCACTTCGAAACTGGAGGTTGACAAGGCCTCAAAGGTCCCGCCCTCTTTTTTCGCCAGCAAGGAGATGTTGGCCATCACGGTTCCATTAAAATCCTCGGAACGGCGGATACGACTGCTAATGCGCAAAGCCTTGAGTTCAGGCATTCCTAAGGCGAGCAAGGGGGCTTCAACCTCCAGCCTTAGGAACTGGTCATGGGTGAAGAAGAGGGTTGCTCGGCCATCCCGTTCCTTGATCTGTAGGTGCTGGAGTGGTTTCTCTTCTACGTAGTAGCGCCAGCCCTCCACAACATCTCTGCGACTGATTTCCTTTGGAAATGAGGGGAGTACATTTTGGCCAAGCGGTGTTTGCGGGAGAAGGATGATCGCTGGGAGCGGACGGGTGGGGATGAAGCCAGAGAGTGTTTTTGACTCATCAACTTGATTGAGTTGAAGCATGACATAGATGATGCAGGCAATAATCAGCAGTAACCCGAGGACTAGCGTTGTGGCGAGGCGTTGCAGGAAGCGCGTAGAGGGGAGACGGATCGAACGGACAACATTTTGGGCCGCTTCCATGTTCTGAGCATCATTGGAGAAGGAGAGGCCCTCTCGTACTTCGGGCATCGAGAGATCAGCATTTTGTTGCAGAACCGTAGGATCGATGCTCTTGTTGGCAGATTGGAGTGCCCTGACATACGCTTTGTAATCGAAGGGCAGGCTTCTAAACTCTATGCTTTTTGCCTTGTCATCGTAAATACAGTAGGTGGAGCAGGCATCATCCGTCCGAGGTGCGCCAATACTTCCCGGGTTGATGATATAACGTTTACCCTCTTCACATTCGAAATCGCAAAAATCAAGCGCATGGGAGACTCCGCTGGCACCGATGACATGGATACGGGGGAAGTGGGTATGGCCAACAAAAAGGATGGGATCCGTCGTAGCTTGCCAGGACGGCGTAGCCTCCTCTGGAGTATAGACGTAACGGAAGAGTTCAGGCCGTGAAAAATCACCGTGCGTGCAACGAAAATTTTTACCCTCGGCAATAAGAGGCAACCGTTCAAGCCAGCGCATGCCCGTGGGAGAGATCTGTTTGCGATGGCGTTCGACGGCTTGGGTGGCACGCTCAGAAAAAGAAGCGGTACTTAGTTTTCCGCAGACCGCAGCATCGTGGTTGCCCATCAGGACCACATGCGCTTTACGGTAAAGCAACTCAAGGGTCTCTGCTGGCTCCATTCCATAACCCACGCAATCACCCAGACAGATGATCCTGTCGACCTTCATGTCGGCAATATCTGCCAAGGCCGCTTTTAGAGCAGTGGCATTTGCATGGATATCAGAAATAATCGCATAACGCATAGAAATAATTAAACTTCGCGGTAATGCCTGTTACCCGATCGAAAAAGTCGTAGGCGTTCTAAAGAAAAAACATTCGCGCCTTATAGAGGAAAACGGCAGGGACTCTACCGTTTTTTTAGAATCCACTTAGCCAGCAATGATTGCTTCGCTCGGGCACTCACCAGCGCAAGCACCACAATCGACGCACTTGTCTGCGTCAATCGTGTAAGGGGTTCCCTCGTTGATTGCCTCGACGGGGCAAGAACTTTTGCAAAGACCGCAAGCAACACATTTGTCTGTAATTTGATAAGCCATGATCATCTCCTTGTTTGTTAAAAAAAGCGTAATAATGTTACCTTAACACCCACTCAAAAAGCAATCCAAAAACCGACCTTTTTTCTTTTCTTTCGTCCTTATTTTACTAATAAATTATTGAATTGTTGTTGAGGATTCAGGGGATTTCGTTAGGGAGGGGCGTAAAGAGGGGAATCCTTTTGTAAATTGTTCAGAAAGGGTACTGATCTTTTTGAGCACAAGCTGCTGGTTATCACTGGCAAAGAGATCTTTCAAAAGAACGTCCAGGAGTTGCAGAATCAGTCCGTCTACAATTGTATCCTTGTCGTGCGTTTGGCCTGAGGTGGTTACAAGGTTTGTGATTGATTCAGAGAAGAGGGTTCGCTTTGACTCGGGGAAGTTTTTGTGCTGACTGAGTTCCTGAAGATAGCTGAGCGCTTTCTGCGAATGACCTCTCTTGATCTCCATCAGTGCGCTGACGAGCGAGGGAAGGTAGTCAAATTGAGTATGGGAGCTCAGTTTATTTGCTGAAAAGGTTGCCAGCTCAGCGTCGTCTTGATAGAGGCTAACGGCGATGAGGCTCGCAAACATGAGCCGGGACTGTACGTTCTCTAGGCGAGCGGGTGTACTCTTTTGCAGGCTGGCAAGGGCGGACTTGAGTTTCGTGTACTGTTCGTGAGCCAAATGCGAACAATTCAGCTTGGTCAGGGCGACAGATTGGACTCCCATGGCGAGAATCGCGGTTTCGGCAGAAGGGCTCTCTTTTGCCAGGTCAGCCTCGATGAGGGCGTATTCGCTCTTATTGCCGATTAGGCAGATGAATCCCAGTGTCGCATGCACGATGTGTGGCGAAAGGGGTACATCGAGGTCCTTGTTGTACTCGTCGAGTGCCAGCTCTATTGCCTTCTCGGAGGTCATCCGATAGGTCTTGTATGGAATGGTTTTCCGAAATTTAGCGAGGCGCTTTTCTTCATCCGTCTTCGTACAGGAGGTAATGAACAGAAGGGCTAAACAGAGTAAAAGGTTTCTTTTCATTACGAGAAGTTTAGCTCTTCCGAATAAAGATAGGGGTGCCGGAGGGTATTTTACCATCATTCACCATGTTGCCTGGGATCAGGGCGCCATTGAGAAGATAGTAAGTCGTCGGGGATTTCCATTTACTTCCGCAAATGAGCAGGGGAGGGCGTTGCGATGAGACGGTCCCTGCAACGGCATAGTCCAGGAGGACTTTTGTTCCGTAAGGTAACTTGAGGATCGCTCCGGACGTGAGCTGGCTGCCTGCGGCGTAGCGTCCATCCGGATAAACATAGAGGGTCGTCGCAGACCGTATTGCCGTACCGGCGATATCTTGCGCACGGGTAGTTACGCTGATCGACTGATACCCTGAGGAGGGGCGCACCGAGGGCTTCTTGGCAATCATGGGAGAGATAGACTTAGGCTCGTAATCCTGAGGCTGGGGCGCAGTAAACGCACTCATTTTTCCGTAGAGCACCTCTTGCAAGGCAGGGTCTGCCACGACAAGCCGCTTGGCTGCTACATCAGGATCTCGGGTGGGCCGACTCTTGAGACCCAGCTTGGTACGGATGGAGGGCATAGCGAATTGCATGCCGCAGCGCTTGCGTCCCCGATGACTTTTCAGTTGCCATTTGTTCGGTGCTCCATAGGCAATCTGGGAATGGGGAATCACCTGGGTGTCGGTCAGACTATAGGTCTTTTTTATCAGCGCGATCAGCTCCTTGAGCGACTGGGTTTGAGCTGAGGAGAGCGGTTTGTTGTGGTAGCCACAGACTTCGATGCCAATCGCGAAATTGTCAGCCTCTTGTCTGCCATTCCACATGCTCCGTCCAGAGTGAAAGGCCACACGCCGTGGATCAATGATGCTGTAAACACGTCCCACTTCATCAATGCAGTAGTGGCACTCACCCATGGCGCTGAGCTTGCGGAGGGAGCTCCCGGAGGGGGCTTCCGTCGTGTGAAGCGTCAGCAAGGTGGTCGCGGGCCGCTTGTCGCGCTCGTTGTTGCGCGGACTGTAATAGGCATTGCTAATCTTGATTGCCGCGCAAGCAGAGCTTGCGACAAGCCAGACGCTTGCCGCAAGCAGGAATCCCTTTATGGTGGGGCGGTACATAGAAAGAGATGCTTACTTGGCCCACGCTTCCTTGCCGAGGATCAAGTTGTGAGCGGTCATGTCTGAAGGGATCGGGAGCCCCATCAGAGCAAGGATCGTTGGTGCGACATCACTCAGGTTACCCTTCGGAGCAAGCTGCGTTCCAACAGCGTCCTTGGCCACATAGATACACTCGACATCGTTGAGCGTGTGGCTTGTCTTGGTCATCCCTGTGACGTAATCCACCATCTGCTCAGCGTTGCCGTGGTCAGCCGTAATCAAGACGTGGGCATTCAGCTCCATGAGGCGGGGCAGAAGTTTGCCGATGCAGCTGTCCACAACTTCGGCCGCTTTGCGCGCTGCTTCGGCATCGCCTGTATGGCCCACCATGTCGCAGTTGGCAAAGTTGACAGCGACGAAGGCATAAGGATTGTTTTCCAGCTTCTTGAGCAACGCCTCTGTGACGAACAGGGCCTCCATCTCAGGATGGCTTGCAAAGGTCGCAGGGTCAAAACGTCCAGGAATGTCGACCTGTTCTTCGCCAGTATAGGGCTGCGTTGACTTCCCGTTAAAAAAGCTGGTGACATGACGGAATTTCTGGGTCTCGGCAATGCGCAACTGCTTGAGGCCTGCTTTGGCAATGACTTCTCCCAGCAGGTTGGGCATCCCGCCCTCACCACCCATGGCGCCGAGCAGATAGTCGGTGAACTCATCCCAGTACCGTGTGAAACCGAGGTAGACGACCTGCGGACGAACCGCGCGCTTGCCCTTGTAGGTGTCGCAGACAAAGGCCTGCGTGAGCTGAATGGCGCGATCCTGACGGTAATTGAAGTGCATGACCGAGTCGCCGTCCTTGATGCCGGCATAGTCTGCGACGACGCAGGGCGGAATATACTCGTCCGTCATGGGCGTGTTATCCGGGGTGATGTCCTTTTCGTAGGAGGCCTTCACAGCTTCGACAGCACTGGTGACCTTGCGGCCCTTGGCTTCCACCAGACAGGTATAGGCTTCATCCGTGAGTCCGTAATTTTTGGAGCGATCCATGGAGTAATAACGACCCATGGCGGTGCCAATGGAACAGTGGCCGACAGCCTTCATCTCCGTCTCAAGGCGTGCCAGATATTCGAGCGTACTGCGGGGCGGGGTGTCGCGTCCGTCCAGGAAGGGATGAATGATGATCCGTCCGGTTGCAAATTCGCTGCGGGCGCGCTTCATCAGTTTGAAGAGATGCTCCTGGTGGGCGTGAACGCCCTCATCTTGCAAGAGTCCCAGGAAGTGGAGCGCGCTGTTGTTCTTCTTCCAGTTGGCGATGAGTCCAGCCCACTTGGGCGAGGTAAAGAGTTCGCCTGTGCTGAGGCCGTCATCAATGCGCTTGAGCTCTTGAATCACAATGCGTCCAGCACCCATATTCAGATGTCCGACTTCGCTCGAACCCTGATAGCCGTCCGGCAGACCGACAGCCTCTCCGCTGCAGGCGAGGCGAGACCATGGATAACGCTCTTTCAGACGGTCAACCGTCGGAGTCTGAGCGGCAAAGATAGCATTTCCAACTTCGCGGGGATTGAGTCCCCAGCCATCACGGATAATCAGTACGACAGGTCTCATGGTTGTTTAAATCCTTTTATGGGTTAAAAAATTTAGTTTACCATTTTATGGGCCTGCTTCTCAAGTTGCGATTTTGGGTTTTTGGGAAGCACGCGCCGTGGCGATACGCTGTGCCGTTTCAAAGTGGCAAAATTATGTGTTTGTTTGAAGGACGCAGAGACAAATAGACTATAAGACTCAAAGGGTCTTTACTGTCCTGGGTCTTTCCTTTGAGTCTCTGAGTCTTTCCGTCTTTGAGTCCTCAAAATATTCTTCCAACGTCCCAGGTCAGTTCAATATGCGGCAAAATTTCCGCTTGCACTGAATTTCCGATCGTCCTATACTTGCCGCACATTGCATAAAACGCTAAACGTTAGCTTGAGAAGATGAAGAACCTGATCAAACGCCTATTACTGCTCCACGGCCAATCGCAGGAGCGTCTGGCTCTACTGTCCCTCTACGCGGTGGTCGGGTTCTATCTTGTTGTCTTTTGGCATTTCTTCTCCTTGCCGCCAGGGCCGGCCAGTTGGATGCAAGACCGGATGATGCGGATTACCGTGTTCCTGGGGCTGTATCTTGCGCCACTCTTCTTTCTCGCAACTGGAGCATGGTTTGCGGCATTGTTGATCACCATCGTCAAGGCGATCCGAGCAAGAGCCGTCAGAGTGTCGGCTCTGCCGACGCTCTGCATGTCTCCAGCAGGATTTCTAGTCATCAGAGAGATATACCGCGCATTCTTGCGTGGCCACGGAACGGCAATTCACCAGTGGCTGTACAACTTGTAACCCAATAAGAATACAAAGCGAACAACACAGTTCACACATATTCCTAAAAGGCCGCAGACAGGCTTCCAGGAAATGGTGACGGTGAGTGTTGAGTAGAGCATGACAAAGTGAAAATCCCTGGGAACGCGGACACTCTTGTCCGCCAGAGCAAGTAGTTGCGCACCCATAAAATAATCATGATAAACCGTGTTGAATGGGTAGCGGTTTAAGTATGCTTGTGAAGATAAAGGTGGGTTGGCGGACAGGAGTGTCCGCGGTCCCAGGATCGTCAATCCGTTTGTTGCCCCATATTTGCGGCGAGGTGTTATTTTCCATTTCTTCCAAACTCAGTGTTTTAATGTATCGCAGTTTTCTTTTACGGCAACTTTTGCCATCAACAGGGTTATTGGGTTTTATCGGCTGTTGTTGCTGGCTCGCACGTTTCACTGTGTTCATAGACATACTCAGGATCAAGATCTAAGCCGTTTTCCCTCTCTACCGTGTCGAAGCTAACACTGACCTTCTCAAATACGGAGGACTCCTTCAATTCGGAAAACCGTCCAACCCCAAGCAGAGGAGTCGCGTCAAACAGACGGCATTCACCGTTATCAAAATAGATTCGCAACTGGTGTTTATGAAGGGGTTCTACCCGGACAATACTACGGTAACTCATCTATTTCCCCTCAAGCATCTCGATATCGGCTAAGTCTTTTTCAGATCCACGAACAATTCTAAAAACTCTCTGAAGTCTTGGGGGAGTTTCATACATTTGGCTCCTTAGGAATTCAACGGCTGAAAAACGCTCTTGTGGCGACTTACTCATCCAGTAAGCGACATCTTCAGAGGGGCTTTGCTTGCTCACGCGTTTTAGTTGGATAACCCTGTCTTTCATGTTGTTATATTGCCAAATCTAAGGGTCTGACGCAACGCTCAGGGCCAGAAGATGTTTGGTTTGCCGGAGAGATGGGGCTTGGCATTCTTAATCTGGTCGAAGCGGGGGGTGATCTCTGCGATGCTGTCGCCGCCGAGCTTTTGGAGCAGGGCGTTGGCGATGACAAACGCGGCGGAGGCTTCCGCAACAATCACAGCACGCGGCACGGGGCAGACATCGGAGCGTTCGTATTTCGTTTCAGCGGACTCCCCAGTGACCAAATTCATGGAGCGCTGGGACTTTAGTGTCGTCGGAATGGGTTTCATCGCCAAGTAGATCACGATGGGCTGGCCATTGGACATTCCCCCTTCGATACCACCGCAGTTGTTGGTGTCGCGCGAAAGGTCGGGATTGATCGCGTCATGGACTTGTGTGCCTGGGAGTGCGGCATTTGCAAAGGCATCGCCAATTTCCACGCCCTTCATGGCTGGGATTCCCATCATGGCGTAGGCGAGCTGGGCATCGAGCCGGCGGTCCCATTGGACATACGATCCAAGGCCGACTGGCACCTTGTCCACAGTCACCTCGATAATGCCACCCAAGGTATTGCCCTCTGCGCGGGCGGCCTCAATAACGTGTTCGAATTTGGCAGGGTCTGGCTCAGGTCCGATCTGAATGACTTGTCCGGCGATGGTAATGCCAAAATTGGAGAGGAGGGCGCGGCAGACGGCACCCACCGCGACACGGGCCGCGGTCTCGCGTGCAGAGGCGCGCTCCAGGGCTGGGCGGATATCCTCATGGTTGTATTTGATCGCGGCGGAGAGGTCGCAGTGTCCGGGCCGAGGGATGGTGTACGGAGGGATCTCCTTGCCCTTCCAATTAGCATGGTCGGCATTGATGATCTGAAGGGCGATGGGCGCGCCTGTGGTGTGGCCGTTCATGACGCCGGAGGTGATCTGGACCTTGTCGGTTTCGATCTTCATGCGTCCGCCTGCGCCGAGGAGCAGTTGGCGTCGGCCGAGGTCGCGGTTGATAAGTTCTTCGGTCAACGGCAGTCCTGCCGGCAGGCCTTCCAGGATGGCGGTCAGTTGAGGCCCGTGGGATTCTCCTGCAGTAAAATAACGTATCATAGCTGTTTCCTGTTCTCTTCGGTTACTTGATATCGGAGGGATAGAGAGGGGCAATGTTGTAGTTTTTGCTCAACTCTTGAATGGCGTTCAGAAGTTGAGCGCGATCCTCGGCGTTACGCGAGTAGAGGCTGGCTAATAAAAACATCTTTTGAGAAGCCCAACGCGTTTTTAGTTCAGAGTCGCCAGGGGTTGCCGCCGCGAGGGGTAATCGAAAGATGGAGTCATAACCCTTGTCTCCGGCGAGTCCGCGAATCTGGAAGACAACCTCTTTTTCTGTGGCTTTGCATTTGCCAAAAACTTCGAGGGGACGATCGAGGTAGAGGTTCGCTGTGCGTCTGGGGTAGACCTCGCTATTGGAGGTTGCATCAAAGACAATTGAGGCATCACTTAAGATGGGGTTGCGGAAACCGAGGTAGACCGCAGACATGTTTTCGGGGATGTCCCAGCGATTGCCCTTGATGATGGTTGAATCGCCCCGGTTACAATAGGTGAGCATGTCGAGCAGATAGGCGTTTGCGCTCCGATGTGTACCAAATGAGTAGACCGAGACCATGCCCTTATTCAATTGGGAGAAGGCAGCGATGATGCCCGAACTTTGCGTCAGGCCAGCCGTAGGCTTCCCGTCGGAGATAATCATCGCGATCATGGGTCGGACGGGATCACGCGGAAGGGTCATGAGCGAACGTAAGGAAGCCAAGACGTCTGTGGAGCCAAAAGAGCGCAGGCCTTCAACAAAGGAGGTCGCCTTTTTGATTGTCCCCGGGTTGATGGATTGCCATTCGGGAAAGGCTTGGAAGACAGAGTCCCGGAAGGCCAGTACCGTGAAACGGTCGTTGGGGTTCATTGTGTCCAAAGCCTGAACCAATGCCCGGCGACAGAAGGTCAGCCGTTCCTCGGTCATCGATCCTGAAACATCGAGAACCCAGATGATGTCCTTCGGGATGACGGGTATGGGTTTGTCTCGCTTCGACTGGAGGATGACTTTGAAGAAGAGTGAGTCGCCCTCTTTGTAGGAGACCAGCGAGGCGGAGAGCATCTCGTCGAGGGAGTCGTACTTGACGGTTTCGCGACGTTTTTCAATGATGTTTTGCGCGTCAATAATCTTGCGCTCTTCAGGCGGGAGGCGGTCGGTCGGCTGGAGGATGATCGGAGGCTGCGGGGGTTCAACTGGCGGGGGCGTGAACTTGACCATGGCTGAACCAAAACGCGAGAGGGCCATTTCCATGTCGAGGTTGTCGGTATGGGGCATGACGAGGGGGCCCCGTGTCAAGGCGGACTCTAGAATGTCTGACCGCGTGAGTGGGGGCGGCTCAGGTATGAGGACGCCCTTCTTGCTCGTGAGCTCCAGTTGAGGGACGATGTCGAGGGCGTTGGGAATACGTTCAACCTTGGGAAGTTCCCGGATGGGAATCGAGGAGAGCTCCTTCTTGATGTTCTGATCGTGGAGATCGTAGATGGCCTGTCTCGGGATGAAGGGGTTCTCCTCCACGCCTTTCTTGAGGGGCTGCGTGTCTACCGTAAGAGCCTCGCGTGGCAGGGGAGGGGGCGCGGTCAAGCCTGCTGAGGTCTCTTGGCTCGCAGCGCTTTCCAAAGCCTTGATTTCAACAGAGGCGCGATTGGGGATATCCCGTTCACCAGGAATTTTCTCAGGTACGGAAAGAGGATCAACTCGGATAGCTTCCACGGACATCGGCGGCTTGTATTCTTGTGTGAAGAGCTTTCGTGTCTTTTCAGCAAGGTTGGTCTTCGTGAGGCTATAGTCAGCAAGAAAATAGAGAATTGCCAAGTGGAAAATAGCAGAGAAAAGGACTGCGATAGAGGCCAGTATCCAGTGGTGATCTGTGGAACGGGGATTATATCCGAACCCTTGTGGCATCATGGTGTAGCCTTGCCTTTCTCCGTTTCAGGAAAACGGCTCTTCAGTTCATCACGCATGGCCTTGGCCTCCTCTTTACGGTCGAGGGCGTCAAGAATGGTGATGGCCTTTTTCATACACGCCGGAACCAAGACGGTATCATTAAAGAGGATACTGACGCTCATATAGTAACGCAAGGCGCCTTCGCGATCATTGTTGCGCTCAGCCAGACGCGCCAAGGAGGCATAGGCACGCGCGCGCCAGGACAGTTGATCCTGGGAAGAGGCCCGTGTGGCGGCATCATTGAGATAGGCGAGCGCCTCGTCCTTTTTTCCGATATCCGAATACATCTCGCCTAGATTTAAGGCGGCTTCTGTTCCATAGACGGTTGTGGCGCCTGTTGCAAGCGAATCGGCAAAGGCTTTCATGGCGGGATCGCGTTGACCTTTTTTCCGATACAGTCGGCCTTGGATGGTATAGGCGGTCTGCTTCCAGCCCTTGTCTGCATTCATCTTCAGGAGAACCGTGCAGGCGCGAAGAGCTTCATCAAACTTGCCTGCCTCCCCATCCTGTTCCGCAAGCCAGGCGATCCGGTCGGGGCCGAGGCGCTCGACAATCGGGCTGTCGAGGAGGACACGGAAAAGGTCTGCGGCATCGCTCTTCTTGTCTGTCTGCAGCATGAGTAACCCGAGGGCGAGCATGGTTTCGCGTTCGACATCTTTTTGGGGTGCTGATGCAAGCGCGGCACGATACATCTTCTCCGCCTCGACGAGTTCGTTGGTTTGATGAAGGAGGTTCCCTCTCCAGTAAAGAACCTCTCCGATCCGCTTGTCCGCAGGAAAACGTCGTGAAAATTCATCGAGCGAGATATTTGCCGCACGGGTGTTTTTCGATCGCAGCTCCTGGAAGGCCTTTTGGTAAAGGGTCTCGGGGACCATGCTGCTCTTCGGATAGGTGGCGAGCAGGATGGTCCACTCCCTCAGTCCGGAATCGGATTGGCCGTGGCGAATCAAGCAGGCCCCTGCGGCAAAGAGGGCGTTCGGCGCCAAGGGATCTTGCGGGAAGAGTTCTGCAAATTTTCGATAATAGTCTGTTGCGGCTTGCCAAGACTCTTTGTGCTGGAGCGTGCGGGCCAATTGATACAGCGCATCCTTCATGAGGGGACTGGTGGGGCACTTCTCCACCAACAAACGAAGATTCTGGATGGCCAGATCATCTCGCTTCAGTTCCAGGGCCGATTCATACTGTAGCCAATAGAGGGAAGGTCTGAGTTCTGCTGGTGGATTCAAGAAGGCGGCCGCCAGTTTGAGAACCTCCTCATGTTTTCCTGCCTTGGCAACCGTGAGGATCCGTTGGTGATGTGATGAAGCAGCATATTGTCCTTGAGGAAACTGAGTGAGTAATTGATCGTAACAGACAAGAGCCTCGCTCCCTTTCTCCAGATTGTTCAATGCGTTTGCCTTGATATAGAGAATTTCCTCCTGTGTTCCGGCAGGGACGTCCTTCGGCAGGTCTGCGAGTACATCAAGAGCTTCCTTGTACCGCTTCGCATAGAGGTTTGCAAAACCCGCATAGACAGCACCTCGTTTCAGGAAGGCGGACTTGGGGAACTTGACCCGCAAGGTTTGGAAGAGGTTGGCACTCTCTTCATGTTTTTTGTTTTGGAGGGCGAATTGAGCGGCAAAGTAGCAAGCCTCCTCAGCCACCTCTTGATTTTTCGATTTATAGATGAGATCAAGATAGACACCCATGGCACGACGTTGTTCTTCGGCCACAGAAGAGCGGGAGAGGATGTAAGCAAGCCGAAGGCTGGCAAAGAGGCTGAAGTCGGTGTTGGGGAGTGTCTGGATGATCTGCTCGTAACGCTTGACTGCCTCTTGCGTGCGGTTGAGCTGTTCAAGCGTCCCTCCTAAATGGTAGAGTGCGGCACCGCGGGTCTCCAGCGGAGTCGAGGGGGTTGTGAGGCTTTCGAAGAGCTGAACAGCCTTCTGTCGATCTTCCTCGCGCTCGGAGTCTTTGTACAGGAGGGTCTGCTGGAGTTTGGCTCGGGGAACTTGGTCGCTTTTCGGATATTCGGAGATGATCTGCTGGTAGGTCTTAGTCGCATCGTCCTTGCGCTTCATTTTACGATAACACTCGCCCAGCCGAAAGAGGATGGCTTCCCTGTTAGGTGAGTTGGTCTTCACGGAAAGGGCGAGATACTCCTTTGCCGCCAACTCATACATATCCCTGCGCAAGAGACCGTCTGCAAACTGTAGGCGGTCCTGTGTCTCCATGGCGTCCTGCGCAGGAAGCTGTTGGGAGAGCATGCAGAGTATCAGAAGTGCGATCGTCTTTTTCATGATTACCTTGTTCGACTGTCAGCCTTGACGCTCTTATTCTCGATTGTCGCCATGGAAAAGTTCCAGATGTTGGCCTGCCGGCAGGTGTCAACCACATTCATCAGGTCTTCATACCGCGTGTCCCTGTCTGCGCGTAACACCACGGGTTGTCCCGGAAAACTCGTGCCAAGGCGAACCAAGCGAGTCTTCAGCACCTCGAGTGTCATGGCTTGCTGGTTGATCGAGAGTCGCCCATCCTTGGCGATGTTGATGATCACCTCGCCGGGGAGGCGGTCAGGCACTTTTCCACTCTTGGCTGAGGGCAAGGAGATGTCAATTTCGTACTCCCATTGTGAATACACGGAGGTTGTAATAAAGAAGAAGAGCAAGAGAAAAATGACATCCATCATGGACGTCAACTGGATCGATGGCAATGCGCCACGTGTCTTTCTTCGAAAATTCATACGGCCTTTCTTTCTCGGTTATGACGTGAGGTCCCGAGTGTTACTTGGAATGTTCGGTCGTGATCAGGGCGGTGATGACTTCGGCAGAGACGGCTTCAAGATTGGAGAGCTGCCGGCTGGCATGACGACGGAAGCCTGCGTAGAAGGCCATACAGGGGATGGCAACGATCAAACCGAAAACAGTGGTGATGATCGCCTTTGAAACACCTGCGGCCAAGACGATCGGCTTCGCGCTTGCCACATCGCTTGCGACGGAACCGAAGGCAATCAACATGCCCAGCACGGTACCCAGAAGGCCCAGCAAGGGGGAGATGGTGGAAATGTCGAGGAGCCATTCCGTCTGTCCCTGGATCGATTCTGCTTGGCGAGAACCTTCAGCTTCGGCCATGCTCCGGAGCGTGGCCGCATCGCAGTCTGGAACATTCCTGAGGCAGTCGAGCGACGTCAGAACAACGGCTGAAAAGGCGCAGGGAGTCCGTTCGCAAAGACGACGTGCCTCGGTGAGGTCACGAGAACGAATGCGCGAAAGGACATCGCTCACAAGCTCGTGCGGAATGATCGCGTTGGTCCGCAGCACCCAGATAAAATAAATGACCATGGAGAGGGCACTGATGGAGAGGAAGGCCAACACCCACATAATCCAGCCACCGTATTCCCAGGCTTGTTTCAGCGACATTCCGTAAGTGGCAACAGCGGGTGCTGCAGTATCAGCGACATCCTTTGCGAGTGATACGCTTGTGGCGCTGATTAGGATTGCTAGGCTCATCAGTGTTTTCTTCATGTGTGTCTCCCTTGTGATTAAATCAATAAAAGTAATGTTTACAGAACGTGACGTTAGCAGCTCATCAACTTTTTGAAGGCCGCCGTCGATTTTTTGAGGTGAATGTTTGCCCATTGCCGTGCATGGCGGATACGGGCGCGGTAAAGAGTGAAGTCTAGGCCTGCTGTTCCCCCCTCATGGGTTTTCTTGGCGATAGCCTTGTCGGGGTCTTCTGAGGCTAAAGCCTCCAGATTTGCACGTACCTGCTGATACGCATCACGGAAGGGCATGCCGCTTGCCACGAGTTCCAGCGCGACGTCGGTCGCGAAGACTCCTGGCGTGAAGCCAGCGCGCAAACGCTCGGCATTGACGCCCAAGGACTTGGCCATGAGCGTCATGATGCGCAGTGAAGCGCGTGTGACACGCAGGCCTTCCATGTAGAGCGCCTTACTCTCCTGCAGATCGCGGTTGTAACCGCCGGGCATGGACTTCAGAAGGCTGTTAGCTGCTGAGCCCAGTCCCAGGACAACAGCGGTTTTGGCTCGGATGAGTTCGAGTACGTCGGGGTTATATTTCTGTGGCATGATGCTACTGCCGGTGCAGAGGTCGGGGGGCAACACAAAATAGCCAAATTCCGGCATGGAAAAGAGGATCAGATCTTCAGCCATCCGCGAGAGGGTAAGCATGAGCTGTCCGCAGGCCGAGAGTAGGATGGCCTCGTTTTTGCCGCGCATATTGCTGGCGTGAAAGACATTGTGGTGGGGTTCGCTAAAGGCGAGCAGTTTGGCCGTCAGGGGACGGTCTATGGGGAGCGGGACGCCGTATCCTGCTGCGGAACCGAGCGGACAGCGGTCGTTGAAGGTATAGGCCGCATCGACCATGATCAGATCGTCGAGCAGCGCCTCGGCGTAACCCGTCGCCCACAGTCCGACTGAGCTGGGCATGGCGGGTTGGAGGTGGGTGCGTCCGACCATCGGCAGTTTCACGTGACGTTTGCCGAAGGTGACCAGCGCTTCCGCCAGCGTGGCGATCTCGCCTGTCATGCTCAAGAGTTCGTCTCGCACATGTAAACGGATGTCCACGGCGACTTGGTCATTTCTGCTGCGCCCGGTATGGACTTTACGTCCGAGGTCGCCGAGCCGCTCGGTGAGGCGGCGCTCAACAGCCAGGTGGACATCCTGGTCTGCCTCAGTGATGGTGAAGGCGCCTTGCTTGACCTCGGCGATGATCTCCACGAGAGCTTTCAAGACCTTCTTTCGCTCCGTTTCCTTGAGAATGGCGGGCGTAACCTTCATTTTGGAAAGCATGGTGACATGAGCGGCTGTTCCGAGGCAATCCCAGACGGCCAGGTTGAGATCCAAGACAGGATCGAGTCCGACCGTGAAGGAGAGGACATCCGGATTGATTTTCCCGACAATCGTTTTTTTGTTCGTGCTCATCAACTCCCCGCTTCTTCCTGTTCAGGCTAGGTGCCTGTTCGACAGGGATTATTCACTCCGTAACGTTTTTCCAGCCTGAACCGCTTGCTCAACCCCTTTTCGCTGGGCCTCCGCATCTGCTAAGAGCCGTGCAAGGTCAGCCCCCGTCTTTCCTGAGGCATAGGCCTCAAGGAAGGCAATATACCGCTCGGCCAGTCCAGTCAGCGTTGTATCCCGTCCGATGGCCGCCACTCCGATTCTCCGAGCCTGCCCGAGAGCGGCTTTTTTGAGGACGAAATCATCTTTCGTCTCTAGCAATGCCTGGAATGTGAGGTACGGCTTCTTAGAATCGAACACTTTACCATAATCAGATGGATAAATCAACAAGCTAGAACGAAACCGTTGAAGAACGCCTTCACTGGTCATCCCGGGGAGGACAACCTTCTTGCTGAGTGAGAGAAACCAGAGATCCATATCTTCATCGAGGAGTTGAAGATCGGGTGTCCCGGTAATGGCGCCAGCGATTTTTTCAATGGACCAGTCGTTGCCAGACGATGCATTTTTAAGGAGGGTATCAAAGGGAATTTTACCCTCGGAACCCTTTCGTTCGGAGAGATAGGCCACCAATACGGTGCCAATCGCCGGTTCAGAAGCGGCTTTGTTTTTTGCCAGGAGCAACTCTTGTGCAGGCGGCAGGGCAGCATGAGACCAAAGCCAGAGGATGCGGTCGATGTCGGTCGCCCACGTTGTCTTATCCATTTTACGAATGGCGCCTTCAGTTAACCAGAGCGGGAGTTTGGTGAGGGTTACCTCTGTTCCTCCGCTTGAGGAAACGAGCCAAGAACGATAAAGCGCCTGGTAGATGGCTCGGCGAAAGAGGGTTAGATCCGCAGTTTCGGGGTCAGGGAGCTCGATCCGCTCAACAACCTCTTTTTCCGAGAGGCAAATTCGTGAGGCGAGAACCTGCGTGTCACCATCCCGCTTGTTGCCAATGAGGATTTCGAGTGGCGCAGGCGGGTTTGCGAAGGTCAGACGGGCGATGCGAAGAAATTCGCTACGGGTATTGTCAGTGAAGAACAGAACAGGCGTCCTGTAGCCAGCCATGGCGAGGGAAGACCGGACGCAAATCATTCGGTCATTCGAAAAGATGGGTGCTGCAGGCATCAGCGCCCGCGGTGACAGCAGGGTGGCAGGCGGAGCTGAGGTCTGGGAAAAACCTGTACAAGCTATCAACAAAAAAAAGGTATGAATTATCCGATAGGGCATGAAGTGTCTCAAGGCGGTTTAAAAGTAATTGAAAGTATGACATAAGTGCGTGAATTTAAAAAGTCTTTTTGGCTTTTCGGTGGGGGTAATTTGAGCTATATTATTCGCACGTTATGCAAGTTGCAAGTGAAACAATATCGTTGGTCAAAGCCATTGTGCCACAAGAGCGGAGCCGTCGGCGGGAGTTGACGGAGGCCGTGATTTCCTATGTGGCACGGGAGTGCCTGGTGCCGCCGTTGACGGCTGACGAGCTGGATGCTCATGCACGTTGTGCAGCCGCTGTCGCAAATATGACGTCTGCGGAGCTTCCATACGTCATGCTCGTGCTGAATAATGCGCTCTGGGCGGATGTCGTGGCTGGAATCCCTTGCGAACGCAGACTTCTGCTGCTTCCCCAGTGTCTTTCACATACCCCGGAGTGTTCAGCCGAGCGGGATGGGTTGGGTCTCCTTTGTGCGCAGTGCGGAAAGTGCGTGATTGGCACCTTACAGACCGAAGCGGACCGTCTGGGCTATGTGACGCTCGTGGCAGAGGGGACAACGGTTGTCAGCAAGCTCCTCTCGAGCGGCAAGATTGATGCGGTGATCGGCGTCGGCTGTCTGGAGTCGCTTCAACGTATCTTTCCGGTGATGAACGCCCATGCGATTCCCGGACAGGGGGTCCCGCTGCTCTCCGATGGGTGCGTTCACACCCTTCTGGACATGGAAGAGGCCTTGCAGATGTTGCGGATCCGCAAGCAGAAGATTGACATTCGCCAGCTTGATTTAGAGGATGTGTCTGAACTGGTTGCCCGTTGGTTTGCCAAGGAGTCTCTTCAGGAGGTCAGCGGGATTCCTCTCACGGAGCCGCAGCGGATCGGTCATGCCTGGATGATGACAGGTGGAAAACGGTGGCGCCCTATGCTGACGGCGGCTGCTTTTCATGTCGCAGGCGGGGAGATCGAAAAGATCCGCCGCGCCGCAATCGGTGTCGAATGCTTTCACAAGGCTTCCTTGATTCATGATGACATCGAGGATAATGACGACGAACGTTATGGCATCCCGACCGTCCACAAGCAGTATGGGGTCCCGGCTGCCATCAATGTCGGCGATTACTTGCTCGGCGAGGGGTATCGCCTCATCGCCTCCTCTGATTTTTCTGGCGAGATACGCGCAACCATGACTTTGGTGGCGGCCAAAGGCCATTGCGAGTTGAGTTTGGGGCAGGGGGAGGAGTTGGCCTTCTGTCGTAAGCCCTATCCTGTCACGGAGAGCGCCGTGCTTCATATCTATGAGCAGAAGACAGCCGCAGCCTTTGAGGTGGCCTTGCTGGTCGGTGCACATGCGGCAGGCGTCGATGAGCCGACCTGTCGGCAACTCTCAGCGTTTAGTCGGGCTGTGGGCACAGCATACCAGTTGCAGGATGATATTGAGGATTTTCGTTCGGCGCCTGGACGCGCCGCAGATTTACTCTCGTTGCGTCCGACCATTTACCTGGCTGTTGCTTGCGCAAGTGACCATCCTGCGGTGCGGGCTGCCATGGATGCGGTCTGGACGGGCGAACTGGAGGGGCGTCTGCGCCTGATCCAAGCCATTGCCGATGCTGGACTTCAAACGCGCGTTGATCTGCTGCTGGAACACTATCGCCACGAAGCCGAGCGCGTCATCTCCTCGATTCAGCACACCGGCCTCAAGCGTCTCCTCCGCCGCCTCCTCACAAAGATGCTCTCGCACTGAGCAGTTGCGGGCTACTCGTGCATTTTAATGTGTAGTTTCTCACAGAGGCACAGAGGGCACAGAGAAATTAATATCTCAAATGAACAACAACGACCTCATGTGTTATCCTGATACACAAATGATTGATACGTCTGGCAATTGAACAGGTGTATCCATTT
>CAYWNP010000039.1:14989-21057 GCA_964459675.1 uncultured Akkermansia sp. | reverse complement strand
TCGACGAGTTCGCTGGCGGGGGGTGGGATGCCGTTATCGGATTTGTCGCAGGGGTTGCTACCTTGGGTGACTTCGATATTGTCTTCCACGCCGTCGCCGTCGGTGTCTTTTTTTGTCGGGCAAGTCCCATTGAGGTATTCGTCGAAGTTGGAAAGTCCGTCACCATCCGGATCGCCTTGCTGGCCGTCTTTACCTGTGGCATTGAGCGGATCAATCCCGCCATAAAACTCCCAACCATCGGACAGATTGTCGCCGTCGCTATCGTTTTTAGTCGCAGATGTGCCTAAACATGCCACCGCAATGCCCCGTCCAGCCCCGCCTGGCGTCATTGCCGCCATGCGATAAGCGAGCTGGCGACCAGACGTTGACGATGCGGCCAGCGGTAGCAGTTCTCCTGCACCCGTCACGGCCAAGTTGCACCCTCTCCGCCACCAGAGATCCTTAGCATCCGTTAGCTGATTCGTGAGTGTGGCGGTATTCCAGTTCGTTCCTCCGTACTTGAAAACTGCGTTGCTGCCGTTTGACAATACGGCGACCATGTTGCTGCTTCCGCCTGCAGCAATGGAGACAACTCCAGAGGGAATAAGCACTTCTTTATAGCGATAATAGATGCCGTAGATGGTTCCGTAGGCAATAGGCAGGTACGCGCGGGCCGAACCGTTCGCGAACTGAACCACAAAATTATGGTTGATGCCTGCGGACACAGCGACAGCCAGACCGTTGGATAACGTTGTTATAGCTGGTTCGAAGGCTGTATCGTACACACTACCCAAGAGTGCCGTTGTGCGGTTTTTCAAAATGACCGCATCTGCGTTACCTCCTACCGAGATAGAGAGCGCATTCGTGTTAACGCTCAAACAGAACAAATTGGCATAAGCGACCGGTGCTCCTGAACCATCCTTGTTGAGACAGGTGACACTCCCGTTTTTGTACAGCACGAGAAGATGCTGGAAGCCTCCGGAAATATCAACGGCGTTCGTGGAGCCGAGGGAAAACTCGGTAAGCGCTCCGTTGACCTCGCGCCAAACCTTGACGTTGCCGTTGGTCAGGACGGCGGCAATCCATGACTCCGTAGCGTCGATCTTCGCCGCACCGCAGTCGTTTGTGTAGGCCAGCATGTTTGTACATGAGCCCGTAAAGATAATCACCTGTCCGTCTTTGAGGCGTGCGGCGCGGGCGGTGTCGGAGGCTGTAACCTGCGCGACCTGTAAGTTCGGATAAAGCTTTCCCGTGTCTCCGTTTTCATCCCACAGAGTCAGGTACATAGGTGTGCTTTCTATTCCGTCACTTAGTCCGTCGTTATCTGTGTCAAAAGCGGTACGGTTTGTGCCTAAGAAAAACTCATTGATATTCGTGAGTCCGTCCCCATCGGTATCAGCATCAATGTCAGATTGGTCTGTTGGATTGAAGCCGTTCTCCACCTCCCAGCTATCCGAATACCCATCGCCGTCCGTATCCACATTGTAGGGGTTGGTGTTGTTCAGATACTCTTCGCTGTTGATCAGTCCGTCGTTGTCGGTATCCTGGCTGGCATCGGCACTATTTCGCGGGTCGAGTCCATGGCTCACCTCCCAGCCGTCGGGGATTGTGTCATTGTCCGTATCCCATTTCAAGGGATCCGTGCGATAGGGTATGACTAGCCCGTGGTGCCACCCGGACGCGATGGATGCCCCCGAGATGACGTTTGATGCCCCAGCGCACTCCCCTCCGTCGTTATCACCCCATGCGACGACCTTGCCGGTCCTACACAACGCGAAGCTGTGAAACTGTCCCGCCGCGATGGCGACGACATCGGTCGCGGATGCTGGAACAGAACACTGTCCGTAAGTGTTATCACCCCAGGCAACAACAGTGCCGTCTTTAAGCAACGCCAAGCTGTGATAGCCGCCCCCTGCGATGGCGACGACATTGATCGCGGATGCTGGAACATTTGTCTGTCCGTGATTTAAAAACCCAGTGCCCCCCCATGCAACTACGGTACCATCCGCCCGCAACGCCAGATTGTGAAATAAGCCTGCCGCCAAACCAATAGAAGGGGTTGCTCTCGCGGGAACGTTGCGCTGTCCATAGGTGTTGTCTCCCCAAGCGATAACACGACCGTCGGAACACAGCGCTACTGAATGGAGAGAACCTGCAGCGATGGCGACGGCGGCGGGCAACGTCACGGGCACGTTAGTCTGTCCGTAATTGTTGTATCCCCACGAGATCACCTTGCCGTCTCTGCGTAATGCCAGACCGTGCATGTAACCTCCAGCAATCGCCGCCACATTGGTAGCGGAGGAGGGAATATTGATGTTTTGTCCCCAGTTGGTGATCGTCCGGTCGCTACGCAAGGCAAGGCTGAAGCTGGAACCCCCTGCCACGGCAATAACATTGGTGACGGAATCGGGAACCGTACACTGCCCATAATCGTTCGTACCCCAGGCCATGACCTGATTGGATCGTAGCTCGGTTAAATCTGAAAGCCCGTCCTGGTCAGTATCCGGGTTCCGTGGGTTGGTCCCGGCTCTAACCTCTTGGAGGTCGGTAAGCCTATCATTGTCTGTATCCATGCTGATCGGACTTGTGGCGTACGCGAGCTCCTGCGTGTTAACAAGGCCATCGCTGTCAGCGTCATCGCCTGGGCCGTGAATATTGTCGGTCTGCCAGATAGACCAATCAAAACCATATAGAGACTCCCAGATGTTCGGCATGCCGTCCCCATCCGTATCACTCGTATGGTCTAAGAAGAATGAGAAGAGTTTCTTTGCCTGACCGATGTTGGCGATGGCATAATTATTTGTGGACTGACAATTTGTCCACGGGTAATTCGTGGCGAGCCCTAGTCCGATCAGACGATTATAACAAGGTTGGGCAACTTCCTTAAGCTGTCCGACGTTGACGGCGGCATAATTGTTCGCAACGTTTGTGAAGGTTGGCTGGAATCCTGCGCCGCCGGGGAGGGATTCCAATTCCTGCCAGGCGGAGAAGGCGATCTGTTTGAGCTGTCCAACGTTGAGAGCAGCATAATCATTGGGTGTGGCGTTTGTTTGGAGGACGCCACGTGTCTGCCACCAAGTAGGGGCCTCTGCCGCTGTAACATTGGTTACAAGCAGGAGTGCACAGGCCAGCCAGCCAAAGGGACGGCTCACCGTATCCAGCGGACGTGGGACATGGGACTTGAAACTTGAGTTGCGAAAGATCATGGTTTCTCCTGAAAAAGGAAATTGCTTCTGCGACCGCAAGGTTTAGAACGACAAGGGGAAGGAGGCTGGCGCACCGTTTGTGAAGGATCCCATCGAGAGGTCGCCCTGCGGGGGGATAGCCGAAAGGACTGCGCGAAGGTAAGCCTTCGTTAATGCGTCCCCATCGTTTGCGGGCAGTGCTAGGTTGGTCACGCGGTTCCCGTTCATGTTGAGATTACTGCTAATCGCCAGTTTCTCCACCGTCACTGAACCCTCTGCAAGATGTTCGCTGTTGATTACGCCAGACGCAATCTTTCCTCCTGTAACAGCACCGTCAGCAAGCTTCTCTGTGGTTACCGCGTTGAAGGCAAGTGCGGAGGAGCCAACGCTATCTGCACCTAGATTTGCGGCTGTCACGGCGCCTACGGCCAGCTTGTCTGAGGTGATGGAGCCTGGGGCTGGCATGGAGGAATTCAGGTTGGTCAGCCCCGAGCCGTCACCAATGAACAACTTAGCTGTCATCGAATTCGTTCCGAGATCCACGCTTCTGACCGACCCAGTGTATGGGATTAGATTAGTGATAGATGACGGCTGTAGTGCACTTGCGATTGTGTTTGACTGTGCGCCTGTAACAGTGGTGACTGCATTAACTGTTCCAGTGGCGATAGCATTTGTTGTTGCTATCCAAAGATTGTTTGTGGCATCTGATACTGCGGTAGAAACACCCGTCATAGATGCGATGGTTAAACTATAGCCAATTGGGATAGCTTGTAGAATCCAAGTTCCAGAATTTCCAGGGCTGTAGAATCCAAAGTTGCCGTTGGGTAGAGGGCCGAGTCTCCAACCTGGACTGTTCATCCCAGTATTCGGGTTCGGTGTTCCATACGCTTGAAAATTTATAGAGCCAAACATGGGTCCACCAGAAGAAGATAAGAACTCATATCTGTTGGTGAGGGACGAGAGATAATGGCTATCGCTTGTAGTAACAAACACTTGTGCATCCGCAGGTTGCAATGCGGCAGCAATAAGGTTTGACTGCGCTCCTGTAACCGTTCCAGCTGTACCAGCCGTCGCAACATAGACCTGCTGTGTCTGCGCAGGTACTTGCGCTCTTACCCAAGCATTCCACTCAGACTGAACGGCATTGTTCGTTCCAACGCTGCCAGAAGCCAACTTTTCGGTGGTCACAGCACCTACGGCCAGCTTATCCGAGGTGATGGACCCTGGGGCTGGCATGGAGGAATTCAGGTTGGTCAGCCCTGAGCCGTCGCCAATGAACAATTGAGCTGTCAGCGAATTTGTCCCGAGATTCACGCTACGGGCTGCCCCAGTGTAAGGCACTAGATTGGTGATGGATGCTGGTTGTAGTGCTGTAGCGGCTCGCGTGACCGTTGTCTCGTAAGCATTGGTACGCGACTCGATACCGCTCACGCGATTAGCGATTGAGGATATTTGTTGGTCGTTTGTACTGATACGGGCTTCCGTAACGGCCTCGCGTTTGGTAACTGAATCTATACCGCGTTCATAAGACTGGAGTAACCGATCTAGGGCGGTCATGTTAGGATCATCGATATAGGTACGTTTCGTTGCCCTGTAAGGGCCTTCGTAACAACCTATGCTACAGCTGTCGCCTTCAAGCAGTTTCCGTGGACCTCTTGCTAAGTCTGTGGTTGTAGTCGCGTATGCAGTGTTTCCGAAGCTTAAGTACGTGCTATCATCAGCTAACCAGTAGCCGTTGGTAAAGACGATGGGCGTACCGGGATTTAATAAAGATCCGTCATGGAATACACAGCCTGTGCCTGTGCGGTCTGATACTGAACGATAAAAGTCCACGTATAGCGGGTTGCCCGCCGCCACGTTATTCTTAATAATTGAGTTGTAAACGTAGCCTCCAGCTAAGGTTTTAGCCCAAGGCCCGCTCGTGATATTATCGGCGACAACGCTATTCACTAAGACGCAGTTCATCATGAAATATGCCGACGGATACGCATTGATATTGTTCGAATAAATCAAGCAATTCTCGAAGTATGTCCGGTTTGCGAGGGTAATGCCCAACACCGCTCTGGAAGCTCCACACCCTGTGATAACGCAGTTATACAGACGCCCGCCTTCAACAGCCCCTGCCCAGTCACCGTCATAAGGTAAGTCAGGATAACCAGGCGAGATAATACCATTCGTCAGCGTGAACCCGATCAGCGCCGCATTAGTGTACAACGTATAGCCGTCCGTGAAATCCCTATAAAGCGTAGCGCAGCGGTTTGTACCTTGGCCATTGATGGACGTGACTGATGGACCGAACACGCTGACGACATAGACTTCGCGATTTGACAGTACTGTGATAGGGGTATAAACGCCGGCGTCGACATAGATAACACCGTTCGTTCCGATGATATCAATTGCCGCCTGGATTGATTGTTTAGCAGTACCCCATGTTAAGCCATCATTTGCGTTGCTACCAGTAGCTGCTGCGGCATACATGACAGGCATATTGGCGGGAATATCGATCGGATAAGGTTGGCTGCTTGTGATATTATTAGTTAAAAATCCGCGTACAGTTAACATCTTGCCGAGTGCATCAGTCATCATATCAACTGTCTCGATGGTGTTAGACTGCGAGCCTGTGACTGTGGTCGCGGATTCGATGCCTGTTAAGCCAGAGCCATCTCCGCTGAAGGACCCCGCTGTCATCGAATTCGTCCCGAGATTTACGCTACTGGCCGCCAGCGTTGCAGCGAGCGACAGGTTTGTCAGTCCTGAGCCGTCGCCATAAAAGCCGCGGGCGGTGACGGTGCCGTTGCCGTGACTTGTAAGTCCGTCGCCCGCGACAATGGCTTGGTCATTGGTCACGATGCAAGCACCAAGGCCGATAGATGCATGACCAGTTATCAACGCGGTTTGGGGTGC